>NZ_CP015285.1:1502500-1802500 GCF_001639105.2 Azospirillum humicireducens
TGATGCCGTCGTTGCTCCAGGCCAACGCACGGTTCCGGACGCGCAGGGCCCGATCGGTGTGACGTCGCCATTGCAGTTCGACGATGAAGGCGATGATGAACAGCAGGATCACCACCGTGGTGGCGACCGCCCAGCCGATGTAAAGGCGGGCATTGTCACGCCAGGATCCGAACACCGCTTCCACCGACTCGCCGACGACGGCGATCACCGGATAGTCCGGGGCCGAGCGGAATGCCAGGATCCGTTCCACCCCGTCGACCAGGCTGACCATGCGAATGTGGCCGATGGGATTCTGCTTCACCGCCTGCCAGAGTTCGGAACTGGCGGTAGCACGGCCGGATACCGAACTGGATCCGACATTGCGGGCAATGATGACGCCGTCCGTGCGCAGCAGCGCCGCCGCCCCATCGGGAGGAAGCCCAAGCACCCGGTAGTAACGAACAAAGGATTCGACCGGAATATCGGCCACCGCGATACCGGCGAAGGTGCCGTCGGCAGACTCCAGCCGCCGCGCAACGGGGATCAGAACATCCTGCGTCTCCGACGAAGCATAGGGCATGCCGATCACCAGCCCGCGCGGCGCGCTGTCGCGGGCGATGCGGAATTCATCCCGGTCGGAGACGCTGCCCTGGAAGGTCGCCCGTCCGCCGCCCATGGTCAGCATCCCCGCCGAATCATAGACACGCACCCCCACCACCAGCCCTTCCTCGAAGGCGCGCCGGGTGTCCAGGCGCATGGTCCGGTTGCGTTCGGTATTGGCGATCAGATCCAGCAGGAGGTCGTCGACCCGGCGAAAGGTGGAGATCGCATGCTCTTCGACCAGGCGGGCGACGACGGCGGTCTTTTCATGGACCGTGAGGTCCAGCAGCCGTTCCTCCCGCCCCAGCCGGTCGAGCAGAATCCACCACAACGCGGCAATCGCGAGGACGACCGCCAGGGCAGGCAGGACCAGACGCCCGCCGAAACCGGAAAAAAGCCAGAGCGCCCGCTTCACGTAGACTCCGAACGCGGTGGATCGTCCGCCCGCCACTCCATCGGCGAAAGGCGGACGGCTGCAGCAGACGGACGCAAGCATGCCGCAACGCAGGTACGGACGCAACGGCGTTACCGGCAAGGTGGCAGCGCAGCGAAGTTGCTCCACCGACGCGAACCGGAAGCAGCGATGGCGCCCCCCGAACGCTCCGGCTATGCGCTCCAGCGCACCGTCCCATCGGCCAGCCCACCGAAATGCCGGCTTTGCGGCGCACCGGCAGGCCGCTATACCGCGGGAATGAGCTTTGCCCGCGCCATCGCCACCGTCGGCGGACTGACCCTGCTGAGCCGGCTGGCCGGCTTCGCACGCGACATCTTGACCGCTGCGGTCCTGGGAGCCGGTCCGGTGGCCGACGCCTTCTTCGTCGCGCTGAAGCTGCCCAACCTGTTCCGCCGCCTGTTCGCCGAAGGCGCCTTCGGCGTCGCCTTCGTCCCCCTGTTCGCCGCGGAACTTCAGACACGCGGCCGGGCTGCCGCCGTCCGCTTCGCCGAGGAGTCGCTGGCGATGCTGCTGGCGATGCTGCTGCCCTTCACGCTGGCGGCCGTCGTCGTCATGCCATGGCTGATGCACGGCCTCGCCCCCGGCTTCGCCGACGAGCCTGCCAAGTTCGCCCTGGCCGTGGACATGGCCCGGCTGACCTTTCCCTATCTTGCGCTGATCTCGCTGGTGGCGTTGCTGGGCGGGGTGCTGAATGCGCTGGACCGCTTCGGTCCCTTCGCCGCCGCTCCCATCGCCTTCAACCTGACCCTGGTCGCCGCCCTGCTGGTCGCGCCGCGGTTGGGGCTGGAACCGGGCATCGCGATGGCGGCGGCGGTCACCCTGTCCGGAGCGGTGCAGGTCGGATGGATGGCCTGGGCCTGCCGCACTGCCGGCGTGACCCTGCGCCTGCGCCGGCCAAGGATGACCGTCGGCATGTGGCGGCTGTTCCGGCTGATCGGGCCGGGAGCCATCGGGGCCGGCGTCATGCAGATCAACCTGTTCCTGAACATCGTGCTCGCCTCGCTGCTGCCGTCGGGTGCGGTGTCGTTCCTCTACTATGCCGACCGTCTGAACCAGATGCCGCTGGGGGTCATCGGCATCGCCATCGGCACCGCCCTTCTGCCGGTGCTGGCCCGCCATGCCGCCGCCGGGGACGACGGAATGGTGCGCCATTATCTGAGCCGCGCGCTGGAGTTCAGCCTGTTGCTCGGCCTGCCCGCCGCGGTCGCGCTGGGCGTGGCAGGGGAGCCGATGGTATCCGTCCTGTTCCAGCGCGGCGCCTTCGGCCCGCAAGAGGCGCACGCCACCGCCATGGCGCTCGCCGCCTATGCCATCGGCATCCCGGCCTATGTGATCGTCAAGTCGCTGAACGCGGCCTTCTTCGCCCGCCACGACACGGTCACGCCGGTGCGGGTCGCGATCATCGTGACCGTTGCAACCGCCGCGCTGGCGTTGGCGCTGATGCCGTGGCTGGGACATGTCGGCATCGCACTCGCCACCGGACTGACGGCATGGCTGGATGTCGTGCTGCTGGTTGCGGCGATGCGCAAGCGCGGACTGTTCGACCTGGACGACCGGCTGCAACACCGCGCGCCGCGCATTGCCGCGGCGGCGGTGGGCATGGGAGCGGTTCTGGCGCTGGGTGGCGGGTTGCTGGCGCCATGGCTGGAGGCGCCGTCCACCGCAATGCGGTTCACCGCCCTGGCTCTGCTGGTCGCCGGCGGTGCCGCGGCCTTCGGAGCGCTGGCTGTGGCGCTGGGCGGGGCAAGCCTGGGAGATGTGAAGGGCATGCTGTCGAAATCCCCGCTCGCCGCAGAGGAGAGGCGATGATGATGCGGGGCTACCCCACTTGACGGCGGTCATAGGCAGTCGTACAAGCGACCCCACGTGGTGATTTGGTCGGCCGGCTTGCGGGCCACGTAAAACAACCCGCTAAAAAGGTCCGAGCCGCGTCCGCGCCTCGACCCGATCGGTCGGGGCTTTTTTGTTTGCGGCCGGCCTCGCCCCACCGGCGATCATCAGGGGAGAGTGGCGGAATGTCGCGCACCGATCATCGCAATCCGAACGTTGCGGGCCTGCGCCCGCGGTCCAAGCTGGTCCATGGCGGCATCCGCCGCTCGCAGTTCGACGAGACCTGCGAGGCGCTGTACCAGACCTCCGGCTTCGTCTACGGCTCGGCCGAGGAGGCGGAGAGCGCCTTCGCCAACGACGGTTCGCGCCATGTCTATTCACGCTTCCGCAATCCGACCTCGGCGATGTTCGAGGACCGGTTGGCCGAGTATGAAGGGGCGGAGTGGGCCTATGCCACGTCCAGCGGCATGGCGGCGGTGCATGGCGCGTTGATGAGCGGGCTCCGCACCGGCGACCGGGTGGTGGCGCCGCGTTCGCTCTTCATCTCCTGTTACTGGATCGTCAAGGAGCTGTGCAGCCGCTTCGGCATCGAATCGGTGTTCGTCGACGGCACCAATCTGGCGGAGTGGGAAGAGGCGCTGTCCAAGCCGACCAAGGCGGTCTTCCTGGAAACCCCATCGAACCCCGGACTTGAGGTCGTCGACCTGGAGGCCGTCTGCAAGCTGGCCCACGCGGCGGGCGCGGTGGTCGTCGCCGACAACGCCTTCGCCACGCCGGTGCTGCAGCGCCCGTTCGAGTTCGGTGCAGACGTCGTCATCTATTCGGCGACCAAGCACATCGATGGTCAGGGCCGCTGCCTGGGCGGCGTCATCCTGGCCAAGGACAGGAAGTACGGGTCGGACGTCATCCATCCGTTCCTGCGTCACACCGGCCCGACCATTTCGCCGTTCAATTCCTGGCTGTTGCTGAAGGGCATGGAGACGCTTGAGCTGCGCGTGCATGCCCAGTCGGCGGCGGCGTTGCAGGTGGCGGAGTTCCTGGAAAGCCATCCGAAGGTCGCCCAGGTGCTCTACCCGCTGCTGCCCAGCCATCCGCAATATGATCTGGTGCGCAAGCAGATGACCGGCGGCGGCAACATGCTGTCGGTCTTCCTGAAGGGTGGCAAGACCGAGGCGTTCAATGCCCTGAACGGCCTGCGGATGGTGATGATCTCCAACAATCTCGGCGATTCGAAGAGCCTGATCACCCACCCCGCCACTACCACCCATTCCAAGCTGACCGACGAGGAAAAGGTCGCCGCCCGGATCGAACCCGGCCTGCTGCGCCTGTCCGTTGGTCTGGAGGACCCGCAGGACATCATCGAAGATCTCGACCGCGCGCTCGCCGAGGCGTAAAGATCGTGCCGGAACTTATGTTGCAGTGCAGCGTTGAGGCTGCAGCCCAGGTTCCGGCAACGATTTGAGAGAGGCGACGCCCATGTCACGACAGAACGCCGGCAACGGCCACCCCACCGACAGGCTTCTCGCGGTGGCGGGCCAGCTCACCAAAACCGGCCTTCGCGGCAGCGAAATGGGCGTCGCGGCGGCGCAAACCATCGGCTACCGCACGGCGATGATGGCGGCAGCGATGTCGAACCCCATCGACTTCGCCAACCCGGAGTTCATCCGTATGGGATCCGAAAAGGTCGAAGCGGCGGTGGAGGCTTTCCACGCCGTCGCCACCGGCCTCAGCGAGTTCGGGCAGGCCTGGTTCACCATGGTGACGAAGCAGACCCAGGCCGCTGCCGTCACCATCGGCGGCCTTGCCGCTTGCAAGAATCCGGTGGAGATCGTCGACGTCCAGCAGCGCCTGCTGGCCGACGCGGTCGATGCCGGCATCCACGCGAACCTGCGCCTGATCGAGGCCACGGCTGCTCTGGCCGCCGCCGGCATGAATCCCGCCTACCGGAAGGTGCGGGCGAACGCCCGCCGCCTCGCCCGCGAACAGGCCTGATCACTCACACCACGTCCGCCGGAGCCAGACGGCAGCAGTTGCCGTCATGCTCCACCTGGATGGTGGCGTGGCCGATGCCGAAGCGATCCTATGGCCGGCCGTACCGAAACACGCAGCAGTCCCCAGGTGCCGGCGACGATCACCAGCGTGAAGCTGCGCTGCAGCGCACCCAACCATGCTCCCGCCGTTGCAGCAGGGCAAGACCCGCAACCCCGCCGCCTGCCCCCCTCTTGCGCCGATCCGCCGCCGCGCCTAGCTTCGCGCGGTCACTCACACCAACCGTGAACGAAGGAACTGGTCATGAAAGCGCGCGTCACCTGGGTGGACGGCAAGATGTTCGTCGGCGAATCCAGCAGCGGCCATGCCGTGGTGATGGATGGTGCGCCCGAATCCGGCGGCCGCAACGCCGGTGTCCGCCCGATGGAAATGCTGCTGATCGGGATGGGCGGCTGCACCTGTTTCGATGTCGTGATGATCCTGGAGAAGGGCCGCCAGCAGATCACCGACTGCGTCGCTGCCATCGAGGCCGAGCGGGCGGAGACCGACCCGAAGGTCTTCACCAAGATCCACGTCCACTTCACGGTGACCGGCCGCAAGCTGGATCCAGCCAAGGTGGAGCGCGCCATCGCCCTGTCGGCGGAAAAATACTGCTCCGCCTCCATCATGCTGGGCCAGACCGCCACCATCACCCACGACTTCGAGGTGGTCGAGGCGCCTTGAGAGTGTCCCCGGCCATCGCCGACGCCCTTTTTCAGTTGCATCCATACGCATGAACGGCGAAGGATCGGACAATCTGTCCGCTCCTTCGCGATCATCGCGTGCGCATTCTCGCTCTTCTCATCTTTGCGGCAGCCTTCCCTGCCCTTGCCGACGACGCGCGATCCAGCCTGTCCGATTGGGGCGGGGTAGGGCTTTTGCAGATGCCGACCGCGCGGATGGCTGCCGACGGATCGATGAGCGGCGGGTTGACGGCGCTCGGCGATCTGCACCGTCACTATGCCATCTCCGCGCAGCCGCTGCCCTGGCTGGAGGTCACGGCGCGCAACAGCGCCTATCCCGGCTATTACGGCCTCAGCGAACCCGGCCTGGACCTCAAGTTTCGCCTGCGGCGGGAGGACGAACATGGTCCGGCACTGGTCATCGGCGGACGCGACGTCACCGGCTCCGGGCTAGACCTGCCGGGCAAGGGGCGCTTTGCCGGCGAGTACATTGCCCTGTCGCGCCGCTGGTGGGATGTGGACCTCACCGTCGGCCTGGGATGGGGAACGCTCGGCGAGGCCGGGCATTTGCGCAACCCGTTGCGCTTCCTGGGCGGCCGGTTCCGCCGAGACCGCGACCCGTCGGCATGGCCAACCAGCCGCGGACCGGAGGCTTGGTTCAGCGGCGAGCGGGTGGCCCTGTTCGGCGGGGCGGAATGGCACATGCCAGCCATGGGACCGCTGGAAGGGCTCAGCCTGAAGTTGGAATCGTCCGGCGACCGCTTTCGGGCGCAACGGCAGGACGAGCCCGGATTCGATCCCGGCAGCCGCTACAGCCTCGGCCTGTCCTGGCGCCCGGCATCCTGGGCCGATCTGGGGGCCGCCTATGAGCAGGGTCGCCGGATGATGTTGCGTCTGTCGGTCCGCTTCGATCCGGCGGTGGATGCCGACCGCACCCAACGTCCTCCCCCTGCGGTCGGGCCACGGCCGTCGGAAGGGGCTGCGCTGTCGGCGGAGGCCATCGCACTGGTCGCCCGCAGCCGCGGCCTGCCCGCCCGGTCCGCCCGCATCGACGGCGACGTGGCGACCCTCTGGCTCGACCCGGCGGGGGGCGGGCGTCTGCCGCTGGCCCGCGAAGTCGGTGACGCGGCACGGCTGCTCGCCGATCTCGCCCCGCCGCAGGTGGAGAGGCTGCGCGTGGTCACCGGTGCGGCGGGGATCGCGTCCGCCGCCACCACCCTGCTGCGCCGCGATCTGGAGCGCGCCGCCGGGCATCGCGGCAGTTCCGAGGAAATCTGGCGCACCGCGGTCATAGAGCCGTCCGCCGGCCCTTCGCCCAACTGGCGCCCTCGGCTCGACCTGTCGACCCGGCTGGTCGCGACCTTCGATCTGGCGGAACTTGGAACCACGCTCACCCAACGCACCCACACCGATGTGATGCTGCGCGGCGAACCCGTTCGCGGGCTGGTGCTGGGCGGCGGCTTGCGCATGAACGCTGCAAGTGATCTCGACCTGCTCGATACCAACGCCCTGCCGGCGGCACATCCGGTGCGCAGCGACCTGCCGCGCTATGTGGACCGCCCGCTGTCGCTCGACCATGCCTATGCGGCGTGGCTCGCCAACCCGACGGACGGGCTGACCACCCGGCTGTCACTGGGCCAATTCGAGGAGATGTATGGCGGCATCGGGGCGGAGGCGCTGTACCAGCCGCTGGCCGCCCGCTGGGCCCTCGGCCTCGATCTCAACCGGCTGTGGAAGCGGCGGCCGGACAGCCTGTTCGGCATCGACCGCGGCGATGCGCGCGGCACCGGCCATGCCAGCCTCTATTGGGAGACGCCGGGGGCGGACACCACCACCGCGTTGCGGCTTGGACGCTATCTCGGCGGCGACTGGGGTGGAACGGTGGAGGTGATGCGCCGCTTCGACGGCGGCATCGGCCTGACCGCCCATGCCACCTGGACCGAAGGGCCGGACGGTGCCCAGAGCCGCTTCGGCGGGCGGATGGATTGGGGACTGGCGCTGGTGGTGCCGATCGGGGCCTCGGGCTGGATGCCGGTCGGCGGCACCGTCGAGACGGCAGTGCGCACGCTGGGGCGAGATGCGGGACAGCGCCTGCAGCAGCCATTGCCTCTCTATGATCTGCGGGTGCCGGGAGGCTATGGCCGCCTCGCCGGCACATGGTCCCGCCTGTTGAATTGAGGTCAGCGGGCAGGCGTTGCGGTGGGCGTCGTGGCGGCTGTATGCGGATCCAGGATCACGGTGGTCCATCGCCCCTGCCGGTCCATCGCGCTGGCGACATACCGGTCGCCTTCCTTGCGGAAGTCGCGCACCGACACATAGCCGGCGGCACTGAGCTGGTTCAGCAGCGTGGTCTGCTGCAACTCGACCGGCTTCTGGCCGGGCGTGCGGCGGACGCTGCTATCCGACGAGGTCCCACCGGAGCTTCCCATGCCGGGCGTGGTCGACTGGTCGACACCCGTGCTGCCGGAATAGGTGCTCGAATAGGTGTGTTGCGCCATCGCGGCCGGAGCCGCCGCAAGCACGACGGCGAAGGCCGCCAGACAGAGTTTGCTCTTCATCTTTTCCTCTCCTGCCGATCCTCGCCGGAGGCCGAACCGCCGGCCGTCAGTGGAAGGAAACGCCCGAGAGTGCCCATTGTTGCACAAATGCCAGAGCTGCGTGATCCGGGTGGGCTGGGATCGTACGGACGATACAGACGGCGGGAACATCATGCCCACGGCGTTGTTCTGCTCTTCGAATGCCGCCGCACCGGCTGTGCTGACCGTCACATTGGCCAACCTTCCCTTACAGGACGACAACCATTGGAAGCGGATGACGGGGACGGCGGATACGGCAATGACTTGTCTGATGCGCGACGCTCGAGGTTCTTTCCAGATCTTCGGGCGAGCGAAGGAGGATATGATGCTTTATTGGGCTCTTGTTTTCTTCGTTGTCGCGCTGATCGCCGGCGCGCTCGGGTTCGGTGGGATCGCATCGGCCAGTTCCGGCATTGCGCAGATCCTGTTCTTCCTGTTCCTGGTGCTGTTCGCCATCAGCCTGATCATGGGGCTGGTCCGGCGGCGGTAGCACCAAAGCACGCACCGAGCCACCGGCCTCTGACTCGTCCATCACGGAATGAAGCCAGCGGCCGGTGGTCAGATTGATTGCGGCATCTCCCGACGCTGCAACACACATTCTTCCCCATAGCTGACCTCAGGGCCGGCGAGCCCCGACGATGCTTCGATTGTTCCCGACTCCGGCGGCGTCTTCCCTGGACGCCGCCATTCTTTCTTCCCCGCCGTGAAACACGCAGACGGAGTGCGACCATGAAAGCCGGGCATCCGGCCACTCCGCATTTCACAAGACTCGTTGCTCGGGATCAGGAGTCGGCGTCCTCCCCCGGATCGCGGCCTTCCATCAACAGGCGGAGCGCGCGGCGCCCACGCGACAGGCGCGACTTCACCGTCCCGATCGAAATGCCGAGAATGTCGGCCGCCTCGTTGTAGGATATCCCTTCCAGCCCGATCAGCAGAACCACCTCACGCTGTTCGTTCGGCAGCAGGGCAAGCGCTCGGCGCAGGTCGCGAAGCTCCATCCGCACGAATTGCGCCCCCGGTGCCGCACCGATGGCAGCCTGCGCTTCGGCGTCGATATCGACCACCGGCTGGCGCCGACGGACCCCGTTGATGTGCAGATTGCGCAGGATGGTGAACAGCCAGGCGCGGAGGTTGGTGCCGGGGCGCCACAGATGCAGACGGGACAGCGCGCGTTCAAGACATTCCTGGACCAGATCGTCCGCCAGCGTGGCATCGCGCACCATGGCGCGGGCAAAGCGGCGCAACCGCGGGATTTCCTCTTCGATCTGCCGGATCACCGCAGGGTCCGGCGGAGCATTGGGATCGGGACGGAATTCGTCGGCGGGTGGCGAACCGTCGACAGGCCCGATGCGGGCCGCGTCCATCTCGGTTGCGTCGTTCCCGGCCGCATCGCTTCCGGCTTCGGCCTCGATGGCCTCGGCATGAACGTTCAAATGTATCTCCGTCTGAGCCGCGGCATTCCGCGCGCCATCGATGGCGGCGCGGCCGGTGCGGGCATCGGTGGGGTCCTGGTCAGTATCGGTCGGTGCGCGATCCGAACGGATCCGGCCGACGGCCTCGGCGCCGAAGGCAACTGGCTCGACCGGGGCCGGGCCGCGCATTCGCTGCCTCAAGGTGGTCGCGACGTGGTTCGCCATCGGAAAAACGATGCCTCCTTCAATGCCGTTCGCCACGGCCGCACCGACCGCTTTCGCGGTGTCCGGCACTGCCGGGGCCTTCGGCGCGACGGCCACGGACGAAGAGTGCATCCTTCATCCGCGGTCGTCGAATTTGCAGCCGATTATCTGGCCCGATCCCTACGTAATGAGCGTACAAAGGGGCTGCCAGTTGGGAAAAAGGCTAGGGGGTCATACAATCTGGGCAGATTACCCATAGAGTACCCCGTGTATCCCAGGGCAATCACCGTTCGGGCATTGGCTTAAAAACTGGTCTTTCGCTATCTCTCCACCACGATTGGAGGGCGCATGACCAAGATAGAAAGAAAAATACCGACCGAAATATATCGATCAGTCTATGATTTTTCTATTGTTAGCGTCATATCAAGCAGTTTTTCCGGAAGACCGGCAGGCAACCGGCAGGCCGTTTCGTATTATGCAGACAGATCAGCCAGTTGGCATAGAAGGCCTGGCAGCGTCCTCCTTGCGAGTTCTGACCTCCACCTTTCGATGGTCTCAAACGGCCTCAAGAAAATCATACTGGGGGGTCTGGTGGAACACCACACGAGCCTTTGCGGTACGCCATCCGCGTCGCGCGCCTCCACACCCCACCGGCCCAGATGGCAGGTCTCCAAGCGTGCGCACATCAGTGCGCTTGCTGTCGCCCTGATGATGTCCGGCCTTCTGGCAGCCGTCCCCGCCAAGGCCGGCATCGCGGAGAAAACCGTCGCTGCGCTGGAGGCCCTCGCCAACAAGGGCAGCGTCCGAGCCCAGTATGAACTGGCCCGGCATTATGAACGGGCCGACGGAGTGAAGGCAGACCCGCGACTGGCCTTATCGCTCTACTGCCGTGCGGCCCGTCAGGATCATGCCGACGCGGCATTGATGGCCGGACGCATGCATATGGCCGGCGTGGGCGGCGTCAACAAGGACGCAGAGCTTGGCCGCGCCTGGCTGCGGAAGGCCGCCGCACTGGGCAGCGAGCAGGCGGAGCGGCTGGTCGGCAGCGTAAATGGCGACGTAAAGACCCCGGACCGCTGCGAACCGCCCAACCTGCGCTGGGGCATCATCCGCAAGCCGCCCGCCGAAATCCGCGCCATGGTGCAGAAGATGGCGCCGACCTACGGCCTCGACCCCGATCTCGTCCTGGCGGTCATCGCTGTGGAGTCGGGTTACCGCATCGATGTGGTGTCGAACAAGAATGCCCAAGGGCTGATGCAGCTGATCCCGGAAACGGCGGAGCGCTTCGGCGTAATAAACCCGTTCGACGCGGAACAGAACCTGCGGGGGGGCATGAAGTACCTGCGTTGGCTGCTGGCCTATTTCGACGGCAACGTCACCCATGCCCTGGCCGGCTACAATGCCGGCGAGGGGGTAGTCCTGCAGTACAAGGGCATCCCGCCCTACCGCGAGACCCAGGATTACGTCGTAAAGATCCGCAGCATCTACGCGCAGACCTATCACCCCTTCAACCGTGGAATCGTACAGTCCGCCGGTCTGGTCAGCACCGCGCGAGAAGAGGTGGCAGAGCTGTCGCTTTCGACCAGAGCGCGTGGCGGTGGCAAGCGCTGAAAATGCAAGATTGCGACTCGAAAAAATGCGACTCGGGCGACTCGGAGTTCGGTTGGTTAACACTTTGGTTATAAAGTGACGATTACCCTCGGGAACGACGGATTTCGCAAGTGCTGGCGCCCTGGACAAACAAGGACGCCTTCCCGCGTCACCCGCCAGCGTCTCACCCGCAACGTTTCATCCGAACGTTTCCCGAGGACCTGCCCGATGCCCATGGCCGCCGACGTCGACACCATCGAACGCACCTCCATCGTCGCCTACACGCTGCTGAACGAGCTTCATGACGTCCTGGCACTGCCCAAGGCTCCCGACGACGTCACGCTGGGCATTCTGATGGGCATGGCCATGTTCCTCGACGACAAGGTCGGCCCGATGCGTGCCAAACGCCTGATGAGCGAGGCGCCGACCATCGTGCTGAAGACCGACGCCCATGTCACGACCGACCAGACCCAGCGCATCATGCCGGTCCTGCGTGCCTTCGGCGACCACCTGAAGGAATTGCGCATGAAGGCAGAGCGTCCGGTGAGCGGCACGGTCGGCTGACCGCCAGCCTTTCTCAAATCGAACCATCGACCGACGGACCCGGCGTCTGGAATGGCGTCGGGTTTTCGGCATCTGTGCATTGGTCACGGATTGTCAGGCAGCTTGACCAATTGGTGAAATCGGCGGAAGCTTTCCGCCCATGGATTGGTTCACCGCAATCAGCATCGTCGCCATTGCGGCCGGCGTGACCATCAGCCTTGTCGTGCTGGTGGCCGTCGGGTCGATCCGCCGCAGCCTGAACGAGGCGGCGGCCCGGCAGTCCCAACAGATCCGCAAGCTGACGGAGACGGTGGCAAGCCTGTCCGCGCAGCATCAGGCGGCGCAGACCCGCATCCAACAACTGACCGACGCCAACCGCAAGATGTCCGACGAGTTGACGGCTCTCGGCGAGCGGCTGAGCGATGCCGACACGGTCCAGCGCGTTGCCGGCACGGCGAGGCTTCTTCATTGACCGCGACACCGCTTTCCGATTCCGCAGGCCTCGACTCCGTCCGCGAGCGCGACCGCTGGACCGCCAGTGCCGACGCCTGGGACCGCTGGGCCGACCCGATGGCCGATCTGGCCGACAAGCTGAACCGTCCGCTGCTGGACGCTGCCGGACTGGCGGAAGGCGACCGGTTGCTCGATCTTGCCTCAGGAGCGGGGGAGCCGGCGTTGAGTGCCGCGCGCCATGCCGGACCGTCTGGGCTTGTGGTCGGCAGCGATCTCGTTCCCGGCATGATGGCCGGCGCAATACGCCGTGCCCGCGGTGTCGATGGACCGGCGCCCACCTTCAGCGCAGCGGACATGACCGCCCTGCCCTTTGCGGATGCCACCTTCGATCGCGTGACATGCCGCTTCGGGATCATGTTCGTGCCGGCGGTGGAGGCTGCCCTGCGGGAAGTCCGTCGCGTGCTACGCCCCGGCGGCAAGGCCGCATTCATGGTGTGGGGGCCGCGACACGCAAATGGCCTGTTCGCCGAGATCGGCGACGTCGTGGCCGCCCATCTTGGCGAGGACGGCAGCCTGGACCCTCTGTTCCGCTTTGCCGAACCAGGACTGCTGGCCAACGCGATGCGGGCCGCCGGGTTCGATGAAACTGCGGAAACCGATCTGACCCCGGTCCGCAAGGCACCAGCGGGCCAGCCATTCTGGCGCGCGGCCCTGGACATGAGCTTCGGCCACCGGCTGGGCGGCCTGGACGCATCACAGCGCGACGCGCTGGAGGCGGACATCGCACGGCGGTTCGACACACAGGCGGTGGACGGCATCGTGCCGGTGCCGTCGCATGCGCGCATCGTGGTGGGCTGGTAAGGCCGGCTGCGGCCGATCGTCCCCGAAAAACAGAAAGGCCGGGCAAACGCCCGGCCTTTCCATTTCCGCACCACTTGTGCTCAGGCGAAGGCCTTGTACGCGATCAGGGTGAAAGTGTCGCGCACACCTGGCAGGGTTTGGACATGTTCGGTCACAAAACGGCCGATGTCGTCGTCCTGCTTCAAATAGCACTTCATCAGCAGATCGTACTGGCCGGAGATCGAGTGGACCTCCGACACCTGTTCGATCGCTTGCACGGCCTGATCTGCGACCTCATAGGCCTTGCCGAGATCGCATTTGACCATGACGAAGATGGTCTGCACGGGCTCAGCCCTCCTGCGACGGGTCGGTCGAGGTTTCGGCGGTCGGGCGCGGGCGGGCGGAGCGCAGCATGAAGGCCGGCATATGGTCGCCGAAACCGATCACCGGCACGTCGTCATCATCGTCTTCGCGGCGACGGCGGCGATCGCGATCACGGTCGCGGCGCGGGTCATTGCTGCGGCGCGCCTCGGCGGCGGCAAGCGATTCCCGCGGCTGACGCTCCTCGCGAACGGGACGGTCGTCGCGAGCGATACGCTCCTCACGCACAGGCCGCTGCTCCTCACGAACCGGCCGCTCCTCGCGCACAGCGCGCTCTTCGCGGGGTGCACGCTCCTCGCGCGGGGCGCGATCTTCACGGCCGCCTCGGGGCGGACGAGCCTCAGACTTGGCAGCGCGGCCGCCACGGCCACGGCCACGCCCGCGGGAGCTGCTGTCTTCCTCGCCGAACTCGGCCGTCTCCAGGCCGTCGATGGCGATCATGGGGATCTCCCGCTTGATGAGGCGCGCGATGGCGCCGACCAGTTTCGTGTCGTCGGGCGTGGCCAGCATGAAGGCACGACCCTTGTTGCCCGCGCGGCCGGTACGGCCGATGCGATGGACGTAATCGTCGGGCGTCAGCGGCACATCGAAATTGAACACATGGCTTAGCCCCTGAACGTCGATCCCGCGTGCGGCGACGTCGGAGCAGACCAGCAGAGTGATTTCGCCCTGCTTGAAGCGCTCCAGCGTTTCGGTCCGCTTTGACTGCACCATGTCGCCATGCAGAGCGCCGGCATTGAAGCCGTGGCGTTCCAGAGACTTCTGCAGCACCGCGATGTCACGCTTGCGGTTGCAGAAGATGAAGGCGTTCTTGACGTCCTCGGTCTGGAGCAGATGGCGCAGCGCCTTGCGCTTGTCCATCTCGTGCACCAGGACCATCGCCTGCGTCACCGTCTCCGCCGGCGAGGCGGGCGGTGCGACGCTGATCTCCATTGGATCGCTGAGGAAGGCATCGGCCAGACGGCGGATTTCCGGCGGCATCGTTGCCGAGAAGAACAGGGTCTGCCGGTTCTTCGGCAGCTTGCTGACGATGCGCTCGATGTCGGGGATGAAACCCATGTCGAGCATGCGGTCGG
Organism: Azospirillum humicireducens; assembly: GCF_001639105.2. Lineage (NCBI taxonomy): Bacteria > Pseudomonadati > Pseudomonadota > Alphaproteobacteria > Rhodospirillales > Azospirillaceae > Azospirillum > Azospirillum humicireducens. The sequence goes on from NZ_CP015285.1 coordinate 1,517,150, forward strand.
CCTCGTCGATGACGAAGACCTTGATGTCGTTCAGCATGATGTTGCCGCGCTCGAACAGGTCGATCAGACGACCCGGAGTCGCGATCAGCACATCCACGCCGCGGTCGAGCTTCTTGACCTGTTCGGTGAAGGTCTCGCCGCCGATCAGCAGCGCCATGCTGAGCTTGTGGTGCTTGCCGTAGGTCTCGAAGCTCTCCGCAACCTGGGCGGCCAGCTCGCGCGTCGGCTCCAGGATCAGAGACCGCGGCATCCGCGCCCGGGCACGGCCCGACGCAAGGATGTCGATCATGGGCAAGGTGAAGCTCGCCGTCTTGCCGGTGCCCGTCTGCGCGCAGCCCAGCACGTCGCGGCGTTGCAGGACACAGGGAATTGCCTGTTCCTGAATGGGCGTCGGTTGGGTGTAACCCTTGTCCTCGATGGCGCGCAGGACGTCAGGGCCAAGCCCAAGTTCCGAAAAAAGCATCCAACCTGTTTCTGTTCTGGAGTGCGCAAATCGAGCGATCATCGCCCGATGCCTGGATGAGGCCGAAGAATAGGTGGACAAGGCGCCATGTCAATAGATCCGATGTTCCAACTCCGAAAATAGGCGCGGAAACACGCCGCGTTGGCGAAATCGCTGCCCTGCGATAGGCTGTGCGATGGCATTGCGGCGAGTCGCCGCCATTGCCGGCGCCCTGGACAAGGGTGCCAAGCCCCAAATGGAACGGTCGGGTGCATTTGATGATTCTTCGTGCCCAGGAATCGGTGCTGGTGGTGGTCGACGTCCAGGAACGCCTGCTGCCGGCCATCCACGAATCCGTCAGCGTCGTCCGGCATACCGGGATGCTGCTCAAGGCAGCGGCGGCCCTGTCCGTGCCGGTGCTGGTGACGGAGCAATATCCGCGCGGCCTTGGACCGACGGTTGAGGCTGTTCGCGCCGATCTGCCGCCCGGAACCCCGGTGATCGAGAAGATTACCTTCGGCTGCACCGGCGAGCCGGCCTTCAATGCCGCGATTCAGGAGGTGCAGCGTCCGCAGATCGTGCTGTGCGGGACGGAGGCGCATGTCTGCGTCATGCAGACGGCGCTGGGTCTGCGCCAGCAGGGCCATGAGGTCTATCTGGTCGCGGATGCGGTGTCGTCGCGCACCCCCGCCAACCACGCCGCCGCGCTGGAGAGGATGCGCGCCGCCGGCGTCACCATCGTCACCACCGAGATGGTGCTGTTCGAGTGGATGGAACGCGCAGGCACGCCGGTCTTCAAGGTCGTCAGCGCCCTGGTGAAGTGAACGCGGGAGAACATGCATGTCAGAACGTCCCGCCGGCCGCCCTGCCCTGATCCTGTTGCCCGGCATGCCGCTGGACGCCGCGCTGTGGGACCATCAGGTCCGGCATCTCGGCGAGGTGGCGGACCCGCAGGTGGTCGAACTGGCCGACTGCGACAGCATCGCGGCGATGGCCGGCAAAGTGCTGGCCCAGGCGCCGCAACGCTTCGCCGTAGCCGGCCTGTCGATGGGCGGCTATGTGGCGCTGGAGCTCCTGCGCCGAGCGCCGGAGCGGGTGGAGAGACTGGCGCTGCTCGACACCAATGCCCGTCCCGATACGGCGGAGGCGACCGCGACCCGGCGGGAGGCAGTGTCGCTCGCCCTCCAGGGCCGCTACGGACAGGTGATCCGCGCCGCCCTGCCCCGCCTGATTCACCCCGACCGCATGGCCGACGAGGCCTTCGTCCGGTCGGTGCTGGCCCAGATGGAGCGGGTGGGCGTCGACGGCTATGCGCGCGAACAGGAGGCGATCATCGACCGTCCCGACAGCCGGCCCGGCCTCGCCGCCATCCGCTGCCCCACGCTTGTGGTCTGCGGGCGCCAGGACCTGCTGACCCCGCCCGCCCTGCACGAGGAAATGGCCGCCGCCATCCCTGGCTCCCGGTTGGTGCTGGTCGAGGAGTGCGGGCACCTGTCGGCTATGGAACAGCCGCAGGCGGTGACCGCCCTGATGCGCGACTGGCTGTTGCAGGACTGACGTGTCGCTTCCTCCCTCAGCAGTCGATGGCGCCGCAGAACAGGTCGGCCCTCCGGCTGGGGAACAGGCTGAAGGTCATGTCACTGATCAGGCTGCGGAAATCGGAATCGTCCGGCCCCTGTGGCCGGTCCAGCCAGCCGGTGGCCGAGGTCAGCGCCCCACCGGAACGGCAAAACGCTCCCTGCACGACGATGGGACCGCCCGGCGGTGAGGTCGGAATCGGCCCATCCGTGCAGAGGGCGGAGTTCAGCATGTTTTCCGCCACATTGAAGGCCAGAACCACCTTGTAGTCCCGCCGTGCCGTCTCGTTCGGCGTGGTGGTGAGGTTGGTCTTCACACCGGACACGCGGTTCTGCATATGGGGCAGAACCTTTTCAGCGAAGCGCTCCGGCGGCAGGCCGAAGGGGTCGCCATGCAAGACCACCCGCAGGTCACGGTTTCCCGCCGCGTAGGAGACCTCGCTGCGTGTATAGGCGGGGGCCGGCTCGCTTGCCACCACCCGTTCGTTGGTGCAGGCGGCGAGGAGGGACACACCCAGCACAAGGGCGGCGAGCGGTGGAAGCGTGCGCATGATCTGGCTGTCCGTTGGGATTTGCGCCTTTGATATGGGAGCCCGCGGCCGGCATGGCGAGTGTTGGCTCCCCAACCGCGCCTGCCAGCCACCCATTGAACCTAGACGTCGATATCGTCCGCCTTCACGAACTTCGCGTTGTCCTGGATGAAGCGGAAGCGAAGCTCCGCCTTCTTTCCCATCAGTTCCTCGACGAGGGAGCGGGTGCGTTCGAACTCCGGCTTTTCCTCCGGATCGGCGGCGTTGGGCACGACCACGCGCAGGAGCGAGCGCTTGGACGGATCCATGGTGGTGTCGCGCAGTTGCGCCGGCATCATCTCGCCCAGACCCTTGAAGCGGCTGATATCAGGCTTCTTGCCCTTGAACATCTTCGACAGCAGCTCGTCCTTATGAGCGTCGTCGCGGGCATAGACCTGCTTGTTGCCATGGCTGAGACGGTAGAGCGGCGGCAGGGCGAGATACAGGTGGCCTTCCTGGATCAGGCCCGGCATCTCGCGGTAGAAGAAGGTCATCAGCAACGACGCGATGTGTGCGCCGTCGACATCGGCGTCGGTCATGATGATGACCCGCTCGTAGCGCAGCTTGTCGGTCGAGAAGTCCTTGCCGATGCCGCAACCCAGCGCCTGCACCAGATCGTTAAGCTCCTGGTTGGCCTTCATCTTGTCGACGGACGCGCTGGCGACGTTCAGGATCTTGCCGCGGAGCGGCAGGATGGCCTGGGTCTCGCGCTGGCGCGCCTGCTTGGCCGATCCGCCGGCCGAGTCGCCCTCGACCAGGAAAAGCTCGGTGCCCTCGGGGGAGTTGCGCGAGCAATCCGCCAGCTTGCCGGGCAGGCGCAGGCGGCGGGTGGCCGACTTGCGCGTCATCTCCTTCGACTGCTTGCGGCGCGCCCGTTCCTCGGCCTTCTCGATCAGCCGTTCCAGCAGGCCGTTGGCGCTCTGCGGGTCGCCGGACAGCCAATGGTCGAAATGATCCTTTACCGCGGTCTCGACGAGGCGCTGCGCCTCCGCCGTCACCAGCTTCTCCTTGGTTTGGCCCTGGAAATGCGGTTCGCGAATGAAGACCGACAGCAGGATGCAGGCGTCGCCCATCACGTCGTCGGCAGTGACCTGACCGGCGCGCTTGTTGTTCGTCAGCTCGCCATAGGCCTTCAGGCCGCGGGTCAGCGCGGTGCGCAGGCCGGCCTCGTGCGTGCCGCCCTGGGGGGTCGGCACGGTGTTGCAGTAGGTGTGCGAGAAGCCCTCGTCATCGTCGGGCCACGCCACCGCCCACTCCACCCGGCCCTGGCCGTTGGGGAAGTCGAGAGCACCGGCGAAGGGCGACGGGGTCAGCGTCTTGCGGTCCTTCAGCGCGGCGGTCAGGTAATCCAGCAGGCCGCCCGGGAAATGCAGGGTCTCCGAGGCCGGCGTGGTGGCATCGACCGACAGCAGCGCCGGATCGCAGCTCCACCGGATCTCCACCCCACGGAACAGATAGGCCTTCGAGCGCGCCAGCCGGTACAGCCGGTGCGGTTCGAAATGAGCGGTCTCGCCGAAAATCTCCGCATCCGCATGGAAGCGGATGGTGGTGCCTCGGCGGTTGACGTTGCCGCGGTGCGCCAGCGGACCCTGCGGCAGGCCGCGGCTGTACTCCTGGATGTAAAGCTGCTTTTCGCGGGCGATCTCGACGGTCAGCCGGTCCGACAGGGCGTTCACCACCGACAGGCCGACGCCATGCAAGCCGCCCGAGGTCTGATAGACCTTGTTGGAGAATTTGCCGCCGGAGTGGAGCGTGGTCATGATGACCTCCAGCGCCGACTTTCCCGGATATTTCGGGTGGTCGTCGATGGGGATGCCGCGCCCGTTGTCGCGCACCATCACCGTGCCGTCGACGGACAGCTCAAGGTCGATGCGGCTGGCATGTCCGGCCACGGCCTCGTCCATGGCGTTGTCCAGGACCTCGGCCACCAGATGGTGCAGCGCACGGTCGTCGGTGCCGCCGATATACATGCCCGGACGGCGCCGGACAGGCTCCAGCCCCTCCAGAACCTCGATGTCCTGGGCGGAATAGCTGTCGGCCTTGGGGGCCGTGTTCTCGAAAAGATCGCTCATGGTGGGATGATAGGAATTTCGTCAGGGGTGCGCAAGCGCGTCCTGGGCCGTTTATAGTGCGGTGCCACAGGCTTTGGGGCAGGAATTTTTCGTGACGCCGGAGGAAGCATGAGCGCAGCGGACGCATACGACTTCGACAATGGCCCCGCCCTGCGGGCCATCGCGATGCCGGCGGACACCAATCCGAACGGCGATATCTTCGGCGGCTGGCTGCTGGCCCAGATGGATCTGGCCGGCGGCACGGTGGCGGTGCGGCGCAGCCATGGCCGCGTCGCCACCGTCGGAATCGAGGCGATGACCTTCCACAAGCCGGTGTTCGTCGGCGACGAGGTCAGCTGCTTCGCCCGCATCGAGAAGGTCGGCCGCACTTCGTTGCGCGTCCGTATCGAGACATGGGTGCGGCGCGAACGTTCCGGCTCCGATCCGATCAAGGTGACGGAGGGCGTGTTCACCTACGTCGCCATCGGCGAGGACCGCAAGCCACGGGAAGTGCCGCCGGAGTGAGTCCCGTCAGGCGGCCGGTGCCTTGACGAAATGCTGATGCCCGTGGTCGCACTGGCCACGGGCATGCTTGTCGTCGCAGCTCTCGCCGGATGTCAGGCCGATCCAGCCATGCAGCGTGGTGGGGTCGAAACCGGCCTCGCGGCGCTCGCCGGACTGGATCAGCGGACGGCGGATCAACTCGCGGTCGGACAGCATGGCGGACAGCGCGGCGCTGTCGTCGAGAGCATCGGGATTGACGGCCCCCGACTTCACTGCGGTGGCACGGCGGTTGAACCAAGCGTCGACATCCTTGTCGCCGAAAAAGGCACGGAGGTCGGCGGCGGTCAATTCGGCGGTGGCAAGATCGCGTTCAACCAGCGTATGACCGGCGGCGATCAGCTGCTGCTTCTGCTTGGCGTTTGCCGGGCAACCGGCCATTCCGTAGAAAATCACTTCGGCCATCGGGCACTCCGCTGTTGGATGGAGGATCCTGATCCGGGAGCAATCAGGACCGATTTCGTCCAGTCTAACGGCAGTGCATCATGAAAATGGGCGCGACGGAATGCCGCGCCCACATTTTTTCTATGGGTATTCCCACCCTGCCCGCGAGGCTCACTTTTCCAGGCGCTTCAGGGAATCCTCGACATACTGGTTGGTATAGGTCTTGGACAGGTCGATGTTGGTCGACGCCACGGCCTGGTCGAAAGCCTTCAGCACCTTCAGCGCGGCATCGGCACCGGCCTGGGTGAAGCGGCCGTCCGGTGAATAGGTCGGCCTGGAATGCTCGAAGGCCTGGGCGTAGAGCGACTTGTTGCCCAGGAAATACTCCTCCGGCAGCACCTTCAGCACGTCGTCGGTGCTGGCCTTGTTCAGCCACAGCATGGTGCGGACGAAGACGTCGGTCAGCGCCTGCGTGGTCTTGGGATTCTCCTTGATGAAGTCGGGCTTCATGTAGAGCACCGCGGCGGGATAGGGACCGCCATAGACGTCCATGGTGCCCTTTTCCGTCCGGGTGTCCAGCAGGACGGTGATGTCGCCGTCGGCCTGCGCCTGGCTGATCACCGGGTCGAGGTTGACGATGGCGTCGATTTCCCCGCGCTTGATCGCCGCGATGGCGCTGGGACCGCCGCCGACGCCGATGACAGAGGCATCCTCAGGTTTCATGCCCATGGAGGTGAGCACATGGTTCAGCATAAAATTGGTGGAGGAGCCGGGGGCGGTCACGCCGACCTTCTTGCCCTTCAGGTCGTTCACCGACTTGATGGTGCCGGCCTTGTTGACGGAGGCCAGCACGATGCCGGGATAGCGGCCGAGCTGGGCCACCGCCACGATGGGCTGGCTCTTGGCCTGCATCTGGATGGTGTGGTCGTAGGCGCCGGTCACCACGTCGGCCGAGCCGCCGATCAGGGCCTGAAGGCTCTTGGCACCGCCGCCGAAGTCGTTGATCTGGACGTTCAGGCCGGCATCCTTGAAGTATCCCAGCCGCTCGGCGAGCGTCAACGGCAGGTAATAGAGCAGCGGCTTACCGCCAACGGCGATCTTGATGTCGGTCTTCTCAAGATTCTGTTGGGCCGCGGCCAATCCGGCCGTTCCCAGGGTCAGGGCGACCGCGGCGGCCGCGATCAGTGATTTGAGCGTCATTTGTTTCCTCCCCCAAATTTGAAATCAGTGCTGCCCGCCATGACTGTCCTGCGGACGCCAGTGCAGAAGGCGCTTTTCAACCATGGTGACGGCGGCATCGATCAGGACGACGAAGATCGTCAGCACCAGCATGCCGGAGAAGACGCCGACGGTGTCGAACACGCCTTCTGCCTGATGGATGCGGTAGCCGAGCCCGGCGGCGGAGCCCAGATACTCGCCCACCACCGCACCGACCATGGCGAAGCCGACGGCGGTGTGCAGCGAGGAGAAGACCCAGGACAGGGCGGACGGCAGATAGACGTGGCGGAACAGGTCGCGGGAGCTGGCGCCCAGCATGCGGGCATTGGCCAGAACCACCGGGCTGACCTCCTTCACGCCCTGATAGACGTTGAAGAAGACGATGAAGAAGACCAGCGTCACCCCCAGCGCAACCTTCGACCAGATGCCGAGCCCGAGCCACAGCGCGAAGATCGGCGCCAGGACCACGCGGGGCAGCGCGTTGATCGCCTTGATGTACGGGTCGAAAACGAGCGAGACCAGCGGCGCGCGGGCGAACCAGAAGCCGAAGGCGATGCCCGCCACCGTGCCGATGACGAAGGCCAGCGCCGTTTCCAACAGCGTGATGCCCAGGTGATACCAGATGACGCCCGAGGCGAAATCCGCCCAGGTGCGGGCAAGCACCTCCCCCGGCGTGCCGAAGAAGAAGGGGCTGAGGATCTTGGTATCGGTCAGGACGTGCCAGATCAGGAAAAAGGCGATCAGGACGCCCAGCTGCAGCAGCAGGATGACCGGACGGCCGGGCAGGCGTTTGGCATGGGATCTCATGATGTCATCACCGCAGCTTGGTCTGGGCGTAGCCCTTCAGAACTTCGTCGCGCAGCTGGCCCCAGATTTCCTTGTGAAGGGCCAGGAACTGCGGCGTCATGCGGATTTCCGCCACGTCGCGCGGACGCTCCAGATCGATGCGGTACTCGCCAATCAGCCGCGCCCCCGGCCCGGCCGACAACACCAGCACCCGGTCGGACATGGCGATCGCCTCCTCCAGGTCGTGGGTGATGAAGACCACCGACTTGCGGTCCGCCGCCCACAGGTCGAGCAGTTCGTTCTCCATCATCTGGCGGGTCTGGACGTCGAGCGCCGAAAAGGGTTCGTCCATCAGGATGATCTTGGGATCGACGATCAGCGTCTGCGCCAGCGCAACGCGCTTGCGCATGCCGCCCGACAGCTGGTGCGGAAAGCGGTCGCCGAACCCTTCCAGCCCGACGCGGGACAGCCAGGGCAGCGCGCGCTCGCGCGCTTCCGCCTTCGGCACGCCGCGGAACTCCAGCCCGGCGGCGACATTGTCCAGCGCCGACTTCCAGGGCATCAGCGCCTCGGCCTGGAACATGTAGCCGGCCTTGGGATTGATGCCGGTCACCGGCTGGCCGAAGGAGAGCGCACGGCCCTCGCTGGGCTTCAGCAGGCCGGCGGCGACGTTCAGCATCGTCGACTTGCCGCTGCCGGTCGGTCCGACGATCGACACGAACTCCCCGTCCGCAACGGTGAAGCTCGCCCCCTGTACGGCAGTGTAGGAACGTCCCCGGCCGTCGGGTGAAGGAAAGGTGCAGGTCACGCCGTCCAGTTGAAGGGCGGGCGCCACGGCGGCCTCGGCCATATCGGTGTGGTCCTTATCGTTCGGGCGGATCACTTTGGTTGAGAAATCATACTGTCCGAACTTCCGCCTATCGGCAACCAATTGAGATCCCCGTCAGATCCGTGACGAGCCATTCCGCAAACGCACCGCTTACGGTGTCAAAGAAGGGACCGGGGGCGTTATCGGTTGCCGCAGCAGCGGCAAGTCCCGCATCAATGGCATAGATCGAAAGACAGCCCTTCATATTGCGGAGCCGAGATGCCCACGCTGCCGAAACGCCCGATGATCGCGCTTGCCGTCCTGGCCGCCCTGCTCGCTGCGTGGCTCGGCTTCGCGGCGTGGTACGATCACAGCCGGCGGGCGGACGAACGGACGGCGACCTACAGCGCACTGATCGAACGGGCTGGCCGCGGCGAAATCGAGTCCATCACCTTCTCCAACGGCACGGGCCATGCGGTGGCGACCGATGGCAGCCGCTACCGCATCGTGATGCCGGTGACCGACGATCTTCTGAAGGAAATGCGCAGCCACAAGGTCGCCATCGCCTTCGACGAAGGGCCGGACGGGCTGATGGCGCAGACGGTCCGCGTGCTCGACCGCGCGGCTCCCTTCCTGGTGGTAGCCCTGCTGATCGGCGGACTGCTGCTCGGCGGCGGACAGTTCTTCGGCATGGGACGCGCCACCCGCGTGCGTCCGGAGGACACCAACACTGTTTTCGCCGACGTTGCCGGTGTGGACGAGGCCAAGGATGAATTGCGCGAGACGGTGCAGTTCCTGAAGGACCCGCGCCGCTTCGCCATGGCCGGCGCCCGCGTGCCCAAGGGCATCCTGCTGGTCGGTCCGCCCGGCACCGGCAAGACCATGCTGGCCAAGGCGGCGGCGGGCGAAGCGGGCGTGCCTTTCTTCGCCGCCTCGGGCTCCGACTTCGTCGAGATGTTCGTCGGTCTGGGAGCGGCGCGCGTCCGCAGCCTGTTCAAGACCGCGCGCGCCAGCGCGCCCTGTATCCTGTTCATCGACGAGATCGACGCGCTGGCCGGCAAGCGCGGTGAATCGAACAGCCATTCGGAACGCGAGCAGACGCTGAACCAGTTGCTGGTCGAGATGGATGGCATCGTCGAGGGCGGCGAGGTGGTGGTGATCGCCGCCACCAACCGGTCGGAGATGCTGGACGCCGCGGTGCTTCGCCCCGGCCGCTTCGACCGCCACATCCATGTCGGCCTGCCCGATGTGGCGGGGCGCGAGGCCATCCTGGGCGTCCATGCCGGCCGGCTGACCCTGGCTCCCGACGTCTGCGCCCGCACGGTGGCGCGCGGCACCCCCGGCTTCTCCGGGGCGGATCTGGCGAACCTGACCAACGAGGCCGCCCTGTCGGCGGCGCGCCAGGGCCGTGTCGTCGTCAGCATGGCGGATTACGAAGCGGCGAAGGACCGCGTGCTGATGGGCACGGAGCGCCGCAGCCTTGCCCTGTCGGCGCACGAGCGGCGGCTGATCGCGGTGCATGAGGCTGGCCACGCGCTGGTGTCCCTGCGCTGCCCGCAGGCCGACCCGATCCACAAGGCCACCATCATCCCGCGCGGCGGCGCACTGGGCATGGTCGTGCGGCTGCCGGAGGGCGACCGCGTGTCGGTTTCGCGCGCCAAGCTGATGGCCGACATCGCCGTCGCCATGGCCGGCCGGGCGGCGGAGGAGATCGTCTTCGGGCCCGATCACGTCACCACCGGCGCCGAGGCCGACTTCCGCGCCGCCACCGACCTCGCCCGCCGCATGGTCACGGCATGGGGAATGAGCGAGGAGATCGGCTATGTCGCCCATGCCGCGGCGGAGCCCGGAGCCCGGTCCGAGCGCACCGCATGGCGCATCGACGAGGAGGTCCGCCGCATCACCGACGAAGGCATGGAGCATGCCCGCCGCCTGCTGCGCACCGACCGCACAGCGTTGGACGGTATCGCCCACGCCCTTCTGGAGCGTGAGACGCTGAGCGGCGACGAGATCGCGGAACTGGCGCAGCGCCAGGAGGAACGCGCAACGGAGGCGGCCTGAGACCACGCAGCCGAAATGGTGGGCTGGACGCCGTTGTTTCCCCCCTCCACCAACAGGAAATGTCCCGCATTGCGGCGCCGGTGCATACCGGGGTAGATTAATCTTGATCCGAATAGGGTAACATGAGGGGGGTAGGCGATGACGGGACCGCTATCCCGCCGCACAATTCTGCAAACCGCGCTGCCCCTTCTGTCCTGCCTGCCCCTGCTGGCGGGACGCCCGGCCGAGGCGTATGCGGCGTCCTCCGGCGATTCGGCCGTCATCAGGGTCGGCGCTTACGAATTTCCTCCTTACGTCGACGAGACGGGCGCCGGCGTCACCCGTGAGCTGCTGAACCTGTTCAACGCCACACAATCGGAGCGACGATTCGAGATGGTCCGCACCGCCCCGCAGCGGCGGTACGACGACCTGGAGCAGGGGCGTTTCGACATGATCGCCTTCGAATGCCGCAATTGGGGCTGGGAAGGCCGGGCAGTGGAGGCCAGCCGTCCCTTCCTGCGCGATGCCGAAGTGTTCATCGCACGGGCGGCCCCAGGGATCGACCAGAGCTATTTCGACGATCTGTCCGGCAAGTCGATTCTCGGACGGCTTGGCTTCCATTATGCGTTCGCCGGGTTCGAGGCCGACCCGAAGATCCTCGAACAGCGGTTCCGCACCCGTGTAACGGTGACTCATGAGGGCAATGTCCGCAGCGTGGTCGCCGGCCGTGCCGATCTTGCCATCGTCACCCGCTCCTTCCTGAGCCGCTTCCTGCAACGCGAACCCGAACTGGCCCGGCAGCTGGTGGTGTCCCAGCGGTCCGACCAGATTTACGAGCATACCCTCCTGACCAGACGGGATGGCCCCGTCACGATCGCCTGGCTCGATACGCTGCTCGACCGGCTCGCCGCGGACGGGCAGCTGGAAACACTGTGGCGGCGGAGCGGGATCCTGTCATGAAACGCCGCTCCTCCCTGCTGGCGCGGGTGGCCGGAGCCATCCTGCTGACAACCGCGACCATCGGATCGGCAGCCGTGCTGCTGTCGGAATGGATCGTCGAGGGCCAACGCCACCAGGACCTGCTGCGTCGTGCCGAACTCGTCACGGCGACCCAGGCCGACGCATTGAGCGGCCCGGTATGGGAACTCGACAGCCGCAGTGCCCAGCGTATGATCGAGGCGCTGACCGGCCGCGATCCCGCCATCCGCTCCATCAGGGTCTTTGAAGCCGACCGCGACGTGCCTCTCGCCGATATCGGTGCTGGCGGCGAGAGCGACGCCGAACTCATCACCGTCGAACGGCCCATCGTCCTGCACGGACGCGAGGGACGGGTCCAGACGGTCGGAACCCTGCAGATCGCCTATTCGACCGCAGAGGTCCGGCAGGCGACCCTCGATGCGCTGATACCGGTGGTCGGACTCTTGGTGCTGTCTCTGCTGGGTGCGATGGCGGCCCTTGGCCTGACGCTTGACCGCATGGTGCTGCGCCCGTTGCGCCGGTTGACCCAGCTGGCCAGCGCCATGGCGCGCGGCGACTACGGGGCTCGCATGGGGACTGGCCGCAGCGACGAAATCGGCGTGCTGGCGGACGGCTTCAACCGAATGGCCGCCACTGTGCAAGAGCATACCGGCACGCTGGAAAGCCGGGTCCGCGAAAGGACCGAGGCATTGGCCGCCACCAACCGCGCCATCATGGACAGCATCAACTACGCTCGGCTGATCCAGTCCGCCATCCTGCCATCGACAGAGGCCCTGTCGGCCGGCCTTACCGAACACTTCGTTCTGTGGCGTCCGCGCGACGTGGTCAGCGGCGATTTCTATGTCTGCCGGGAAGTACAGGACGGATACGTCGTCGCGGTCGCCGACTGCACAGGGCATGGCGTGCCCGGCGCCTTCATGACGATGACCGCCAGCGCGATGCTGAACAACGCGCTGGACCTTATGGGCGCGTCCGATCCGGCTGCGGTGCTCTCCGCCGTCGACCGCAAGGTACGCGCCGCCCTGCACCAGGAGGGTGAAGCCCGCAGCAGGGCCGAGTGTTTCGACAACGGGCTTGATCTCGCGCTCTGCCATATCCAGCCTGCAGAAGGAAGGCTGGTTTACGCGGGTGCACGCATTCCCTTGCTGGTCGTCAGCGACGAGGGCGTGGCGGAGCTGCGCGGCGACCGGCGCAGCCTGGGTTACCGTCCGGCCGGGCAGCCCGCCGGACGGTGTGGTGCCGAGTCGTGCTTCACGAATCACAGCATTCGCCTGCGACCGGGTCAGACCTTCATCCTGGGAACCGACGGGCTGACCGATCAGAGCGGCGGCGAGCACGGACGCAGCTTCGGCAAAGTCCGCCTGCGGGAGATGCTCCGGCGGGGCGGCACCGGTCCGCTGGATCGGCTGAAGTCGGAGTTGGAATGCTCCCTCGACCATTTCCAGTCCGGGCGCGAACAGCGCGACGACATAACACTATTCGGATTCCGCGTGCGGCTGACCGACGCAGCCGCCGCTGACCGACCGGATTCCGGTCGGCGAGCCGCATAAAAGACATGGACCGATTGCGCAAATCTGTTACAGAGATGTCACCTTTTGTAACAGGTTGTGACGCGCCGTCTGCGACAGGTCAGGGATAGGCGCAGGGGTGGTTTCCGAAACGCATCAACTTTGTTTCAAAGTTTAGTCATTCTGGGGTATGGTCCACCCGTTGCGGTGGTATTCATGGTCGCGGCATCAGGGAGAGCACGGCATGGCAGGTCCGACGATCGTCGTGGTCGAAGATGAGAATTCGCTCCGGTCCGACATGGTGGAATACCTGACGGGCTGCGGATTTCATGTGATCGGCGCACGCGACGGTGCGGAACTCGACCGTCTGCTGCAGAGCCATAACGCGTCCATCGTTGTCCTGGATGTGAACCTGCCGGACGAGGACGGGTTCAAGATCGCCGCGCGTCTGCGCGATGGCCATGGCGCCGGCATCATCATGGTCACCGCCCGCAGTTCAACAGTCGATCGCGTTGTCGGGTTGGAAATCGGCGCCGATGCCTATCTGGTGAAACCTGTCGAACTGCGCGAACTGGAAGCGCAGGTGAAATCCCTGCTGCGTCGACTGAGTGAGCGCGCGGCCGAATCGGTGGCCCAGGCAACGGGCACCACCGTGCCCGCGGACGCAGTCCATGACGGCATGGACGAGGCGCGCTGGTCTCTGGATCCAACGGAATGGAGCCTGACCAATCCCTCCGGCATCCGCATCAGTTTGACCAGCATGGAGATGAAACTGACCAGCCTGCTGGCCGCCCAAGCACGCAAGCCGGCCACTCGCGACCAGATCTCCCAGGCTCTGTACAATCGCCGCTGGAACCCGGAAGACCGCTCCATCGACACCGTCGTCGGCCGGCTGCGCCACAAGGTGGAGGGTGCCATCGGCGGCCCCGCCCCGCTGAAGTCGGTCCATGGCGTCGGCTACGTCTTCTCCGCGCCAATTCGGGTGATGGGCGCGGCACAAGGCTAGGTCAGTCTTTCCCCGGTGTCCGCCGCGGAAACAGCAGCGTGAAGCTGGTCCCTCGGTCCAGCGCACTGTTCACCGTTATCGATCCCTTCAGAACACCGACCACCAGATTGTGGACGATGTGCAGCCCCAGTCCGCTGCCGCCGCGTCCACGGCGAGTCGTAAAGAACGGCTCGAACACCCGGGCACGCTCCTCCTCGCTCATGCCGCGGCCATTGTCGGTGAAGCACAGGCGGACGGTCTCCTGGGTTGGGAGGTCCACCGCAATCGCCATGTCACCGGGCCGCCCGTCGGCGAAGGCATGGGTAAGGGCGTTCATCACCAGATTCGACAGGATTTGCGACAGCACGCCGGGATAGCTGTCCAATTCCAGATCGCTGGGACAGTTGACCGCCACCACATGGCCGGACGGTCGCAGCTTCGGCTGCAGGCTGACCAGCGTATCCTGGATGTAGGCGGCGAGATTGACACCGCGCCGCTCTGCGCTGGCCCGGTCGACCGCGACTTGTTTGAAGCCGGCGATCAGTTGCGACGCCCGTTCACAATTGCCAAGGATCAGATCGGTGGTATCGATGGCGGTGGCGAGGTAACGGGCGAATTCCGCCTTCCCCAGTTCTCCCTCCTGCGCCCGGCGGCGGAGGGTCTGGGTCGCATCGGCAAGATGGGACGCACAGGAGACGGCGATCCCGACCGGTGTGTTGATCTCGTGCGCAACTCCGGCAACCAGCGCACCGAGGGAAGCCAGCTTTTCAGACTGGACCATCGCCTCCTGCGCCTCGCGCAGGCTTTCCAATGCGGCTTCTGCCTCGGTGCGCCGACGTTCCAGCTCGTGGTTTGCGTCGCTCAACTGTGCCTGCAGCCGATCGCTGACCCGCACCAGCCGCTGCTGCTCCCTGGTGCTGAGTTCGAAGGCGGCGACGAGTTCACGGAATTCGGACAGGCACTGCGGCGCCAGCGCCTCCAGCCGCGTCTCCAGCGCGCGGGCTTTGGCAAGGGCCTCCTCCTCCGCGGCGAAGAGGTTGAAGTTCATGGTCCGCCGCCGGCGGGGATCTCCCGCATACGGAAGACGACATGACGCAAATCCTCGGCGAAGTCCTCGCCCAGTTCGCGCATGGACTCGTCATTTTCCTCCACGCACCAGGTCAGCGTCACCGGCCGTCCGGCCTTGGCAACGGTCTCCAGCATCTGGAGGATGTTCATCAACGCTTTGGCACTGGAACTGTTGAAGTACAGCAACTCCATGTCGAAACGGATCGGACCGCCATCGGGGCAGGACAGGTAGCCACGCAATGCGTCGAAAACCGGGCCGAAGAAGCCGGCGACATCGTCGGGATAGGATTCGCCCGTCATGCGTAAATGGCCGCCGACGAAATCGAAGGAGACGCCCGGCGTGCGTCCGGTGGCGGGGATGATCAGGCTGTCCATGGCTCGTCGCTTGATTCGGCCGCTCAGACGCGGACCTTGAGGCAGAAGAAGCTGCGGTCCGCATCCATCGCGTCGAAGTCGTAATCGATGGGATCGCTGGCCCGCCGGGCAATTTCGATCAGGCCAAGTGTCGCACCGCGACTGCCGTCATCCGGGTCCTCCCGAAGCTGTTCACGGTAGTAGCTCTTGATACCGTTGCGGTCCAGGCTCTTCAGATGGTCCAACCTCTGCTTCAGGCGTGGAACGTCGCCGTTGCGCACGGTGTTGCCGCAGACGATGAAGACCTTGCCGTCCTCCATCCCGATGGTCACCATTCCAGCGCTGAGTTCGACCGGATGGCCGGCCCTGCCGGACATCTTTTCCGCCGAATAGCGGATGATGTTCTGCATCTGCTCGACAAACACGGAGAAGACCCTGCGTATGGTGGGTCCATCAGCCTCTTCCAAAGCCATCTTTTCCCGCAAAGCCTCGCCCAAGGAATAAAGTATCCCTTCGGACAAGTATCCGCTAAAGGAAAACAGGATACCCTTGTCATCAAGATCGCGTTTTATAGCCGCATACTGCTGTGCAAGCATGGGAGCCGCCGGATTTTCCGTCAGTGCCTGACATACGCCGACTATCTCACTCCCTAAGCCAAAGGGCCATAGCCTTTTGAACAGGCGCGACATCCGGTGCCATCACACCGGCAAGACGACCCGGAAGGTCGATCCCCGTCCAAGTTCACTGTCCACCGCCACGGCACCACCATGAAGCAGGACGATCTGCTGCACCGTGTGCAGTCCTATGCCTGTCCCAGGAATGCCCGACGCGCCGGAACCGCGAAAGAACCGGTCGAACAGGTGCGGAATCTCCGGGGCCGGTATCCCCCGGCCATGGTCGGTCACCTCGATCACGGCCATCGCGCCATCGGCATCGCCATGCAGCAGAATCGCGCTGTCCGATCCGGAATACTTGACCGCATTGTTGACCAGATTGGTCATGACCAGTCCGATGAGATGGGCATCGATTTCCACGCGACGCGGCAACCCATCCAGTTCCATCCGGAATTCACGATCCGGGTAGGCGACGCAGAAGGGGCGGACGACGCTGCGGATCAAGTCGGGAAGATCGACTTCAGCACGCTCTAGCACCAGCGCATTGCTTTGCAGCCGTTCGTCGGTCAGATGGACGTCGATCAGGCCGGTCAATCGCTGGACGCTGCCACGGATCACCGCCAGCCTTTCCAGCATCTCCGGTTCCACCTGTTCAGCCTTCATGGCGAGCAGTTGGGCGGCGCTGTCGATGATGGCGAGCGGGGTGCGGAACTCATGGCTGACCATACCCAGGAATTGGCGCTGCCGGTCGTGTGCCAGCAATTCGCACTCCAGCGCGCGCTCCACCCTCTCCTTGGCCAGGATCAGCGCCTTCTGGTTGGCGGCCAATTCGGTGGTGCGCTCCTCCACGCGCTGCTCAAGCGAACGGTTGAGCGCCACCAGCTCTTCATACAGGCAGACATTGTCGAAACCGATCGCGACACGGTTGCAGAACAGCTCCAGCAACCGGTGCTCGTCGGGGGTATAGGGCTCCTCCCGCTCCAGCCGAAAAACCGTCACGCCATGCTCGCGTGTTCGGAAAACCAGGACACACCGGTCGTCCTGGTACAGATTGCGCTGGCTCAGCAGCACATCCTCGATTTCTGCTGCCGCGCCGGCCGGAAGAATTTCGGCAATGGGCATGCCGATGCTGCGGGCGAACACCCCAAGTCCGGCCACCAGCGCCACCGACCGGCTGCCGTCACCGCGCTCCAGCGGCCGGCAGGCAAGCACGGACGGGCTTCTGCCCGGATCGACGAGGCGTGCGATCTGCTCCACCAGCTGTTCGACGAACGCGCGCATCGACCGCATTTCGAACAGGGAGGCCGATGCATTCAGGATCCGCTCCAGCCCCTGCCTGTTGCGTTCGATCGTCACGATGTCGCGCCACGCCCGCAACGCGCTGACCAGCGTGGTGAACAGGCGCTGTGCCGTCAGTTCGCTCTTGGCCTTGTAGTCGTTGATGTCATAGCCGACGATGACGTCGCGCTCCGGCGCCTGCCCTGGCTGTCCGGTGCGCAGGATGATGCGCATGCGCTGGTTCCTCAACTCCTCCCGGATGTGGCGCACCAGCCGGAGACCGGCATCCTCCGTCTCCATCACCACATCCAGCAGGGCGACGGGAAGATCCGGCCGCAGTTCCAGCACTGCCTTCGCCTCTTCCGCCGACAAGGCGCTGACCACCTCGAAGGGACGGCCATCGAAGTCGAAATCGCGCAGAAGCACTGCGGTCATCGCATGAACCTGCGGATCATCGTCCACCACAAGGATGGGCCACGGCAAGCCGGACGGCCGGTGGGGACGTACCGCCGTGACGGCCCCATCCTCAGGACCGAACAGCAGTTCGTCATCCGGTCCTCCTTCCATACCCGACATTCCCCCTCCCGTAGCCTGCAGGTTGGCCCCGGCCCTCCCGCCTGACCCGCCCCCGTACGTTGTCCAGCTGTGATGGAAGCATTGTACGCGACCACTTCCAAGGCCGTTTCGGCCCTCTCGATAGCATTCGTTTCAATTTGTCGCATATGACAGAAGATTGTCGCCGGCAGCTGATAATCTTCTGAAAGAAGATGCCGCTTCGACTATGAACGGATGATTCTGTACGGATAAGCTCAGTGTGTTTACGGCCATAGGGCTTTCAACCGGAAGCACCGCGCCTCAGCACTTCCCTTTATCCGTAGAGCTCGGATGGTTTCCTTCCGAGTTCCCACTGTTAGTTCCCACTGCTGCGCGCCATTAGACGGAGTCCCCGCGCAGCAATCCGACCATGGCGAGATAGTCATTTATATCAAATCATCCCTTGGTTGCGGGGTGACGAATGAGCGGCGTTGCGCTATGCTTGAGCGTAGCCATCGCCCTCCAACGGAACGCCACGTCCAGATGCCCCCTGCCGGCTTCGAACAGAATGCGCGCGCTGCCGGGACTCCGACATGCAGGCACGGGCCGGATGCGGTTCGAATGGGACGCAAGACCGCCTCGCCTGCGGTCCTGGCGTTGCTGGCAGTCGCCCTTGCCCTAACGGTCGCAATGCTGGCGTTCGCGTCCCACCAGTACCACAGCCAGGTGATGACGGAGGCGGAGAACCGCAGTGCCGCGATCGCCCGCGTTCTGGAGGAGCATGCGGCACGGACTCTCGGCATCCACGCCATGACGCTGTCGCACCTGGAATGGATGGTCGACGATCTGGGATGGGACCGGATAGACGCCTCCCCCCTGCTGCACGAACGACTGAAGGCGCTGGCATCGCAAACGCCGGAGGTTCAGTCCTACTGGATCATCGACGAGGCGGGACGTGTCCGCGCCAGCAGCTTCGAATGGCCGATGCGCGTGCTGAGCGCTGCCGACCGAGAGTATTTCCGTGCCCATCTCGGGGCCGGGAACGCCATCCATATCGGCCCGCGGTTGAGCGGCAAGATCCTCTCGGAGATATTCTTCACCCTCAGCCGCCGGATGGAACTGCCCGGCAACCGGTTCCAGGGAGTGGCGCAGATCTCTCTGCTGCCCGGCTATTTCGCCGATTTCTACCGGTCAGTCCTGCATGATCCCCGTGACGTCGTCCTGCTTCTGCGCGACGACGGCCGCGCAATTGTCCGGGAACCGCTGAACAGCGCCCCGAACGACACCGAGATCGGCCATTTTCCTGAACTGCTCACCACGCCCGACGCCAACGGCACCTTCCGGGCCGTGACCTCCTTCGACGGGGTGGAGCGGGTGCTGGCCCGCCGCAAGGTTCCCAATCTTCCGGTCTATGTGGTCTACGGCACCGATGTCGCCTCCATCGACGCCGCATGGCGCGACCGGGTGGCGCCTTATGCCCTGTTCGCGATCCCGTCGATCGGACTGCTTGGACTGCTCGGCGTCATCGCGGTGCGCCGTTCTCGGCAGGCCGCCGATGCGCAGGAGGCGTTGCGCAGTGCCAACGAAGCGCTGGAGAGTCGCATCGCCGAACGGACCCGCCACTTGGACCAGGCGCTGGCCGACAAGGAGGTGCTGGTGCGCGACATCCATCACCGGGTGAAGAACAACCTGCAGGTCATTCTCAGCCTGCTGGAATTGCAGGCGCAGCGCTCGCCGGAGTTGGAAGCGCCGTTCAGCGAAGCGTTGAGCCGCATCAACACCATGGGACTGATCCATGAGCAGATCTACCGCTCCACCGGAGTGTCCTCGGTCCGGATCGATGATTTCATCGAGGCACTGGTCGGCCATCTCAGCAGCTTCCACAGGCGCCCAGGCCGGGAGATCGCCATCCGCCATGACGTCGAGCCGGTTGCCATCGACGTGAACAGGGTGGTTCCCTTCGCCCTGATCCTCAACGAGGTGCTTTCGAACGCCTTCAAGCACGCCTTTGCGGATCGCTGTTCCGGCACCGTCACCATAACCTTCATGGCGGAGGACGGCATGCTGCACCTGACGGTGGAGGACGACGGCACCGGCGCTCCCGACCCGGAGCCTGCGCCCCGGCCGGCACGGCGATCCATGGGTATGGATCTGATCCGCGCCTTTACCCGCCAAATTCACGGCGAGTACCGCTTCACCCACAATGACGGCACCCGCTTCGACCTGGTCTTTCCGCGGGAGGACGAGGCATCCTAAGCAGGTTTCTCCAGATCGGGCCACAGGCCCGGCCTGGAGAAACCTGCGGACTCTATGGTTTTGCAGCTTTTCCGAGCCCGCCCATCTGTGGGCGGAGTTCGGAAAACCTGCTTAGTCGCGGCGCTTGTCGCGTTTGGCCATTGCGGGTGAAACACCGTTGATGGGATCGTCGGACTTAGGCAATTTTTCCGCGATGCCATAGGCCAGTTCCCGCCGGCGCAGTTCGGCCAGAATTTCGTCGGGCGCGATCTCCAGGTCCGCCAGCAGGACGACGAGATTGTAGAGAAGGTCGGCCCCCTCCATCACCAGCGCGTCACGATCGCCGCGCATGGCCTCGATCGCCACCTCGATCGCTTCCTCCCCCACCTTGCGCGCCATGCGGGCACGCCCCTGCGCAAGCAGCTTTGCCGTGCGTGAGGCTTCGGGAGCAGCGGAAGGTTCGCGCCGCAGGGCTTGCACGGCTTCGTACAGGCTGCGGAGCGGATCAGGACCGATATATTGAACCATGGACTTGAAGTCGGTTTTTCTGCCCGAACTGTCAAGATGTTGGTTGGTCGTCCGAATATATAAGCCGTGCGGCTAGACCACGTCCGCCCCTCCAGCCGGCGATAGATTGTTGGGATTGCCGATTACCAGTACATCAAATGATTTGCCCGAGAAAATCTCGGGGTAGCTGTAATTTTTGCAGCAACCAGCAATGCAAAGGAAACGCATTTGGCATTGGGTATACCAGTATACAGTCCCCTTATCAGCTCGATGGAGACCGATCATGACCACCGCCACTTTCCAGCCCGGCACCGACAACCACGCTTCGACCGATGCCCTGCATGCCGTCGCCGAATTCCCGGTGGCCTGGTTCGAAGCCACTCCGGCTTATCTGGTCCTGCGCCCGGTTGCGGCCTTCCTGCACGATTGGGTCGCCGCCACTCCGGCCGGCATCGTTCTCGGCTTGCTGAAGCACTGATCCCGGCGCCAACCTTCCCGCTCTCTTCAACGGAGACCATCATGAGCAGCCTCAGCCTTCATCGCGGTGATCACGACATCCAGGACGACGGTCTGTCGCTGCATCCGGTCCGCGATTTCGCCGCGGACTGGCTGGAAGCCACCCCGGCGGCCATCGTGATGCGTCCGGTCGGCACATTCCTGACGGACTGGGTGCAGGCCACCCCGATGGCGATCCTGTTCCGCTCGCTGCAGCGCTGACGTCGGCGCATCACCTCGACCGGATCCGAAAGGCGACCGCGGCATGGCCCGTTCACACGGGCGGCCGCGGCCTTTTCATTTTTGGACTTGTTTCTCGATCAACCCGGCCCCGAAGAGAACAGGATCCGACCATCGGCGCGTCATGTGCCGCCGCGAACATCCTCGACCAGCAGTTCGAGCCTTGGCAGGTCACGCACCACCAGCGCATCGGAGCGCCGTTCCAATACTCCATCGCGGGTCAGATCGCTCAGCACACGGGCGACGGTCTCACGGGTCGTGCTGACGCGGGCAGCGATGTCCGAATGGACCGGAATGGGAGCGATGATCGCCGAGGTCCCCCGCCGCGTGCCGCGTTTGGCAAGGCGCAAAAGCTCGGCATGAATGCGGTTGTTGGCGCCCAGCGTAGACAGTTCCATGATGCGGTCGGTCGCGCTCCGCAGCTTGTCGCACAGCCGCAGCATCATCGCCATCGCCAGTTCGGGATGGGCCGCCACCAGTTGCTGGAAGGGCCGGGCCGGCAGGAAAGCGATCAACGTCCCCTCCCCCAACGCCACGACGGAGGCCGAACGCGGTCGGCCGTCCAGCGCTGACATCTCCCCGACCAACTCCCCGCTTTCGATGTCGCTGAAGCTCACCTCGCGCCCACCGGCGGAGTGGCTGACCACCCGCACACGCCCATCCACAATGAAGGCGACGTCGCGGGTGTCCGCCCAATGGTCGATCAACTGCTCGTCCGGGGCAAAGCGGCGCCAGCGGCATTGGCGCGCCACGGCCAACCGCTGCTCGGCAGTCAGCGGACGCAGCAGCGCGATCCGGTCCAACCCGCCGGGCGGCGCTTCGGGCAAAGTGTCTTCGTGCGGCAATTCGGCTTTAGACACGGGACTGTTTCGGCCTCCGGCCCGGATTGCTTGTTGCGCGAAAGGATAGCTCGACCTGCACAAAGGGGGAAGGCGTTGTGACCAATGGGCGATGTCAACCCTCCGTTAACGCTGAGCGGGCAGAAGGGACTCAAATCCCGCCGACCAGCCCTCCTCCGCCCCCTCACCTGTTGCCGGAGCGTCGATCATGCCCAGCCTGTTCCCCGTGCCCACCGCACGCCGCATCGATTCCCATCGCCTGCTGTCCGTCGCCCTGATCCCCTTCGCCGCGTCCATCGCCATGGCGAGCACGGTCGCCGCCACCGGCTTCACGGCCAGCCCGCTGGGCGAATCGACCAGCACGCTCGGCTTCCTCCTGGACTTCACCACATTCTGTTATCTGGCCGTCGCTATGGCCCATCTGTCGGGCGCGATCGCCGACCGCACCTGCGGCGGGATGGCCGCCGGCCTGTCGATGGACGAGTTCGACGCGCCACAACCGATCTCCGGCGAAGAGTTCTGGCAGGCCTTCCCCAACCATGTCGACGGCGCCGCCATCGCCGGTGCCGTCACCCTGGTGAGCGTGATCGCCGGTTCGCTTGTCGGCTGATCCCGTCCGCTCCACACGGCAGTTGAGAGAGGCGCGCGCTTGCCCCACTATGGCGCGGGCAGACGACGGGCGGATGGACAGGCGTGAGCGGAGATCAGAAAGACCTGAAGGCACAGGAGAAATTCCAGCCGGCGGAACCGGCGCGGCACCGCCGCGAGGGCATCGGCTTCATGGGACGCCTGCGCGCCTATTTCCTGGCCGGCATCCTGGTCACTGCTCCGATCGCCATCACCGCCTATATCGCCTGGTGGTTCGTTTCGCTGATCGACGGCCATATCAGGCCCTTGATCCCCACCGCCTACAACCCTGAAAATTACCTTCCCTTCTCGATCCCCGGCCTTGGGCTGCTGGTGGTGATCGTGGTCGTGACGCTGATCGGCGCCTTCGCTGCCGGCTATGTCGGACGCCTGGTCCTGGGCGTCGGCGAAGGGGTGGTCGGGCGCATGCCGGTCGTCCGCTCCGTCTATGGTGCGGTGAAGCAAATCTTCGAAACGGTGCTGGCCAAGAAATCCAATGCATTCCGCGAAGTGGTGATCGTCCAGTATCCGCGTCCCGGCGTGTGGTCTCTGGGCTTCATCACCGGCAATGCCCATCCGGAGGTGCAGTTGCAGCTGGCCGGACAGGCAGAGGACATGGTCAACGTCTTCATCCCCTGCGCTCCGCCCACCGCCGGCTATCTGGCGATGGTGCCGCGGCGCGAGGTGACTGCGCTGAACATGTCGGTGGAAGACGGCCTGAAGCTGGTGATGTCCGGCGGCATCGTCGTTCCGCCCGAGCGCCGCCCGACCCTGGTGGAGCCGATGGCCGAGAGTGGGCCGGATCAGAACGACGGCCGTGATCAGCCAGACCGCAAGGTCTTGGCCGCCGCGTCGCGTTCGAAGAGGTAGAGCAGGGTCCGCAACGCCTGCCCGCGCTGGCTGGCGAGGTTGGGGTCACGTTCCACCACCAGACGGGCGTCGTCGCGCGCCACCGCCAGCAGATCACCGTGAACCGCCAGATCGGCCATCCGGAATCCAGGCAGGCCGGATTGACGCGTACCGAGCACTTCGCCGGCGCCACGCAGGCGCAAATCCTCCTCGGCGATGATGAAGCCGTCCTCGGTATCCCGCAGCGTCTTCAGCCGGGCCCGCGCCGTCTCGGTCAGGTTCGACTCGAACAGCAGCAGGCAGCTCGACGGCTTCTCGCCGCGCCCGACCCGGCCGCGCAGCTGATGGAGCTGGGCGAGACCGAAGCGCTCTGCATGCTCGATCACCATCACCGTCGCTTCCGGCACATTCACGCCGACCTCGATCACGGTGGTGGCGACCAGCACGTCCAGGCTGCCGGCGGCGAAAGCCGCCATCACCGCATCCTTGTCCGGCCCGCGCATCTTGCCATGCACCAGCCCGACCCTGTCGCCGAAGGTGGCGCGTAGAAAGGCATGGCGTTCGGTGGCGGCGGCGAGATCGCTCTGCTCCGATTCGTCGACCAGCGGACAGACCCAATAGACCCTGGCGCCCTCCGCCACCTTGCGCTGGATGCCGTTGACAACCTCCTCCAACCGGTCGAGAGCGATTGTGACGGTCTGCACCGGCTTGCGGCCGGCCGGCTTCTCGGTCAGGCGCGACACGTCCATGTCGCCATAGGCGGTCAGCGTCAGAGTGCGCGGGATCGGCGTCGCGGTCATCACCAGCACATCCACTGCACGACCCTTGGCCGACAGCTGCAGGCGCTGGTGGACGCCGAACCGGTGCTGCTCGTCGATCACCGCCAGCGCCAGATCCTTGAAGGCGACATCCTCCTGGAACAGGGCGTGGGTGCCGACCAGCAGCGGCAGTTCACCCGACGCCAGCCGGTCGAGCACGGCCTGGCGCGCCTTGCCCTTGTCGCGCCCGGTCAGCAGCCCGATCTCCACCCCCGCCGCCTTGCACAGCGGCGCCAGGCTCTCGGCATGCTGGCGGGCAAGGATCTCGGTCGGCGCCATCAACGCGGCCTGGGCACCGGCCTCCACCGCGTTCAGCATCGCCATCAGCGCGACGACGGTCTTGCCGCTGCCGACGTCGCCCTGCAGAAGCCGCAGCATGCGTCGCTCAGCCGCCATGTCGGCGTAGATGTCTTCCAGCGATGCCGCCTGAGATCCGGTCAGCGAGAAGGGCAGCGCCGCCAGTGCGGCACGGCGCAGGCTGCCGTTCCCCTGCGTCACCCGGCCGGCCAGCCGCCTTTGGCTCGCCCGCACCAGCATCAGCGCCAGCTGGTTCGCCAGCAATTCGTCATAGGCGAGGCGGCAGCGGATGGGAGAGGTCGCGGCAAGATCGCCCTCATCCTCCGGCGTGTGGGCGCGGGTCAGTGCCTCAGCCCAGGTCGGCCATTGCCGGCGGGCGAGCCAAGCCGGGTCCTGCCATTCGTCGAGCTTCGGAACATCGCCGAGCGCGGCGCGCACCGCCTTGCGCAGGGTCTTTGCCGGCAGGCCGGCCGTCATGGGATAGACCGGCTCCACCAGCTCCAGATCGTCCTTCGAATCGACCGGAACGACGGCATCGGGGTGGGTGATCTGGGCGGTGTCGTTGAACCATTCCACCTTCCCGAAGACCACCATCGTGGTTCCCGCCGGAATCTGCTTCGACAGCCAGTCACCGCGGATGTGGAAATACACAAGCTCCAGAACGCCGGTCTCGTCGGTGCAGCGGATCTTGTAGGGATGGCGCGGGTTCACCGGCGGCGCATGCGAATCGATGCGCACCGTCAGGGTGGCGATGCGGCCGTGCGGCGCCTGCGCGATTTTCGGCGAGAAGCGGCGGTCGACGATCCCGCAGGGCAGATGCCAGAGCAGATCGACCACATGGGCGCCGGCCAGCTTCTCCACCAGCTTGCCCAGACGGGGACCGAGGCCGGGAAGTGCCGTGACCGGTTTGAACAACGGAAACAGGATGGCGGGACGCACGGGCGGGACGCTATCGGAAAAGCCTTGGACGGCCTTCAGAAAGCCGGTTGGGCGGCGTGGCGTCAAGACCGCTGGAGGCGATCCGAGAAAAGCGGGCGGGGAAAAGAAGGAACGGCGGAGCGCACCAATGGCCGGGGCCTGCGGTGGGGGGCAACGTCGGCCGGGGGAAAGGCCATGGACGCGCTCCGCCGATAGGTGCCGTCCGGGGGCAAACGGGAGAACCGGACGGCCAAGTCCGATGGCAGGGGACCATCGGGAAGAGACACCAGATGAGAAGACGCTCTCTCGTGACCGGCCGGTGTTTCTGGGGGGCTGGCCCGACCGCGTCACAAGAAGGACATTAGCGTGGCCGCCCTGTCCCGAACCTGACCCGACCATGAAATCGGCGTCATGAACCGGCGTTCATGCGGGGGTGAAGCGCTGCTGTGGCCGCCTCCCGCCGCTGGGCAGCTGCGGCCAGCCGGTAGAGCTCATCGCCGTCCAGGATGATGACGATGCGGCCGTCATTCAGAAGGGAGACGCCACCGACCCCAGGCACATCTGCAAGACCGGGGTGGCTTTCGCGGACGAACAAGTCGCCCCGGCGCAGGAGCCTGTCGATCTCCAGCCCGATGCGGCGGTTGCCGTGGCGGAGCACGACGATAAGGCGCTGGCCGGAGCCGACCGGCGGCCAATCTCCTTCGGCGGAAAAGCCCAGCGCATCGGCCAGCCTGACCACGGGAAGCACCCGCTTGCGCCGCAGCACGGTCCAGCAACCGGACACAAGATGGAAATCGTCGGCGGTGAAGCCGCAGACCTCCTCCACGAAGCGGTCGGGGATCGCCAACACCTGATCATCCACCTGGACCAGCAAGGTGCGCAGGATCGCTGCCGATAGCGGCAGATCGATGGCGAAGGCTGTGCCCGCCCCCTCCCGCGTGCGGATGGAGATGCTGCCGCCCAACCGCGTTATGGCAGTGCGCACCACGTCCATGCCAACGCCGCGGCCCGATGTTTCGGTCACCGTATCGGCAGTGGAGAAGCCGGGTGCGAAGATGAACTCGCGCACCGCTTCGGGCGAGAGTTGCAGACTGTCCTCCTCGCCGACCAACCTCTGGCGAACCGCCTTGGCCCGTACCGCTTCGGTGGCGATCCCACGGCCATCGTCGGCGATCTCCACCACCACCCGGCTGTTGCGCTGGATGGCGCGGAGGCAAAGCGTCGCCTGGGCCGGCTTGCCTCCGGCCTCGCGGTCGGCCGGAGTTTCGATGCCGTGGTCGATGGCGTTGCGGACCATGTGCATCAACGGGTCGTAGAGCGTCTCCACCATGCTCTTGTCGATGCGCACCTCGCCGCCCTCCATGACGAAGCGCACCGATTTGCCCTGAATGCGCGCCAGTTCGCGCACGACGCGGGGGAACTGGTTGAACAGGGTTTCCACAGGCACGACGCGCAGGTCGAGCGCGGCCTCGCGCAGCCGATCGACGGAACGGCTGAGCTGTGTGTCGAGATCGTGCAGATCGCGGCGATGATGGTCCATGGCCTCGTGCAGGGCGCGCAGATCGGGATCGCCGGCGCCGAGCCGTTCGGTCAGAGCCGCCAGCGCCTTTTCGAAGCGCGGGTCGTGCGCCGTGGCATTGAGGTCGCCGGACAGCAGAACCATGCCGTCGATGCGCGCCATGAAACGGTCGACCACCTCCCCCGGCACGCGCAGAACGCTGCCTCCGGGGGTTACGGAGTGGCGGACGGGGACGGGCGGCATGGCCGGCGGAATGCTGGACGCATGGGAGGACGCGAGGGGGGACGTCGTCGCGGCAGTGGCCGCGGAAGCGACTGCCGGCAGGGCCGGGCTTGCAGGGTCTTCAAGGGTCCTGGAGGTGGACGCCTCCTCGCTCTCCGCGGCGGGTTCGGACGGGGTACAGGATCGGATGCGCAGGAATCCGCCGCCGGGATCGATGGCGGCCAGCGCGTCGGCCAGCGCGGCAAGCTCCTGCGGCGAGGCGACCAGCACCCGCAGCCAGGTCTTGCCGTCGATGAATTCCGGCCAGTTGGTGATCGCCCTTACCTTGCTCCCCATCCATTGGACGAAGCCGGATGCCACCTCCGCCGAGGTTTCAAGGAAGGCGGTGACCTCATAGAGCCGAACGGACGGATCGGCGATGGCGGCGCGCAGGTCGGCGGCGCTGTCGGGCGACAGGAAACGCAGCAGGCTGGGATCGAGCCCGAGTGCGGACAGTTCATCCGCGCTCAGAGGGCGGCGCGCCTCTCCCGCCTCCAAGTCGGCGGAGACGGCATCCACGAAGGCACGCAGGCGCCCTTCCAGCGAGGCTGCACCATCGGTGTCCAAATCCTCGGCCGGGTCGCGGGACACCCGCTCCGCCAGATCGGCCAACGCATTGCGGGAGTCGGCCAACAGGACGGGCCAGTCGGCATGACCTGAGGCGGGAGCCCGGCGCATCACATCCGCCAGAACCCGCAGCAGGGCGGAGCCGCGCGGAAGGTGAACGATGTCCAGCGTCGACGCCATGCGGTCGAGCAGGCCCGCAAGCTCTCCAGCCGAGGCACCATCGGCCAGTGCCGCCGGATCGGACAGCAACGCATCGGCACGAGCGCTGCCCCGGGCGAGGATCTGGGCATTGTGGTCGGCCAGCAGCGTCGCCAGAATCGCCGCCCCGGCGTCCTTGCCGGTCAGCCGGCCGATGCGGGCGCTGGCGGTGGCGACGCCCTGAAGCTCCCGCAGGATCGCGTCGGCATCGCGCGCCGCCAGCGCTTCGCGGAAACGGCGCAGCGTGTCGGCGAAGGGCAGGAAGTTCAGCCGCTCGCAGGCCAGTTCCAGCCGGTCGGCGGTATCGTCGACGGTGCGGAGCCCCTCCCCATCGAGGCTGTCGAGGTCGAGCGCACGGGTCAGCGTCGCCATCCCGTCATGCAGCAGCCCGACGAAGAGACCGAGCATACGCTCGTTTTCATGCAGCCGCGCCGGTGGAGGTGGCGGCGATGCGGCAACCCGTTTGTCAGCCGGGGTTTCTCCACCCAGCGCGTCGAGCCGCATCAGCAGGTCGGCCGGTGCCTGCCCGTCCCGGCGGTCGCGGATGCCGGACTCCGCCAGACCGCGCAACGCATCCAGTGCTTCCAGCAGCGGAGCGGAGACCTCCTCCGTCAGAGGAAGCGCGCCGGTTCGCACACGGCCGAGAACCGTCTCCGCCCGATGGGCCACCGCCTCCATGGCGAAGAGGTCCATGGCACGGGCCGCTCCCTTCAGCGAGTGGAAGGAGCGGAACAGTGCAGCGACCCGCTCGGCGTCCGGCCTGTCATCGGTGGTGGCGGAAAGCAGCTTTTCCAGCAGGTCGAAATGCTCGCCGGCCTCGACACCGAACTGCCGCCACAGGGTTTCGATCAGTTCGCTGGTCATGGGTCACCGCTCCGCAGGCATCGGGCCGGGGATCAGGGTTTCACGGGCGGGGGAAGGCCGGCCGCGCGGCGGATGGCGGCGACGATGTCGTGACCCTTCTTGTGAGCCAGGTCGAGGCTCATGGTGCCGGACGGCTTGGCGATGATCTCCACCGCTCCCAACGCGCGTGCCTCGGTCGCCTCGGGCGAACCGACCTGAGCGACGGAGGAAATGATGATCACCTTGGCGCGCGACATCAGCGACAGGTGCTCCATCACCTCCAACCCCGACATCTCGGGCATTTCTATGTCGAGCAGGACGATGTCCGGCTTCAGGCTCTTGACCATCTCCAAGGCCACCTTGCCGTTTTCGGCCGCGCCCACGAGGGACAATTCGTCGTCCGCGCGCACGATGTCGCCGATGATCGTACGCATCAGCACCGAATCATCGACCAGCAGGATCGTCGGCTTCGCCATGGGGGACAGTTTCCTATGCTTGCAGTGCCAAACGGCGTTCAGGTCGGGGGTGGTGGTCAGGCGAGTGTGAAGAGGGCGTTCAGCTTGCGGGCGATTCCTTCGACCGGCAACACCTCCGTGACGACACCGGCGCGGATCGCCGCCTTCGGCATCCCATCGACGGCGCAGGTCGCCGGATCCTGGACCAGGACGGGATAACGCCGCTCGGCGAAGGCGGAGGCTCCGCTGCTGCCATCTTCGCCCATGCCGGTCAGCACGACGGCAACCGGCGACTCCGCCGCCTCCGCTGCGCTGCGGAACAGCCTGTCGGCGGAGGGATGGTAGATGGTCTCCGCAGGATCCACCGCGTGGAGGGAGAATTGCCGGGCGGACTGACGGCGTACAACCCAGTCGCAGCCGCCGCGCAGGATGGTCACCGTACGGGGATCGAGTATCGCGCCGTCACCGCCCTCCACCACCGGGCGTCCAAGCGAGCGGGCGAGCGACGCGGCAAAGCCCGCGGTGAAGCTCGCCGGCATATGCTGCGCCACCACCAGCGGACAGGGAAGCGGTCCCAAAGCACCCAGCAGTTCCGCCAGCGCGACCGGCCCACCGGTGGAGACTCCCACCACGGCCAGGTCGGGGCGATGACCGCGGGTGACGAAGCGCGCCGCCGCAGCCGGCTCGACCGTGGGGGTGGGCGACCGGGCGTGGACGGCCTCCCCCGTCATAGCCATGCGCCAGCGGCCCCAATGGCGAACCTTCTCGGTCAGCTGGCGTTCGATGGACGCCATGTCGAAGGTGATGAATGAACTGTTCTTGCAAACGAAATCCACCGCACCGGTCTCCAGCGCCCGGATGGTGGCGGCCGCCCCTTCCGACGTTTCGTTGGAGACCATGATGCAGGGCGGCCCCTTCTCCGCCGCGATGGCCTGCACCGATTCGATGCCGTCCATGATCGGCATGTTCAGGTCCATGGCAACGACATGCGGTTTCAGCTTGCGCGACAGGCGCAATGCCTCGGCTCCATTACGCGCCTCGCCGACGATCTCGATGTCCGAGGCCGGCTCCAGCATCTTGCGGAGCGCGATGCGGACGAAGTTGCTGTCGTCGACCACCAGCAGGCGGATGCGCGGATCGGTCATGGCGCGGCGGTCCCGTCCGGAAGAGCCCTGGTTGCGGTGGAAGATGCGGCAGTCAGACCCTCCGGCCGCAGCACCGGGATCAGCGCATGGTCCAGACGGATGACGGCGGCGGTCAGGCGATCGGACAGTGGATCGACGTCCTCCGTGGCAATCTTGCGGATGCGCTGGATCTCATCGGCGATCACCGCCACGGTTCCGCCGTCGATCTCCACCAGGATCGCGATCCCAGGCGTGACAGGCGCGGCGCCGACCGGTCCTTGCGACAACAATCGGCGCAGATCGAGCACCGGCAGGATGCGTCCGTCCACATCGGTCAATCCATCGAAACTTTCCGCGCCTTGCGGCAGACGAAGGCGGTCCGAGGGCTCCACGACACGCCGCACCTTCTCGAATTCCAGGGCATAGACCCGCGCCTCCACCACGAAGGTCAGGAAGCGGCGATAGAAGCGGCGCGGCAGGCGGCTTTCGGACAGATCGTCGTCCGGGTCGCCTCCCTCCGGAACAAAGCCGCCGATGTCGTCGAGATGATCGCCCAGCATGTGTGCCCCGCTTCTCACATCGAGCAAAGTTCCATCGTAGTCCACCACCTGTGCCGGCGCACCGGACTCTCCTTCGCGCACATGGCAGAGCGGCACGCGGACGACCCCACGCACGCCCTCCACCCGCACACCAACGGGGCCGCGGCCCGTCCGCAGCACGGCGGCATAGCCGCCGGGACGGTCGCCCACCCCCAGCGGATCGGTGACCAGCACGGACCGCTTCTGCACCGGCGCCACACCGCGCACGATGGCCGGCGCGTTGGGCAGAGGGCGCAGGTCGGCCAGCGGGAAGACCAGCAGCAGGTTGGACATGTCCAAGGCCTGCGGTCGTCCGGCGATCTCCACAATCAGCAGGCGGACGCTGGCCCGCTCACGCGATTGGTCGGGCGGTTCGGCGGCAGCCCCGGTCAACGCATCGGCATCCGGCGGCCGCCCCCGGATGGCTCCGCCCCCAAGCTCCATCCGATCCGGGTCGAGCAGGCGCAGAGAGCGGTCACCATGGCGCAGGCGCCCGGCGACCGGTGCCCCGCCATCCTCGGGCTCCGCCCCGGCGACCGTCACCCGCTCCGCCGTCAGGGTGCCGCCGATCCGGCCGGCGCGCAGGGCCAGCAGCCCCGCTCCGGCACGCAGGACGATCAGCAACCCGCCACCCCGGCCGCCGGCCCAGGCCAACCCGAGCGACGGATATCCGGTGATGTCCAGAACCGGCAGGATGCGCCCGCCGACGGTCGCAAGCCCTTCCACCTGCGGCGGGGCGAAGGGCAGCCGGGTGGCGCGGGTCGATTCGGCAACCTCCTCCACCCGGTCGGCCGGAACGGCGAAGGGATGTCCAGCGATGTCGAAGGTCAGGAAGCCATTGGCCGTCATGGCGCAGCCTCCCGCCGCAGGTAGGCGAGCGCGCGGTCACCGCGGTGACGCTCGAACCGATCATCGTCCCCCAGACGGTCGGTGGTGCCCAGCACCAGCCATCCGCCCGGCGCCACCGCTGCGGTCAGCAGGGCCAGCGCGCTGTCGCGGCTGTCATCGTCGAAATAGATCATCACGTTGCGGCAGGACACGAGGTCGAAGCCTCCCTCCGGTGTCCCATCCGGAAAATTCTTATCCATCAGGTTGTGGCGGGCGAAGCGTACGATCCGGCGGGCGTCGGCACGCACCCTGCGGTACAGCGGCGCCTCGCTCCCCAGCCGAATGAACCAACCGTCATAGCCGTCAGGCATCTCGCGGAACGGCCCCAGCCCTTCCCCGCCATAGCAGGCGTTGGCGGCCTGCCGCACGGCGATTCTGCTGAGATCGGTCCCCAGCACCTGCACGTCCCAATCGGTTTCCAGGCCATGGCCGGTCCGGCGCGCTTCCCCGGCGTCGGCCAGCGCCTCCAGCGTCACGATGGCGAGACTGTAGGCCTCCTCCCCGGTGGCACAGCCGGCGCTCCACAGCCGCAAGGTCCGCGCAGCGCGGCGGGTGGCGATCAACCGGGGGAGCAGATGCCCGCGCAGATGGGCGTGGTGCGGCAGGTCTCGGAAGAAATAGGTCTCGTGGATCGTCAGGTTCTCGATCAGGCTGAGCCAGTCCGGACTGTCGGCCGGTGCCCGTTCGATCTGCGCCACCCACTCCTCAAGCACCCGCAGGGGCATCGCCGCAAGGATACGCGCCAGCTTGCGTTCCAGCGGGCGGTCGTGGCGGATACCCGCCTTGCGCCGGACATCGTCCAGCAGCCGCCGCGCCAGGGCGTCGAGCGGGTTGAGATGAGCCCCGCCCCCGCTCACGGCGCCCGGAAGCGTTCGGCCAGCCGCCGCGTGTCGTCGGCCAGCCGGGACAGGTGGACCATGGTCGCGGTGATCTCCTCGGACGCGGCGGCATTCTTCGACGCGACGGTGCGGATGTTGCCGACATTCGATTCGATCTCGACGATGTGGTCCTGCTGATGGGCCATGGAGGCGGCAACAGATTGGACCATGCGGTCGATCTGGGCCACGCGCTCCGCGATGCCGTCCATCATCTGCACCACCTCCGCGGTCGCGGCCATCCCCTCCTCCGCCATCGTTGCGGCAGCCTCGACGATCTCGGCGATCTGGCGGGCGCTTTCCACCGCACTGTCGGCGAGCTTGCCGACCTCTTCGGCGACGACCTCGAAGCCTTTGCCCTGCTCGCCGGCGCGGGCGGCCTCGATCGAGGCGTTGACCGACAGGATGTTTGTCTTCACCGCGATCTGGGTGATCGCCTCGGTGATGCGGCCGATCCGGCGGCTGTTGTCGCCGATGGTCTGCGACACCCGGACGAGCCGAGCCATCTCCACCTTGCCCTTGTCGGCGAACCCAGCGGTGACGCGCACCATGTCCGAGGCGGCGCGCGTGCTGTCGGTCACTTCCGCAATGGCGCGGACGGACCGGCCGACGGCATTCACCACCCTGTCGAGATCCTCCGTCTGGATGGAGGCGCCGTCGGCAACCTGGGACACTGCCGTGCTGGCCTGCCCGGCGGCGACGGCAACCTGGGCCGCTTGCTGGCCGATACGCAGGAAGGAATTGCGAGCTTCATCCACCAGCGTGGCCATCTCGGCATAACGGCCGGACAGCGCCGGCAGGGGCCGATCGCCATCGTCCAGTCCGTGCGTCAGGCGGCGAAGGGCGAGCTGCAGCACGTCCTGTGCCGCCAGCGTGCGCGCCAGGGCCGCAGCGACCGCGCCGACCTCGTCACCGCGGGGGAAAGGTAAGGGAGCATCGTCCGCCGTGCCGTCGGCAAGCCGGTTAGCCGCATCCTGCAGCCGGGCAAATGCGTCAGAAAGGTCGAACGCCAGCATGAGCGCGATCACCAGCGCCAGGGCCAGCGCACCGCCCGTGACCAGCCACAAGGATTGCAGCCCGATGCCCGGGATCAGGTGGGGCAGCAGAAGGGGCAGGAGTGCCGAGGCGGAAGGCAGAAGGACGGCGATGCCGAACCGGGGAAGAACTCGCAGGCTGGCCGGAAAGGACATGGCGGTAACGGCTCCTCACGATCGACCAAGGGCGCTTCACGACAACTCGCAGACGGCACACGCGCCCTTATGACTTGCCGGATGCACCCCAACCGAAGCAAGGTGATTCCAGCGGGCGATGCCGGATACCGCATGCCGCGGCTCCGGTAGCCCGTCGTCTTGCCCGCTCAACCCGGCTCCGCCGCCGCGCGGCCCTGAATGGACCTCCACCGGCATGTCGATCGCCACCCGAATCGCCCTCGGTTTCGCCGCCGTCCTGCTGCTGACCCTTGCCGTCGCCGTCGCCGGATGGAGCGGCCTGAACACCTATGCCACGCAGGTGGAGATCGCCGCCCGCACCTCCCGCCTCGATACGCTTCTGCTCAGCGCGCGGCAGGAGGAGGCACGCTACCTGATCGACGTCGATCCATCCGCCAGCCGGCGGGTGCGCCAACTGACAGAGCAGTTGAAGACCGAAGCAGAGGCTTTGCTGGCCCTGCCCGGTCATGCCGTCACCCCCGCCGCCTTGCAGGAGGTGCTGGAGAAGCTGACGGCCTACCGGAAGTCCTTCGACGAGGTGGTCCAGTTGGAAGTCGAGCGCTTCGCCAGCCTGGCGAAGCTCCGCAAGCAGACGGCGGCCCTGCTGGTGGTGGCACAGACGCTGACGCACGAGCAGTCGGCGCGCTATGCCGACGCGCTGGGACGGTTGAAGGCCGATCCCGGCGACGGAGCCGCTCTGCGGACGTTGGAGTCCTCCGCCCTGCTGACAACCATCGCCGGACGTCTGATCCAGGACACCCGCGGAGCCTTGCTCGACGTCCAGCAATATCTGATCGAGCAGGGCGGGTCCGGCCGCAATTCGCCAAACGCCGCCATCGACCGGCTGCTGACCATCGTCGGCGATGTCCAGAAGGCATCCAGCGCCCCCGAAATCCTGCGCGAAGCGGAGAAGCTGACCGCCGCCGTGATGGGCGTGGAAACCGAATTCCTACTGGTCGCCGACATCGTGGTCCGACGCAGCGCCGCCCGCGTGGCGATGCGCGATGCCGCCACGATCGTCAGCGATCAGGTCGCTCAGTTGGTCCAGGCCCAGACAGCGGAACGGGAGGCCGGCCGGTCGCGTGCCGTGCTTCTTCTGTGGAGTGGGGCCTTGGGAGCACTGGCGGTTGGCGCGGTGCTGTCGATACTGATCGCCCGCAGCCTGACCGGCCCGATCGCCGCCACGACCGCCGCGGTCCAGCGGCTTTCCGACGGCGATCTGACGGTCGCGGTGCCCAACACCGGCCGGCGCGACGAGTTGGGCTCCATCGGCCGTGCCGTCGCCACCGTCATCCAGGTGCTGCACGGTCTGCATGGAGAGATGCACCGGCTGTCCGGCAAGCAGGTGGATGACACTGAAGCAGGGCCCCCGCCGGCATTCCGGGGCGCCTATGGCGAGATGGTGGCTCTGCTGCAGGAAACCGGGGCGGCGTTTCACGCCATCGGGGAGCAGGCAACACAGGTTGCTGTCGCAGCGGGGCAGGCCAGCACGGCCATCGCCCATGTCTCCGACGGCGCGTCGGAGCAGACCGACGACCTCGACCATGTGGCGACTGCAGTCGGTCAATCGGCCCGCGCCATCACCCACGTCACCGACAGCACGCGCGACGCCTCCGACATGGTGAAGGATGCCGCAGATTTCGCCGACCGTGGCCGGGAAGATATGGCGCGCCTGCTGCGCGTGTCACAGACCATCGCGGAAAACAGCCGCCGGATCGGCCGCATCACCGAGGCGATCACCCAGATCGCGGTGAAGACAAACATCCTGTCGGTCAACGCCTCGATCGAGGCCGCCCGCGCCGGCGAGCAGGGCAAAGGCTTCGAGGTCGTCGCCGAAGAGGTCGGCAAGCTCGCCGACAGTGCGGTGGAAAGCGCCCGCCAGATCGCCGAGATCATCGAAGCCGCCGCCGCTCTGGCGGAAGAGGGCAAGGCCGTCACCGAGCAGGCCCGCCGCCGCATGGACGGGTTGGCCGAACGGGTGGACCGCATCGACGGCGCGTTCCAATCGGTCGCCGTGGCAATGGAGGAGCAGCAGGCATCCGTGCGTGAGATCGAACGGTCGGTTGAGAGCGTTCGAACCGTCGCCTCCAAAAACGCTGCGGCGTCCGAGGAGATCGCCGCGACCATGATCCATCTCTCCCGGTTGGCCGACGAGACAAGACGTCAGGTCTCGCGCTTTCAGGCCAGCTGACGCCCAGCTTTCGTAAGCTTGCGTCACATCGCATAGATTCAGCTGATGACAGTCCGAAGACATCAGATCGCAAGCGAGGAACTGCGCAAATATCGTAAGTGGTAATTCTTAATCCCGAACAGGGATATCTGGCATTTAAAGTTCTTTTAACCCTATTCCGCGCCTAATCCACACGCGGGAACGCCAAATCCCGAGAAGACGATATCCCCGAACATTAGACCCACACGATACCAAGGGAGCTACCCATGCCCGCACAGATGGTCGCCGATGAAGTCCGTATGGCCAGCCGCATCCACGCGCGCCTTCTGGACGCTTTCATCGACTTGACGGAGCGGGAACTGGCCGGACTGGCCCCGGGCTTCGCCGAAGAGAGCCTGCTCGAAGCGCTGGAAGGGCTGCGCGCCGCCCGCAAATCCTACGGCACGACCGCAGGGGTCGTGGTCGTCTCGAATCTGCAGCTGCCGCAGGCCTCCAACGCTGCCTGACGCGGCTGCCTTGGCGATAACCGATCAGGAGGCCGTATCCGTCTTGCGGGACCGTGGCTTGCGCGCCTTGGGGAGCTCGTCCGCCACGGCTTCCGGTGCGCCGCCGGTCTGTTCGATGGTCTTGACCGCCCTCGGCCTGGCGTTGGTGGTCTTACGCGGTGCCTTCACAACCGCCACGACCGGAGAGTGGCCGACATTGGCTGCTGCTTCGGCCAGGATCGCACGCTCGGCCTGAAGCCAGTGCTCGGCGTCCCGCCCCTGCGGACAGCCCTCATCCAGCCAGATCGCATAGGCGCGGTCACGGATGCGCTGCTCGACATCCACGGTCATCACATCTCCCCAGAGAATGGTGGTCAGGTTTGCTGCACCGCAAAGACTGCCGAAATTGCGGGGAAGGTGCAACCAAGCGGATGGTTATCGGTCCTACGCCTCTGTCATCCGTCATCATTCCGATGACGTTCCGCCGGGCTCCGGCTGCCGACCCTGCTGGATCTCACGCCACTTGGCCACATTGCGGTTGTGATCCGGCAAGGACTTGGCAAAGACATGGCCACCGGTCCCGTCGGCAACGAAATACAGGAACTCGTGCCGTTCTGGCTTCATAACGGCCTGGAGCGAGGCCTTTCCCGGATTGGCGATCGGTCCCGGCGGCAGGCCGCTGATCTGATAGGTGTTGAAGGGCGACTCGAACTTCCAATCGTTGCGGGTCAATGACCGCCCCAAGTCACCGCTGCCATCGGTCAAGGCGTAGATCACGGTGGGATCGGACTGCAGCTTCATGCCGGATTCGAGCCGGTTGACGAAAACGCCCGCCACCCTCGGCCGCTCCGCCGCAATGCCAGTCTCCTTCTCGACGATCGATGCCAGAGTCAGCGCCTGCTGCGGAGTCACGTAGGGGAGATTCGGCTCCCGGCTCTTCCACGCTTCCGCCAGGGCCTGCGTCATCGCGGTCTGCATGCGTTCGACCAGTGCAGCGCGGCTGTCGCCGTAAGCGAAATGGTAGGTTTCCGGCAGGAGGGAGCCTTCCTTCGGCGGCTTCGCGATTTCCCCGGTCAGCACCGTCTCGCGTTCCAGAAGCGCCACCACCTGAGCGGAGGTCAAACCTTCCGGCACAGTGATCCGGCGCACCACGGTGCGGCCTTGGCGCATCTGTTCCAATACGCCTTCGATGCTGATTCCAGCAGGGAACTGATACTCGCCCGCCTTCAACTCGCGGAAGGTACCGGTCAGCTTGGCTGCTGCGGCAAAAACCAGAGGAGACCTGATCACGCCCGAGTCGCCGAGCATGATGGCAATTGCCTCCAATCCGCTGCCCCGAGGAATAACGACCGTCTCGGCCTGTTCAAGCGGACCTGGAGTTGTGTAGCGCTGGACCCCCCAGACGCCCACTCCACCCGCGGCCGCTGCCGCGAGGGCCAGCGTCCCCGCGAATAGTCGGAGACCCCAGCCCATCGCTCACCTCTTGAAGGCAGTAGATCGCAACGGCGGTGAAGGCCTCCGCTTACGCGAATTCCTTGAACACCAACGAGGCATTGGTGCCACCGAACCCGAAGGAGTTCGACAGGGCGGCACGCACGCGGCGCTCTTGCGCCACCTTCGGAACCAAATTCACGCCCATGCAGCTTTCCGAGGGATTCTCGAGATTGAGCGTGGGCGGAACGATGCCGTGGTTGATCGCCTTGATCGAATAGATCGCCTCGACCGCACCGGCGGCGCCCAACAGGTGGCCGATGGCCGACTTGGTGGACGACATCGCCAGATTGTCCATGGCATCGCCGAACAGACGCTTCACAGCGCCAAGCTCGATCTCGTCGCCGAGCGGCGTCGAGGTGCCATGGGCGTTGACGTAATCGATGTCCGACGGGTTCAGCCCGGCACGCTTCAGCGCAGCCTTCATGGCGCGGAAACCGCCGTTGCCGTCTTCAGCCGGAGCCGAGATGTGATGCGCATCGCCCGACATGCCATAGCCGACCACTTCGGCATATATGGTGGCGCCACGCTTCTTTGCGTGCTCCAACTCTTCCAGCACCACGACACCGGCGCCTTCGCCGATGACGAAGCCATCGCGATCCTTGTCATAAGGGCGCGATGCCTTTTCGGGCGTGTCGTTGAAATTCGTGGACAGCGCACGCATGGCGGCGAAACCGCCGACGCCAAGACGGCTGACCGCAGCCTCCGTGCCGCCGGCAACCATGACGTCGGCATCGTCCCACATGATCAGGCGGGCGGCGTCGCCGATGGCGTGCGCGCCGGTCGAGCAGGCGGTGACGACCGCATGGTTGGGTCCCTTGAACCCGTGTTGGATCGAAATGTGGCCAGAGGCCAGATTGATCAGACAGGCCGGGATGAAGAAGGGCGACAGCCGGCGCGGCCCCTTTTCGTTCAGGGTCACGGCGCCGTCGGCGATGCCCGGAAGGCCGCCGATGCCGGAGCCGACCATCACGCCGGTCCGCTCGCGCTCTTCATCGGTCTGGGGAGCCCAGCCAGAATCCTTGATTGCTTCCTGCGCCGCAGCAATGGCGAAGATGATGAAATCATCCATCTTCCGCTGATCCTTCGGCGGAACGAAGGCATCGGCGTTGAATTCGCCCTCGTTCGTTCCGCGCGGGAGCTGCCCGGCGACCTTTGAGGCAAGGTCCGAAGCGTCGAACCCCGTGATGCCGCGGATTCCCGAAGTTCCGGAAATCAGCCGCTCCCAGTTCAGCGTGTGGCCGACGCCGAGCGGCGTGACCATACCGAGGCCGGTGACGACGACACGTCTCATGAGGCTGTTCCTTGACCTTTCCTCGAAAATAATGTCGACGAACCAGTCGTCGACGGCCAGGCCCCGCGTTGCGGTTGAGGCAGTTGCGGTTTGCCTGGCCCTCGGGGGCTCAATGCCCGCGGCCCGATCAGGCGGCGGCGTTGGCCTTGATGAAGTCGATGGCGTCCTTCACCGACAGGATCTTCTCCGCGGCGTCGTCCGGGATCTCGACACCGAACTCTTCCTCGAAGGCCATAACCAGCTCGACGGTGTCGAGGCTGTCGGCGCCCAGATCGTCGATGAAGGAGGCGTTCTCCACCACCTTCGACTCCTCGACACCCAGGTGGTCCACAACGATCTTCTTCACGCGCTCGGCGATGTCGCTCATCTTTTAAGACCTTCCAATCCTTGAAACCGCTCGGGATAATCCGGTCGGAGCAACACGCGAAGAACGTGCCGTCCTGCCGCGAAAAGCCCCGTCCGATAACACATTTCAGCAGCCTTGACCAGCACCCGCGAGGGTTCCCGGTTGGCGCCGTTCTTCACATGTGGCGATGCCGCCCCGTCAGATCCTCATCAGATCATGGCCATGCCGCCGTTGATGTGCAGCGTTTGGCCGGTGACGTAGGCGGCCTCCTCGCTCGCGAGGTACACGACCCCGGCGGCGATCTCTTCCGGCTGGCCCATACGGCCGGCCGGGATGGCGGGGAGCAGCTTCTGCTTCTGCTCGTCGTTCAGGGCGTCGGTCATGGCCGTGGCGATGAAGCCAGGCGCGACGCAGTTGACGGTGATGCTGCGCGAGGCCAGTTCGGCCGCCAGCGACTTGGACATGCCGATCAGGCCGGCCTTCGACGCGGCGTAGTTGGCCTGGCCCGGATTGCCGGTGACGCCGACGACCGACGTGATGTTGACGATGCGGCCCCAGCGGCGCTTCATCATGCCGCGCATGGCGGCCCGCGACAGGCGGAAGGCCGCCGTCAGGTTCACGTCGATGACCGACTGCCAGTCCTCGTCCTTCAGGCGCATCGCGATCTGGTCGCGGGTCAGCCCGGCATTGTTGACGAGAATGTCGATCTTGCCCAGCGCCGCCTCGGCATCCTTGAAGAGCTGCTCGGTCGCCGCGGCCTCCGACAGGTTGCCGGGCACGACGAAGGCGCGCTCGCCCAGTTCCGACGCCAATGCTTCCAACGGAGCGACGCGGGTGCCGGATAGGGCCACTGCGGCACCCTGGGCATGCAGCGCACGGGCGATCGACGCGCCGATGCCGCCGGACGCGCCGGTGACGAGGGCCGACTTGCCGGTCAGGTCAAACATGGATTGCCTCACGGGGCTGATAAGGGTCACAGGGTCTTGAGGAACGACTCGACGTCTGCCGGCGTGCCGACCGACACAGCCGCCAAATCCTTGTCGATACGCTTGGTCAGCCCGGCCAATACCTTGCCCGATCCGACCTCAACCAGCCGCTCGACACCCTGCTCCTTCATATAGAGCACGCATTCGCGCCAGCGGACCATGCCGGTCACCTGTTCGACCAGCAGACGGCGGATGGTGTTGGGATCGGACACCGCCGACGCGGTGACATTGGCCACCACGGGAACCGCCGGCGCGGAAATCGTGACGTTCGCCAGCGCCTCCGCCATGGCATCGGCGGCAGGCTGCATCAGCGAGCAATGGAAGGGAGCCGAAACCGGCAGCCGAACCGAGCGCTTCAACCCGCGTTCGGCAGCGAGCACGATCGCACGGTCGATGGCCTCGGCGCTGCCGGATATCACCACCTGCCCGACCGAATTGTCGTTGGCGATGCTGCACACCTCGCCTTGAGCGGCGTCTGCTGCGATGCCCTGCGCCTGCTCCAGATCGGCACCCAGCAGGGCAGCCATGGCGCCCTTGCCAACCGGCACCGCCTTCTGCATCGCCTGACCGCGCAGCTTCAGCAGGCGTGCGGTATCGGCCAGCGTGAAGGCGCCGGCGGCGCAGAGCGCGGAGTATTCGCCCAGCGAATGGCCCGCCACGAACGCAGCATGTTTGGACAGGTCAACCCCGCCCTCGCTCGCCAGAACCCGCATCACCGCGACGCTGACCGCCATCAGGGCCGGCTGTGCGTTCTCGGTCAAGGTCAGATCGGCCTCGGGGCCCTCGGCCATCAGGCGCGACAGCCGCTGGTTCAGCGCATCGTCAACCTCTTCGAAGGTGAGACGAGCGACTTCGAACGCCTCGGCGAGTTCGCGGCCCATGCCTACGGCTTGGCTGCCCTGCCCCGGAAAGACGAACGCCCTGGTCATGCTTCGGTGAAACCCTGGATGAATGCGCCCCGCCCCTGCGGCGGCACCATGGATTGGGCGACAGTCATACCCTCACTTTTTAACAAGTCAAGCGACGCGCGATGACCAAAGCACCATTGGTGCGATAAAACGCCACGTATTAAGGGAGAACGCCCACGAAAAAGCCCAGGGTGGACGGGGATGTTCGCGGGCGTTGTCCGACGGGTCTTGGTCTGTATCCTGCGCTGCAAACAAATCGGACAATTGAACGATGAATCAAGGGCGGACCAGGAGCCTCGATCAGGCCTTCCCGACAAGCGCCACCCTGGTCCAGGGCCTCAAGCGGGCCAACGCCTCCAGCGCCATCGGTCCAATCAACCCGGTAATCAGCGCAACGCAGAAGATCACACCGTCGCCGGCATCCATGCGGTGCAGCAGCACGCGGGCTCCCGCGGCGAACATCGCATGATGCAGATAGATCGCGTAGGACGACGCTCCCAGCATGCGGAAGGCGCGGCTGGACGGCATCGCATGGAGGAGGGTCACGGCTCCGCCCATGCCGCACAGCAGCGCAACGCCGCTGTTCCAACCGAAATGGGGCAGATACCCCCAGAGCGAGGCCTGATGCAGCGCGATGCCCAGTGCCAGGGCAAACCCGGCGGCACCCAGCAGCACAGTGCGCGGCACCATCGCACGGAAGCGGGTCACCCCCACTCCCAACAGAAAATGCGGCAAGAGGAAGCAGGCCTCGTTCACCGATAGGACATTCGAGTCGAAATGCACGGTCAGGCAGGCGGCGCCCGCGCCTGACAGCGCCAGCAAGAATCCGCTAGGCCGGTCCATCAGGTGCGCCGCGTCGAACAGCGCCACCACGGTGAAGATCAGGAACAGTGCCTGGAGATACCAGAAATGGGCATAGGGGAAGACGTAGATGTGCCACATCGAATCGGGAACGAAGGTTCCGTTGACACCGGGGGCATGGGTCTGAAGGAAGTAGAAGAGTGCCGACACCACCAGGAACGGGAAGCCCAGCCGGCGCAACTTCTTGAGGAAGAAGATCGTGAGCCTCTCGACCCGGGCCGGATTCAGAGCATAGACGAGTCCGGAGATGAAGGTGAAGAGCGGCATGCGAATCAGCTCGAAGCTGTCGGTGGCGTACCGGTACATCGAACCATCAGCCACCTGCATACCCGCCCCCGGGATGCCGACCACATGGTAGGCAACCAGCAGGATGCAGGCCAACCCCCTCAACTCCACCACATGATACGGCAATAGACTCTTGCGCATGTTTACTCCGGAGACCGGGCTGTTCTCGCCGACGGCTGGCCGAGCGGCCGGGATGGACCCGACCGCAAGCTCCGCCTTGGCGGACTTGCGGAACATGGCGCCTGCGCAGATCGATTGCACTTCGTTCAAATGCGCTGAGGCTATCCCTGACGATATCCACCGTTGCACCGCGCCTGCACGGCTCACGGTCGATGCGGCGCGCCCGGGCTCATCCAGCCGGTTCTCTTGAGAGAGGGTAGATTTTCCGAAGGTGGCACTGTGAACGGCCGGATTTTATCTTGCTACCGCTGCCGGCCTGTGCATACTGCGCCGCTTCATAACTCCTTGCCGGCGGCCCGCCGTCGGCTAGGCCCGGGCGGCTGATCCGATCCATGAGGGATGGGCGCAGCGCCGGACCATGAACAGCCATGGGGAGTGCAATGGCACTTTATGAGTGCGTGCTGATCGCGCGCCAGGACATTTCGGCCGCCCAGGCCGAGCAGCTCTCTGAGCAGTTCGCCCAGATCGTTCGCGACAACGGCGGCACGATCGCCAAGAGCGAATACTGGGGCCTGAAGACCCTCACCTACAAGATCAAGAAGAACCGCAAGGGTCACTACACCCTCTTCAACATCGACGCGCCGGCCGCTGCTGTCGCCGAGATGGAGCGGAACATGAGCATCAGCGAAGACGTGCTGCGCTTCATGACCGTGCGTGTCGACGCCCTCGATGCCAACCCGTCGGCGATGATGCAGAGCCGCAACGAGCGTAGCGAGCGCGGCGAGCGCGGCGACCGTGGTCCGCGTCGCTTCGACGACCGTGGCCCGCGTCCGCCGCGTCGTCAGGAAAACGTTGCCGCCGCCGAAGGGGAGACCGCGTAAATGTCCGACAAGCAGACCACGGGCGCTCCCGCCCGCACCGGCGGCGCCCGCCGCCCGTTTTTCCGCCGTCGCAAGACCTGCCCGTTCTCGGGTGCGAACGCTCCGGCGATCGACTACAAGGACGTCAAGCTGCTGTCCCGCTTCATCTCCGAGCGCGGGAAGATCGTCCCGAGCCGCATCACCGCGGTCTCGA
Source organism: Azospirillum humicireducens (assembly GCF_001639105.2). Lineage (NCBI taxonomy): Bacteria > Pseudomonadati > Pseudomonadota > Alphaproteobacteria > Rhodospirillales > Azospirillaceae > Azospirillum > Azospirillum humicireducens. The sequence goes on from NZ_CP015285.1 coordinate 1,561,266, forward strand.
CGAAGAAGCAGCGCGAACTGGCCCGCGCCATCAAGCGCGCCCGTTTCCTGGCACTTCTCCCCTACGTGGTGAAGTAAGCCCGGCAAACACGGACGAAGGGTTTCGGTGAAGGCAGTCAAGGGGTTTCCATGGCCTTGGGTCCGGCCGGTCCGCTGGTGGTCGCCGTCGGCGGCGGTCTGATAAGCGCGTTCTTCTACCTGTCCGTAATGTTCGGCGGGATGGGAGCGCTGATCCTGGGCTATCTGGCCCCCCTGCCCCTGTTCCTCGCGGGACTGTGGCTGGGGGCGCCTGCCGTGACGGTGGCTGGCCTGGCCGGCGCCGCCGCGGTGATGCTGGGCACTTCCGGCAGCATGCTGGTTGCGCTGTCCTATCTGGTGACCGGGGCCGCCCCGGCGATCCTGGTGGTGCGGCAGGCGCTTCTGGCACGCTCGCGGGAGGATGGGACCCTGGAATGGTATCCGCCCGGCCGGGTCCTGATGGGCCTGACCGGGATGGGCGTTGCGGCGCTGCTCGCCGCGGTGATCCTGACGCTCGGAGAGCCCGATGGGCTTGAAGGGCTGATGCGGCAGACCCTGGCCCGAGTCGTCGAGCCGGCGTTTCGCATGCAGGGCCAGCAGGCCCCGGATCCCGAGGCATTCTGGGTGGCGGCCGTCTTGCCTGGACTGGTGGCGGTGTCATGGCTTGTCATGACGATCGTCAACGCGGTGCTGGCGCAGGGGGCGTTGATGCGGTTCGGCCGCAATCGGCGTCCTGCCATGCGTCTGGCCGAACTGGAGTTGCCAAACTGGCTGGCGCCGCTGTTCGCGGTATCGGTCGCGGCGGCTTCGGTCGTGCCGGGAACTGTCGGGTTCCTGGCGGTCAATCTGGCGCTGATCCTGGCGGTTCCTTTCGCCTTCACCGGGCTTTCGGTGGTTCATGTATTCGCCAGCAGCCGGTCGGCGCGCACGCTGATCCTCGTTGGCTTCTACATGATGCTGTTTCTCTTCGGGTGGCCGATCCTGCTTTTGGTCGGCCTGGGCATGATCGAGCAATGGATCGGGCTGCGCCGCCGGTTTACTCCCGCGGCCCCCGGTCAGGAGGACGAGTGATGGAAGTTATTCTGCTGGAGCGGGTCGAGAAGCTCGGCCAGATGGGCCAGGTCGTGAAGGTGCGTCCCGGCTTCGCCCGCAACTATCTGCTGCCGCAGAAGAAGGCCATGCGCGCCACCAAGGCGAACCTGGCTGTCTTCGAGAAGCAGAAGGCCCACCTTGAGGCCGTGAACCTCGAGCGCCGCAAGGACGCCGAGCATGTCGCGACCAAGATGGACAACGTGACGGTCGTCGTGATCCGTCAGGCCGCCGAGACCGGCGTCCTGTACGGCTCCGTGACCACCCGCGACGTTTCCGACGCGCTGACCGCCGCCGGCTACAAGACCGACCGCAAGCAGGTCCAGATCGATACCCCGATCAAGACCCTGGGTCTGTTCAAGCTGCGCGTCGTCCTGCACCCGGAAGTGTCGATCACGGTTACGGTCAACGTCGCCCGTTCGGCCGAAGAGGCCGAGTTGCAGGCCCAGCGTGGCGGCATGATCACCGCCGCCGACCTGCGCGACGACGAGGACGAAGAAGAGACCTTCGTCGAAGAGACCGCGACCGAGGAAGAGGAGGGCTGATCGCCCTTCTGCCGAAGTCTGGCCGGACCTGTGTCCGGGAGACCGCGGCACCGTCGTACCGCTCGTCCGGAAACCGCCCGCCCCTACCGGGGCCGGGCGGTTTTCCGCATTAAGGCCGGGTTTCTGCTGTGGAACCTCAGCACTGACCCGCATGCATACATCCGTGACGTCCGATTTGGGTAGCAGTTCTGACCGATCGACCGATTGTCGCCCCCCCCTCCCCACGCGCATGCTGGATACGGCACCGGGGAAGGAGTTCGGCATGCTGCTGGTTCGTCTGCTTGCCGCCGCCAAGGGCGACGGAACCCTGAACCTTGTCACCGTCGATGGAAAACGCCATCGGATCGGCTCCGGTCCACCCAAACTGACGCTTCGGCTCCATGACCACGCTGTGGTACGGGACCTGCTGATCAATCCCCGCCTGCACTTCGGCGAAGCCTATATGGATGGGCGCCTGTCCATTGAGGGCGGCACCATCTACGACCTGCTGTCGATGCTGATGAGTGGCAGCGAGGTGCAGGGGGCGCTCGGTCGCGCCGTTGAAGCGCTGTCGCCGATTCTGCGCCGTGCGCAGCAGTACAATCCGATGCGGCGATCACGGCAGAACGTCGAGCATCACTACAACCTTTCGCGCGAGTTCTACGAACTTTTCCTCGACCGCGATATGCAGTATTCCTGTGCCTACTTCTCCGAACCGGACATGTCGCTGGACGACGCGCAGGAAGCCAAGAAGCGCCACATCGCAGCCAAGCTGCTTTTGGTGCCTGGGATGCGCGTACTCGACATCGGCTGCGGCTGGGGAGGCATGGCGCTTTATCTTGCCCGGCATACGGGAGCGCGGGTAACCGGCATCACTCTGTCCTCCGAACAGTTTGAAGTGGCGAAGCAGCGGGCCGAGGCAGCTGGGCTGTCCGACCGCGTCACCTTCGAATTGCGGGACTATCGGGAGTTCGCCGGCACCCACCCGGCCGCATTCGATCGCATCGTTTCAGTCGGCATGTTCGAGCATGTCGGCATGCCACACTACCGCAACTATTTCGACGCCGTGCGCGACATGCTGAATGAAGAAGGGGTGGCTCTGATCCATTCCATCGGCCGACTCGACGGGCCGGCAAGCACCAATCCCTGGATCCGCAAATACATCTTTCCCGGCGGCTACTCCCCAGCCCTGTCGGAAGTGTTGCCGGTCATCGAGCGCTGCGGCCTGCTCGCCACCGACCTGGAGATTCTGCGGATGCATTATGCCGAAACGCTGCACCACTGGCGCGCCCGCTTCAAAGCCCGCCGGGAGAAGGCGAAGGCACTGTATGATGAGCGGTTCTGCCGGATGTGGGAGTTCTATCTGGCTGGTGCCGAACTGTCTTTCCGCCTGCAAGGCCACATGGTGTTCCAGATCCAACTCGCGCGCTCGCTGAGCGCGGTGCCACTCAAGCGCGACTATATGCTGAATGCGGAACGGGAGCTTGCTTCGACCGTGACTGACCTGCCCGGGCAGACACCATTTTCAGTGGAAGCCACCATGCCCTGAGCAAGCCATGGCTCATGCCCGAGCGGGCGATGGCAGTCCGTTAACAGGCTCCACCCGTTGAGGGCGGGCCGCTCAGATGGGAGGCACAACCGCTTTCGCCTCCCATCCGTAAGTGCAGGTCCGGTTCCTGCCCGCTGCCTTTGCGCTGTAGAGCGCGGTATCGGCATTCCTGATCCAGGTCTCCCAACTGTCTCCTGGTCGGCATTCCGCGACCCCCAGGCTGACGGTTGCCCGCTGTCCGCCCGGAAACACATGAGTCTCCAGTTGTATCCGGAGCCGCTCGGCGACGGGCACCGCTTCCGCAACTGTGGCTCCCGGCAGCAGGACGATAAACTCCTCACCGCCCCAGCGGCCAAGCAAGTCGACGGAGCGGACAGAACGCCGCGCTATCTCCGCGAATCCGATGATAACCTCGTCTCCCACCCAATGCCCATGCAGGTCATTCAGTGATTTGAAGTGATCGAGGTCGGCGAGGATCATCGAAACCGGCCGGCCGCTGCGTTCCAGAACCGCCATTTCGTGCCGCGCCACCTCCTCCACCCGCAACCGGTTCCAGCAATCGGTCAATTTGTCCTTCATCGCAACAATTCGCAGGCGATGGGCTGAGCGTTCGACGGCCATCAATAGAAATCCATTTGATACCAAAATGAGATTTGCCAGAGACGACACGTAGGTAATGGTCTGGATCAGCGACGCGTTGAAAGCGCCACTCAACAAGTCGGGAGAAGATATGCCAACCACCACACGAAGAGATGTTACGAAGACAGTGATCGATATGCCGATAAATACGATCCACCAACCACGTCCAACGAGCTGACTCCGCTCAATAACGATGATACTTAAAATCATGCAAAGCTGGAATACGAACAGGATATTTCCGGTGATGAGCCGGCTGACAAATTCGGAGAAAGGGTTAAAAAAAATCAATATTATCAAGACAGGAGGTGTCCAGAAACTTACCCAGCACACCCGCCTAGAGAAAAATAAATTCATTGCTCGATAAAACAAAGAGATCGTCAATGAAATAAGAAAATTTCCTCCTATAATTGAAATCTCATCAGGAATTGACCCTCTCTGATAGAGAAGGATATAGGCAAGGCCGTTCGTCCACAATCATATTGACCACGCCCACAACCCATCACTATCATTTCTCCAATTAACAAGACCGATCGATAAAGCAAGGAAAAAACTCAATAGAGCAGTGATGATGAATGTCGTTGGAATGTGAAGGATAGACATTTCCGCTCCCGCAAAATCCCCAACGTTTTTACCATGAAGTCTGAAAATGGCAATGACACCTTCCGCCCGTTTCGTGAGAGGATCAACACTTTAAGGTTGAGGAACCCGATGCTGTCGGCACATCTCCCACCGGGTGGGCAGCAGACGGTGTGTTGAGCGCCCCCGGCACACCGAGAAGGCACGGCCGCCCCACCAAAGCGAGGCCCCCGGCTGCCGATAAGAGCGAACCTCTTCCATAGGCCCGCGCGATAAAAAATGGAATGCCGCGACCTCCACCGGTAATACCAATTTCCTCGCTTTGATTGCCGGACACAGGCGACATGAAAGAAATCCCGCGACATTGAAGCCCTATGCATTGCCGTGCCTTCCTTTCCGTCACGGGGCGATGCTATATAACCGCGATTGATTTCCGCCCGGGGTACCGGGGAGCCACCCATGCGGCATGCTCCCCGGCAACAAGCGCCCGCTGGACGACGCGCCCGGCTCCCAAGGAATGACAACGCCCTTACCCGTTCGGGGAGATCTCGCACCCATGACCAAGATCAAGGTAGCCAATCCGGTCGTCGAACTCGACGGCGACGAGATGACGCGCATCATCTGGCAGTTCATCAAAGACAAGCTGATCCTGCCCTACCTCGACATCGACCTGAAGTACTACGACCTCGGCATCGAGAACCGCGACAAGACCGACGACAAGGTCACTGTCGAGTCGGCGAACGCCATCAAGCAGTATGGCGTCGGCGTGAAGTGCGCGACCATCACCCCGGATGAGGCGCGGGTGAAGGAATTCAACCTCAAGAAGATGTGGAAGTCGCCGAACGGCACGATCCGCAACATCCTGGGCGGCACCGTCTTCCGCGAGCCGATCGTCTGCTCCAACGTTCCGCGCTACGTCCCGGGCTGGACCAAGCCGATCATCATCGGCCGTCACGCCTTCGGCGACCAGTACAAGGCCACCGACTTCGTCGTTCCGGGTCCGGGCAAGCTGACCATCAAGTGGGAAGCAGCCGAGGGCGGCGAGAAGATCGAGCATGAAGTCTACGACTTCCCCGGCGCCGGCGTGGCGATGGGCATGTACAACCTCGACGAGTCGATCGAGGGCTTTGCCCACTCCAGCCTCATGTATGGTCTGGAGCGCGGCTACTCGGTCTATCTGTCGACGAAGAACACGATCCTGAAGGCCTATGACGGTCGCTTCAAGGACATCTTCCAGCGGATCTTCGACGAGTCCTACGCCGAACAGTTCAAGGCCAAGGGTCTGGTCTATGAGCACCGCCTGATCGACGACATGGTCGCTTCGGCCCTCAAGTGGGAAGGCGGCTTCGTCTGGGCCTGCAAGAACTACGACGGCGACGTGGAGTCGGACGTGGTGGCGCAGGGCTTCGGCTCGCTGGGCCTGATGACCTCGGTGTTGGTGACGCCCGACGGCAAGACTGTGGAAGCCGAGGCCGCCCACGGCACGGTGACCCGCCATTACCGCGAGCACCAGAAGGGCAAGGAGACCTCGACCAACCCGATCGCGTCGATCTATGCCTGGACCCAGGGTCTGGCCTACCGCGGCAAGTTCGACGATACCCCGGACGTGGTCAAGTTCGCCCAGACGCTGGAGCGCGTCTGCGTCGAGACCGTGGAATCCGGCTACATGACCAAGGATCTCGCCATCCTGATCGGCCCGCAGCAGCCGTGGCTGACCACCAAGCAGTTCCTGGACAAGCTGTCGGACAATCTGGAAAAGAAGATGGCCGCCTGGTCGTAAGACCGGCACTGTCTTTCTCAGGGTGCGACGCCGCGTCCGGGTCAAACCGGATCGCGGCTCGGCTAGGGTTCCGGCGGGGAGTTTCGGCTCCCCGCCTTTTTCTTGTCCAATTCAGGAAAGGACCCAACCCGATGTCCAACGATCTGTTCCGCGTCGCCGTCGTCGGAGCCGGCGAGACCGGAACGCCCCTGTTGCGCAAGCTGCTGGCCGCCCCGTTCGTCGAACTGCTGGGTGTGGCCGATCTCGATCCGGAAGCGCCGGGCATTCGGCTCGCAAGCCACCATGGCATAAAGACCACCACCGACTTTCAGGAGTTGGCCCGGTTGGGCGGGCAACTGGACGTGCTGATCGATGTCACCGGCGTGCCGGCGGTCCGCGAATCCCTGCGCAAGGCGATGCAGGAGACCGGCAACCATCACACGGTGATCGTTCATGAGATGGTCGTGCAATTGATGCTGTCGCTCCTGAATGGCGAGCTGGTGCGCTTGAAACACGATACGCAAGCCTATTGAGGCGGCATTTGCAGGCTCCGCGAATTGCCTCATGATGGGCCGAGGGTGTCCATCGCGGCGCCCACCCATATCGGAAGCCCATGTCAGGAGCGGCCATCGATGGAACTCGGCATACTGGTCATTGCGGCGTTCGTTCTGGTCGTCATCTTGGCGATCACCAGCGTCCGCATCGTCCCCCAGGGGTTCAACTTCATCGTCGAACGGCTGGGCCGCTATCAGGAAACGCTGCTGCCGGGCTTCAACGTCATTTTCCCGGTCATCAGTTCCGTCCGCGCGAAGGTCGACATGCGCGAGACGGTGGTGGACGTGCCGTCGCAGAGCGTGATCACCAAGGACAACGCCGCGGTGACCGCCGATGGCGTGCTGTATTTTCAGGTGCTTGATCCGATGAAGGCGACCTATGAGGTCAATGACCTGCAGCGGGCGATCCAGACGCTGGCGATGACCACCACCCGCACGGTGATGGGCTCCATGGATCTGGACGAGTTGCTGAGCCAGCGCGAAGCGATCAACGCCAACCTGCTCCGCGCGGTGGACGAGGCGACTGCCTCCTGGGGCGTGCGGGTGACCCGCATCGAGTTGCGCGACATCACCCCGCCCGAGGACATCGTGCAGGCGATGGGCCGCCAGTTGAAGGCTGAGCGCCTCCGCCGTGCCCAAATCCTGGAGGCCGACGCGGAGAAGGAAAGCCAGATCCGCATTGCCCAGGGCAAGCTGGAAGCCGCCAAGCTGGAGGCCGAAGCGCGTGAACGACTGGCAGAGGCGGAAGCCAAGGCAACCCGACTGGTCTCGGAGGCGGTGGCACAGGGATCGAACCAGGCCCTGGGCTATTTTCTCGGCCAGAAATACATGGAGGCGTTGAAAGCCTTCGCCGCCTCTCCCAACCAGAAAACCATGATCCTGCCAGTGGAATTGGCTGGCGTCGCCGGTGCCCTGGCCGGGCTGGGCGATTTGGTGCGCGACGCCACCCCGCCCCGGACGCCCGCCGCATCACAGCCCCCGCCGCGCAATCCGTGGTCAGTGCCACCGACTTCGTCCTCGGCGGACGGGGAGTGACCGCATGTCGCCGCTGCTGTGGGGAGCGCTGGGTGCTTTGCTGATTGCAGCGGAATTGGTGCTGCCCGGAATCTTCCTGATCTGGTTCGGCGGGGCGGCTTTGCTGACCGGCCTCGTCACTGCACTCTGGCACGATTGGGGGCTGATCAGCGAGGCTGGCTTCTTCACCATCGCCGCGGGCACCGCAGTGGGCATCGCCATTGCCCATGCCCGGCGGCGCAACGCGTCGGCGGAAGTCGACGCCTCACGGATCAACGACCGTGCAGGCCAGTTGGTCGGTCGGGCAGTGATGCTGACTGAACCGATCGCCAACGGCCACGGACGCGTGTTCGTCGGCGACACGCTATGGGCGGTGGAAGGGCCGGACCGGCCGGCCGGAACCGCCATGGTGGTCGCCGGGCACCGCGGAATGATACTGCTGCTTCAAGATGCGACGGAGCCACCACGGCAGAGTACGCATCACGGTGCGGCGGAGTGACCGGGAATCCGCCGAAAAGGCGCTGCGTGCCGACACACCGTCTCCTGCCCGACGGGGAGCCATCAAGCTCCGTTGGAGGAGCGCCGAGCACGAACAGGCGGTGAGAGCAGAAATCGTTGGCGTTGAGCGAGGTGGCTGCCGTTGTCCGTCGGCCTGTTGCGAGGTGTCGGCTCTATCCCCCGGCGACCGGTGAGCAGATCTCGACCAGACATCCATCCATATCGCGGACATAGCCGACGATCTGACCCCAGGGCTTCTCGACCGGCGATGATACGGCATCTGCTCCCGCGGCGATGGCCTTCGCATAGGCCGCTCGGGGATCGTCGGTCACGAGAGCGATCTCGAAGCCAGAGGGAATCTCACCCTTGCGGTTGGGGCGGATCGCGAGGCCATTCATTTCCGCCATCGACTCACCGGCGAAGGCCAAGGTCGTTTCACCGGTATCGAGTTCCGCATACAGGTTGCTTTCATGCACGAAGCGACGCTTCAGGCCGAAGGCACGTTCGTAGAAATCAATCGTGGCAGGCACGTCGGCAACATAGATGATGGTGTATCCGAGCTTCATGATGCGCTCCCGACCTGTTTGCGGCGCCCCGCTTTCTGCGTTCTTCCCCGCGCAGCCACCAAACAAAAAAGCCCGTCTCTCCCCCGAGAGCGGGCTTTTCCGAATGATCGGTCGGCGGGTCAGGCGGCGCCGACGTTGCGCTCCTCGTCACGCTTCTTGCTGCCTGAAGCAGGCTGGTAAGCCAAGGCGGCATGTTCGGCGCAATAGGGCATGCCAGGCAAGGCGGTCTTGCCGCAGAAATGGAAATCCTGGTGCTTGGGATCGCCGACCGGCCATTTGCACATCCGCTCCGTCAGAGCGAGGATGGTGGCGCCGCGCGTCGGCTTTTTCTTGATGGGCGACGGCCGGCCCGACAACCCCAGGCGGTGGGCCTTGCCGATGACCGCGTTGCGGGTGATGTCTCCCAGAATGTCGGCGATTTCGCTCGCGCTCAACCCCTGGGACCAGAGATCCTTGAGCTGTTGAATTCGCTCGTCCGTCCAACTCATCCCCGAGTACTCCCGATCCGGTGTCCGGTTATGTTGTGGCAAACGGGTCACGGTCTAGTGCCGTTTTCCATAAGCCGCAACATTTTGTGCCAGCCGGAGAGGAAGCTACCAGATGACGGCCGCTGACGATAGGGGGGCGCGGCAACATTCCTGTTGATAAGTCCGTGGGTAGACTCATGAATTCAGGGCGCCATACACTTCCTCGGCAACGCCGGACAGAGTGTCCCGATCGAGCTCGCCAGTGACGGCCAATGCTAAACCATTGTCCTGCCAATACAATGCACGCACCCTCCCATCCTGGGCGAAACGGAACGCCGAACCTGAGGTGTTGGAAGTCGGACGGATATACAACGTGATGCGACGCCCCGCCGCATCCTCGTACATGTACAAGGCCACAGGTCCAGCGGAATCGGCCAGAAGACGCCCGCCGATCAGCTGGTATCCCCCTCGTGTGACTCTGGGGCAACGCATGGTCTTGCCCAGCCGCTTGGACAGCCAGTTCACCAGATGCGCCTCCTCCTCCACACCGATCTCGACCGGGTGGCGGACCTCGACTGAGAAGACACGATGAGCGGAGACGGCATCGGCGATGAAGGCCGCGGTCGGAGGTTCTCCCGCTCCTGCCATCCGGTCGCGCAGAAGCCAGCCGCTTGCCCCGCCGGCAACGAAGACCAGCAGCGTGGCGGCGACCGCGGTCCGCCACAGCGCGCCCCTACCCCAGCCTGAAACGCTCCAGCGGCTGGACGTGAATTCCGGATGCTCTCGCGCGGTGAAGGGCGGGATCAGGCGGTCTGGCAGCGGCTGGTCGATCAGCGGACCGAAACACTGCCCCAGCATGGCACGCTGTGCACGGTAGCGTTCGAAGCGCTGGGCGATCTCGGGATGGTCGGCAAGATGGCGCTCGACGTCGGCCAGACGCTCCTCCGGCAATTCGCCGTCCAGCCAGGCATGCAGCTCGGCCTCGGACACGGGATTGCGGGTGCCGCTCATCACTTGATCCTCCTGACCATCTGCTGGGTTCCACCGTCCAGGAGGACCCTCAGCTTCTCGCGCGCGCGGGCCAGCCGCGACATCACCGTCCCGATCGGCAGTTCCAGCACCTCCGCCACCTCGCGATAGGACAATCCCTCCATTCCCGTCAGCAGCAGGATGGTACGGTGTTCGTCGCTCAGTTGGGCGAAGGCGCGGGCGAAGTCGCGCACCGCCCCGCGGTCGGCCGGCGGCGCGCTGAGCGCCAGATCGTCGGCCAGATCCTCCACCGGCACCTCCGCCCCGCGCCGGCGCCGCCCGCGCTGGCCGGAGATGTGCAGATTGTGCAGAATGGTCATCAGCCAGCCGCCGAGCTTCGACGGATCGCGAAGTGCATGGCGGTTGGCCAGCGCCTTTTCCACGCAATCCTGGACCAGATCGTCGGCATCGGACCGGTTGCCCACCAGGGCGGTGGCATAGCGCCGAAGCCGCGGCACATGGTCGGCGATGGCGCGGTCATCCATGTCGGGCAGGCTCATCAAAGGTCCGGGAAGGGCATCGTCACCGGTCATGACGCCCCGCCCCGGCGCTTTATTCCAGCCGCGCCCATGAAATCATTGCCCCGGCGAGGAGAAGCCGGCCTTGCCGTCGAAATTGCACAGGTTCTCGGTCTGGGTGAAGTCAATCCCGGCCTCGGCCAGACGGCCCAGCAGCTCGACGATGGCCCCATGCTGCACCGGCCCGCCCTGCGCCAGGAAACGGCAGCGCCAATGATCGGTGCAGAAGACGTCGGCGTTGCCGTCCGGCCAGACCCGTTGCGATCGGTTGGAGATGCTGGCCAGCGTCAACGCCTCGGTCGACAGCGGCAACACCAGCTCCGCCAGATCGTCGGGCAGGCCGCCGGACCATTGCAGGAAGACGTCGACCCCCACCAGCTCCTTCAGCGCGCGGACGCGCGGCGCCAGCCGGTTCAGACCGTCATAGGCGGGTCGCATGGTGGAGTAGCCGACCGGCGGCATGGTGACGGGGGTCTGCCCCAGCCGCTCCACCACCGCCTCGGCGAAGGCGCCGGTGCCGGCACGCACCCGGCCCAGGCCGCGGGCATAGATGTCGGCGGTGTGGATGCCGTCCTCGATCGTCTTCAGCCACGCATTGTGGATGCGTGCGGCGATGTCGCCCTGGCCGATATGGACCAGCATCATCACCGCGGCCATCAGCAGGCCGGAGGGGTTGGCGATCCCCTGCCCGGCGATCATCGGAGCGGAGCCGTGGATCGCCTCGAACATGGCGCAGGTCTCGCCGATGTTGGCGGAGCCGGCCAGCCCGACCGATCCGGTCAGCTGGGCGGCGATGTCCGACACAATGTCGCCATAGAGGTTCAAAGTCACGATGACGTCGAAGCGGTCCGGCTGGTCGGCCAGCCGGGCGGCGCCGATGTCGACGATCATGTGGTCGGCCTTGATCTCCGGATAATCCGCCGCGATCTCGTAGAAGATCTTCAGGAACAGCCCGTCCGTCATCTTCATGACGTTGTCCTTGACGAAGGCCGTCACCTTTTGCCGGTGGTTGGAGCGGGCGAAGTCGAAGGCGTAGCGGACGATGCGCTCCGACCCCGGGCGCGAGATCAGCTTCACCGACTGGATCACGTCGTCGGTCTGCCGGTGCTCGATCCCGGCATAGAGGTCTTCCTCGTTCTCGCGGATGATCACCACGTCCATGCGCGGATGCCGGGTCCGCACATAGGGGTGGTAGGACACGCAGGGTCGGACATTGGCGAACAGGCCCAGCGTGGTGCGGGCGACGACGTTCAGCGACTTGTTGCCGTATCCCTGGGGCATGGTGATCGGCCCCTTGAGGAAGACGCGCGTGCGGCGGATCGACCCCCAGCCGGCGGCATCCAGACCGCCGGGATGGCCGCGCTTGTAGACCGCCTCGCCCGCCGGAACCTCTTCCACCTTCAGCCGCGCGCCGGCGGCAGTCATCACATGAAGCACCGCGTCCATGATTTCCGGGCCGATGCCGTCGCCGCGGGCGACCGTGACGGGGGTGATATCGCGCATGCACTCACTCCAAGGGGACGCGCGACCGTAGACGGAAACCGGGGGATTTTTCAATGGTTGGAGGCAGCGACGGATCGCAGCAACCGGCCGGCAACGGCGGCTCCCCCTCTTCCCGCCGGGGCAGGAAGAGGGGGGCGCACCGGTCAGTGATGGGCCCCGGCAAGGCCGCCGCGGCCGTCCGGCACACCGATGCTGACATTCTGCATCATGCCCTGGTCCTCATGGTCGAGGATGTGGCAGTGCAGGACATACTCACCGATGAAGCGCTCGTACCGGGTGCGGACGGTCACCTTGTAGGTGCCCTTCGGCGGTTCGGTGGAGGTGAGCGGCTGGGTGATGTCGCTCTTCACCCAGATGGTGTCCTTCCACACGCCCTTCATGCCGGCATAGTCGGGATCGCCGGACCCGGCCTCGCTGACGTCGCGCCCGTCGGGGCCGATGATCGACACGACCTGGAACGGATTGACGTGGATGTGGAAGGGATGGCTGACGAAGTAGGACTGCAGTTCCCATTGCTGGGCCGTGCCCAGCACCAGCGGCCGGTCGACCACGCCCGGCTGGTAGGCGGACGCCCCCTTGGGGCCATAGGTGCCGTCGGGGTTCTGCACCACCTCGAAGCTGTTGGAGACCTGGAACAGCGGGTTGGTCCGCGTCGCCCCGTTGGGCGGGATGTTGATGTAGAAGACCAGTTCCTGCTTGGGCTGGTGCACCACCTCATGCTCGGTGATCGGCGGGTGGGCGGTGAAACGGGTGAAGCGCGGGCAATAGGGGGTGTCGACCATCGTCTTGCCGAAGCAGCGCGCGTTCAGGTCGCCGATCACCTCCTTGGCGACGGCCGGAGCATATTTGGTCGCGTTGGCCGACAACTGGCGGATGATCTCCTTCACCGGATCCTTGACCACCCGGTCGCCCCGCACGCGGACGAAGCCGAGCACGCCGGTGGAGGTCGCGGTCTGGTCCGGGCTGGCGTTGGCCGCCGACGGCTTGTTGACCACGCAGTAGATGCCGGGCTCGGGGAAATTGACCAGCAGGTCGTCGCGATAGCCGGGCTGCATCGGCACGCTGGTGCGCACCTGCCCTTCGTTCAGGGTCAGGCCGTCCGCGGCAGCCAGGATGTAGGGCACCGGCTGTCCGGTGCAGCGTTCCTTGGCGAAACGGTCCTGGTCGGCGGCCGAGAGGGTCTTTTCGCGCTGGAAGAAATCGGTGGCGTCGAGCTTGCGGAACTCCACCGTGATGGGGGAGCGCACGCCGCCATGGATCAGGCGCCAGCGCTCGGTCTCGCCGACCTTGGCATTGGCGAAGATCGGGCGCACGCGGCCGTTGACGGTGGTGAAGCGCCCCGACTGTTCCCAGCTGTTCGGCCCGAACTGGTCGTAGGACACGATCTCGCCCACCTCGCCCGGCGCACAGCTCCAGTCGATGGTCTTCTTCACCGGGTCGATGTATTTCAGCTTGCCGTCCTTGGTGCAGGCGTAGGGGATCTGCTCGAACAGCAGGACCCGCTCGGTCATCGCCACGCCCTTGGGGCTCTTCAGCAGGGTGTCGAGGTCGCCGTTGGCATCGCGCGTCGGCGGGCGGTCGCCGCGGATGATGAGCGCGCCGGCCATGCCGCTGCCCACCTGCAGCGCGGTGGAGCCGTGGCGGTGCGGGTGATACCAGAAGGTGCCGGCCGGATGGTCGGCCGGGATGTTGTATTCATATTCGAAGCTGACGCCGGGATTGATCGACACCAGCACATTGTCGCTGTTGCCGGTCGGGCTGACCCAGACGCCGTGGCTGTGCAGGTTGGTGCCGTTGAAGCAGTGCGGGGTGTTGATGTCCGTATGCGCCTGAGTGTTGCAGTCCGGGTCGGGCGGCAGCTGATTCTGCAGCTTGATGCGCACCGTGTCGCCCGGCGTCGCTTCGATGGTCGGGGCGACATAGGGGTGGTTGGGATCGACGGCGGTGCCGCGGTAGCTGCGCAGCCGCACCGGGTCGGGCCGCCCCTGCGCCGGGTTGCGGATGTAGCCGTCGGTGAAGGTCACGAACAGGTCGTAATTGCGCACCTGCCCGGTGTGCGGCCGGGGAGCCGCCTGCGGCTGGCGCAGCAGGAGCGAGCCGGCGCGCGGCGAGGCCGAATTGTTCAGGACCGGCGGGTTGCCGAACGCCTCTCCCGCCGCTTCGGCGCCGCCCTTCGCGGGGGCATCCGCCGCCATGGCGGCCGGCGCGACGCCCAGCGCGAGGGGCAGCAGCAGGCCCCATAAATATGTATTCTTCATGAAATGCTCCATCATATACCGATGACGGAGCGTATGGTGCGTCCTGATGATTGTGAATTGTAACATTGTCACACGTTGAATCATGTGACGCCCATCGATGGGTGGCAGCGCAATGCTGGGTGGAGGAAGACGAATCATCACCGCTTACTGCTTGCCCGGGGGCGTGGAAATCTGCTCACTGTCACGCCTGCGCCGACGGCCGGCGCCGTAGAAATCAGGCCCTCGACAGCAATGGCCGCCCCCGGCCAGGAACACCGGACCAGACCCGACATCATGAGCGACGCCCTTCCCCGGAACAGAGAGGCGCAGAACGGACAGGCCGGACGCGGCAGAAGGCTGGCCGCTTCGGCGATGATCGGGCTGATCGCCGGCATCGACAATCTGGGCAACGGGCTGGCGATTGCCGCACTTCTGTTCACCGGCCCGCTGGCCGCAGGGCTGGGCGCCGGGGTGGGCGTGGTCCTGTTGAGCGCCGCAATCCTGGCCCTGCTGGTCGCCTTGCGCAGCACGCAGCCGAACTCCGTCGCCCTGGTGCAGGAGACGGGGGTCGCCATCCTCGCCGCCACCGTCGCGGCCATGGCGGCGGGGCTGCAGGACGCGCCGGACGGGGTGAGGGTCGCCACCGCCTTCGCCATCCTGGGCGGCAGCACGCTGCTGACCGGGCTGCTGTTCTGGACGGTGGGAAGGCTGCGGCTGGGCCGGCTGGTGCGGTTCTTTCCATATCCGGTGGTGGCCGGGTTCCTGGCCGGGTCGGGCTGGCTGCTGGTGGAGGGCGCGCTGGCGATGGTCAGCGGCCGGCACGGGCTGGCGGCCGGCATCGCGGAGTTGGCAAGCCCGGCGATGGCCGTCACCGCGACGGCGGCGGTCGGGCTGGCGGCGCTGCTGGTCGCGGTGATGCGGCGCAGCGACAGCCCCTTCTCCATGCCGCTGGTTCTGCTGGCGGCGGCGCTGGCCTTCCATGCCGCCCTGCCCCTGCTGGGGCTGACGGCGGAGCAGGCGCGCGGCTGGGGCTGGCTGCCCGGCTTGGCCGGGGACGCGGGGTTCAGCCTGCCGGTGCCGACCGAGATCCTGGCCCTGGCCGATTGGAGCCGGGTGGCGGAGGCGCTGCCGGCGATGCTGTCGGTCGCGGTGCTGGGCATGCTGGGCCTTCTGTTGAATGTCAGCGGGATCGAGCTGGCCCAGGGGGAGTTGGCGCTGGGCCGCGACATCGACGCCGATGCGGAGCTGCGGACCACCGGCGCCGCCAACCTGATGGCCGGGGCGCTGGGCGGGCCGTCCGGCTATGTCGGGCTGGGGATGACCCTGCTGGCCGGGCGGATGGGCGCCACCGGGCGGGGGGCCGGGCTGGCGACCGCGGCGGTGATCCTGGGCGGGTTGTTCGTTGCGGGGTGGCTGGTGTCGGTGACGCCGGTGTTCCTGACCGCCGGGCTGATCCTGTTCCTGGGCATCGAGCTGCTGATGGAATGGCTGATCGAGGCCCGCCACCGCCTGCCGCGGACGGAGTGGCTGATCGTGCTGGCCGTGGTGCTGGCGATTGCCGGCATCGGCTTCATGGAGGGGTTGGCGCTGGGGCTGGCGGTGTCGCTGGCGATGTTCGTCTACAGCTATTCCCGGCTGCCGGTGATCCGCGGCCGTCACAGCGGGACCGAGTTGCGCAGCCGCGTCGACCGCAGCCCGGCGGCCAGCCTGCATCTGACCGGCGCCGGTGCGGCCATCGAGGCGATGCAGCTGCAGGGATACCTGTTCTTCGGCACCGCCGAGCAGATCGTCGCCCCGGTCCGCCGCCGGCTGGAGCAGGCGGGCGGGCCGTCTCTGCGCTTCCTGGTCATCGATTTCCGCCACATCAAGGGCATGGATTCGGCGGCGGCCGGGGTGTTCAGGCGCATCCGCAACCTGATGGAGGCGGCCGGCGCCACCCTGGTGCTGAGCGCCCTGCCCGCCGCGGTGGCGGAGACCTTCCGCAACAGCGGCCTGGACCCCGACCGCGACCCGGTGCTGCGCCGCGCCCCCGACCTGGACCATGCGCTGGAATCCTGCGAGGAGGCGCTGCTGGCCGAGACCGGGCGGGATGGCGGCGACGCCCCGCTGCTGCGCCATCTGGAGGGGATGACCGGGCCGCACCCGCGGCTGGCCGACGCGGTGGCGGCGCTCGACACCCTGCATATGCAGCCGGACGAGCTGCTGATCCGCGCCGGGGAGGCGGCCAGCGACATCTTCATCATCGGCAGCGGCCGGGTGAAGGTGCAGATCACCCTGCCCGACGGCCGTCCGCTGCGCCTGCGCACCATGACCGCCGGGGCGGTGGTGGGCGAGATCGCCCTGCTGCTGGGCCAGACCCGCGGCGCCGACGTGGTGGTGGAGGCCCCCTCCACCATCCACCGCCTGACCGCCGCGACCCTGGCCCGGCTGGAGCGCGAGGATCCGGAACTGGCGCTGCTCCTGCACCGCATCCTGGCGACCACGCTGGCCCAGAAGGTGACCCTGGCGAACCGGGTGATCGAGCAGGCGGCGGGGTGAGGCGGTCGGATATTGGTGAATGGAACGTTTGAAACGCTGTGAACCGTTTTCGCGGCGGCGTTCAACCGTTCCATCCGTTCACCGGGGGCCGCTTACCGGGGGGCTGCTTACCGGCGGCGGGTGTAGGGCCCGTCCCCGCCCTGCCGTTCCAGCGCGGACCCGAGATTCGGATACGGATCGCTGGGATTGTAGGTCCAGGGATAGACGCCCTTCGGCCCCTCGGCCTCCGGCCGGGCGAGGATGGCGGCGATGTCGTCCGGTTCGGGCTGGCGGCGTTCACGGATCGCACCGGGAACGCTGTCATCGTCGAACGCGGGGCCGGGCGCGGCCGGCATCTCGGCGGCGGGCACGTCCGGGGCGGCGGCGGCGGGGCCGCGGTTGCCGGGGGAGGCCTGGGCGGTGTCCGACCGGTCGGCGCCGAAATCCTTCAGCAGGCCCAGCTTCTCGGCCAGCCAGCGCACGGTGCCGGGATCGCCGATGGAGACCAGCCGTTCGATCTGCTCCGTCACCAGGGCGCGGAGCGAGGACAGGCGAAGCTCCGCCTCGCGGTTCAGCGCCTGCCTCTCCCACCAGACCCGATGGCGGAAATGCTGCGCCCCGTAATAGGCCCGCCACAGCGTGGTCCGGCTGCAGCCCATGGCACGGGCGACCTGCTGGAAAGAGGCGCCGCGCGCCAGCATGCCGGCGGCCATGATCCACTGTTCCTCGTGAAAGCGCGAACCGGGAACCAGCGAGCCATCGGGCGGGACCGGCGGCTCTTCGGCCCAGCAGGGGAAGCGGTCGGCAGGACCGGCAGTGGAGGCGGCGGCTTCGGCGGGGTTCAGGCAGTCGGGCATGGGGCGGCTCCTGGGTTGGGTGGGCACAGGCTCCTATTTCAGCGGGAAATTCCGATTCATGATAGGATAAAAATCATATTTTCAACTTCGGCCCGTCCGATGGCCGAGCTGCCTCGCCATGGGACAGGGCGGCGGCGGCCGCCGCCACCACGGCCGGCCAGGGCATGGCCCGACGGATAAGGCACAGCCGTGGAAGGCAGTTGATGAGATAATCAGTCCGATTTGGACATAATCAGTCGATTGATACATCTCATTACAAAAGACGACCATTTTTGCGCGCCTGCCATCGCAGTGATCTTAGGCGTCATTCAAGGCGATGGGTATCATCGGTGCCAATTATCCAATCAGACAAAAGCTCATCAAGGATAGCTGTTATCGTCAGAGCAAATGACGATCATACCATTGTAATAACACCACTTCAATTTTTCTCGATCACACAATAGCGTTCATTATTTATTGAATACATTAGTAAATGTAGAGACTCATTTCGTCATCGATATCTGATTCTTTTTGAATCAATCTGATCATTGATAAATAATTCAATTGGAATGATATTCCGTTTGCACCGGACAACGATGTCTTGCGTGCGTTGGATTAACGATAGTCATAGAAACCAGGAGCATAGAAATGCATTCTTCTTTCAAGGCTGGCATGATCGGCACCGTTCTGGCCATTGCGGCTTTTGCGGCAGGCGCCGCCCACGCCGACACGGTGGTCATCTCCTCCCACGCCAGTGTCGGCGCGCCGGTGCAGAACCCCTCGTCCAGCATGACCTGGGCGGCGAATCCGACCACCCCCAACCTGACGGTCCAGGTGGCCGGCAAGACCTGTTCCCTGGTCAGCTCGGCCCAGGCCATCGGCTCCACCGGCTGCAACTATGCCCTGAACGTTGCTCCGGACGGCACGATCACCGGCGCGCTGACCGCCGGCAACCCGGGCTGCACCCCGACCGCCCAGGTCGCCAGCAGCTGCAAGTAATGCTGTAAGCATCGGCGGCATGGCTCGCGCCACAGCCGCCGATGACGGTCCGGCAAGCACCCCCGCCCTCGCGTTCATCGCCGAGCCGACGCGGAGGGGGGTGTTTGGCCGGATTTTTTGCGTCAGCCACAAAAGTGATTGCGATACCTGCCGCTTCCTTGCGCCCGACCATTCCAGCAGTTTTGTTTGGCAACGCTTTCAGCAGCGTATATTGCCAGAGAATAGCCGCTTCGCACTCTTCAGCAATATTCCGCCCACTTCGACGTCAAACTGGCAGCGGCGCCGGCGGGGACGCATCCGCACGACCTTCGTCTGTCCGCGAGCATGCCGTTGGAATCGTCGAAATAGTGCATACAGGATGATGTATCTCAAAAGATAATTATGCATCGAACTATATGATCTCGCCAATACTGCGGATAAAAGTTGCCAAAATTCTATTATCTATACCTCAATAGAGATGGCGCGGTGTGCTGCTTGCCTCTTTTGGTCATAAACGTGACAATATGCAGCTAATGGGTGAAAGCAATGTTTGGCTCTATTGGCTCCCTGTTGGGATTCGGCGAAAAAAGCATCGTGGTAGCAATTGGAATTAGCGTTACACGCCTATCAGTGGAGAAAATGAACGTCGGCGGTGGAAAGTCTATTTCCCTGGACGCAAATCACTGGATGAATCAGGGAGGAACGTCAGATCAGAGGGTAATTTTTGGTGGAGAGGATTCACTTTGCAAACTATATGGTGTCAGCAAATTTGAAAAATTCGAACAACCTTTCCTGTTCAAAGACATCGGAATCAGCGACACCGTTGCATTCAATACACATGGATGCGCAAGTTTTCTTGATGCGTACAACGCCTCTCAATTTTTCTCCAGCATGAGGATGAGAGGATTCAAAGGCTGCAAGGAAATACATTTATGGGCCTGCGATGTTGGAAAAGGATATGACTGCTTTGCGCAAAATTTGACAGATGCCATTCAAAAAGAACTCAAAATTGAAGTGCCGGTATGCGCACCAGCCGGTATACTGCAGAGATCAGTTGATGGAAAATTCTCTGTTGTTGGGTTTCCAATTGACCAGGGATGGACTTGGTTCTATCCGTCGACCAAGGGGTTAAGCTCCAGCACTTATGTTGGCGCCGCCAAATCGCCGCCCCCAAGATCATAAGGCCGTTCAATCCCAAGCGTCGACACAACGTCCAGCCCAATCGAAAAGGGCATCTCACCTCCCCAACTCCCGCATGGCTCCGTCCAGCCCCTCCAGCGTCAGTGGGAACATACGGCCTCCCATCAGGCGCTGGAGCAGGCGGGTGCTTTCGGTGTAGTCCCAGTATTGCGGCGGGGTCGGGTTCAGCCAGACCGCCTTGGCGTAGACCGACAGCAGGCGCTGCATCCACACCTGACCGGCTTCCTCGTTCCAGTGCTCGACGCTGCCGCCGGGGTAGACGATCTCGTAGGGGCTCATGGCGGCGTCGCCGACGAAGACCAGCTTGTAGTCGGCGGGATAGGTGTGCAGCACGTCCCAGGTGGACATGCGCTCCGTATGGCGCCGCGCGTTGTCGCGCCAGACGCCCTCATAGACGCAGTTGTGGAAATAGAAGTGCTCCAGGTGCTTGAATTCGCTGCGCGCGGCGGAAAACAGCTCCTCCACCAGACGGATGTGGTCGTCCATCGAACCGCCGATGTCGAGGAACAGCAGCACCTTGATCGTGTTGTGCCGCTCCGGCACCATCTTCAGGTCGAGCCAGCCGGCGTTGTTGGCGGTGGCGCGGATGGTGCCGGGCAGGTCCAGCTCGCTGGCCGCGCCGCTGCGGGCGAATTTGCGCAGGCGGCGCAGCGCCACCTTGATGTTGCGGGTGCCGATCTCCACCCGGTCGTCGAGATTGCGGAACTCGCGGCGGTCCCACACCTTCACGGCACGGCGGTGGCGGCTCTCCTGCTGGCCGATGCGCACGCCCTCCGGATTGTAGCCGTAGGCGCCGAAGGGCGAGGTGCCGGCGGTGCCGATCCATTTCGAGCCGCCCTGGTGCCGGCCCTTCTGCTCGGCCAGACGCTGGGCCAGCGTCTCCATCAGCGTGTCCCAGCCGCCGAGCGCCTGGACCTGCGCCTTCTCCTCGTCGGTCAGGAAGCGTTCGGCCAGCTTGCGCAGCCACTCCTCCGGCAGGTCGGCGACGGGGACCTCCCCGGCGGCGGGTATGTCGTCGGCCAGGCCCTTGAAGGTGGCGCCGAAGACGCGGTCGAAGCGGTCGAGATTGCGCTCGTCCTTAACCAAGCATGCACGACTGAGATAATAGAAATCCTCGACGCGGAAGGACGCGGTGCCCTGCTTCATGGCCTCCATGAGCGTCAGGTACTCCGTCAGCGAGACGGGGACGCCGGCCTTGCGCAGATCGAAGAAGAAACTCGTGAACATGAGAGCGGTCCTTCGCACGGTCCTACCAAGCGGAGAGTAATGCCCCAGCCGAGAGAACGCCATGAGCCTGCCGAACGCTTCATTGCCGAACGCCCCCCTCCTCGATTTCGCGCGGGCGCTGGATTTCGCCGCGCACAAGCACATCGACCAGCGCCGCAAGGGCGTGCGCGCCGAACCCTATGTCAACCACCTGTCGGAAGTGGCCCTGCTGGTGGCGGAGGCGACGGCGGGCAAGGACCCGGTCGTGGTGATCGCCGCGCTGCTGCACGACACGCTGGAGGACACCGACGCCAGCTATGAGGAGATCGAGCAGCTGTTCGGGGCGGAGGTGGTGCAGGTCGTCGCCGAGACCACCGACGACAAGCGCATGTCGAAGGCCGAGCGCAAGCAGCACCAGATCGACGCCGCCCCCCATGCCTCGACCCGCGCGAAGCTGGTGAAGCTGGCCGACAAGGTGTCGAACCTGCGCTCCATGGCGCACAGCCCGCCCGCCGACTGGCCGCTGACCCGCAAGGTCGAGTATTTCGAATGGGCGCATGCGGTGGTCGCCGGCCTGCGCGGCACCGACGCCAGGCTGGAGGCCCTGTTCGACCGCGCCTATCACGACGGGCTGGCGGAACTGCGCGGGCAGAATGGATAAAGCCGGGGCCGGATTGATATCGCGCAATGCGGCTTCATGACGGAAGTCTTATGGAGAAGGGACGAAGCTGACGCCACCCGTGCCGCTGACGGCCGAGGAACCACGCCATGTCCCTTCCGCAAGAAGACTCCACCCTCACCCGTCGCCCCGCCCAGGCCGCCAAACCGGCCGCCGCGTCCCACGCCGAACCGCATGAGGAGCCGGGCCGGCACTGGTTCGTGAACAGGCCGAAGGTGTATGCCGCAGACGTCAAGGGCCGCTTCCGCCAGCTGAAATGGGCAGCGCTGATCGTGCTGCTGGCGATCTACTACATCACGCCGTGGATTCGCTGGGAGCGCGGGCCGGGCATTCCGGACCAGGCGGTGCTGGTCGACATGGTCGGGCGCCGCGCCTATTTCCTGTGGATCGAGATCTGGCCGCAGGAGGTCTATTACCTGACCGGCCTGCTGATCCTGGGCACCTTCGGCATCTTCTTCGCCACCACGCTGGCCGGGCGCATCTGGTGCGGCTATGCCTGCCCGCAGACGGTCTGGACCGACCTGTTCATGTGGGTGGAGCGCAAGATCGAAGGGCCGCGCACCGCCCGCATCCGGCTGGACAAGGCGCCGATGACCGGGGCCAAGCTGGCGCGCAAGGGGGCCAAGCATGCGGCCTGGGTGGCGATCTCCGTGATGACCGGCGGGGCGTGGGTGTTCTATTTCAACGACGCGCCGACGCTGATGACCGAGTTGCTGCACGGGCAGATCACCAGCGGGGTGGCGACCTTCATCGCGCTGTTCAGCTTCACCACCTACTTCTTCGCCGGCTGGGCGCGCGAGCAGATCTGCATCTATGTCTGCCCGTGGCGCAGCTTCCAGTCGGCGATGGTGGACGAGGACACCTTCCTGGTCACCTATGAGGACTGGCGCGGCGAAGGCCGCGCCCCGCTGCGCAAGTCGCAGAGCTGGGAGGAGCGCAAGGCGGCGGGGCTCGGCGACTGCATCGACTGCAAGCAGTGCGTCCATGTCTGCCCCACCGGCACCGACATCCGCGAGGGACAGCAGATCTCCTGCATCGGCTGCGGCCTGTGCGTCGATGCCTGCAACGACGTGATGATGCAGATCGGCCGGCCCATCGACCTCGTACGCTTCGACACCCAGTCGAACCAGATCGCCAAGATCGACGGCAAGCCGGAGCGGGTGAAGCTGGTGCGGCCGCGCACGGTGATCTACTCGCTGATCATGCTGGTCGTGGCCTGCGCCATGGGCATCGCGCTGATGCTGCGGCCGACGCTGGACGTCAGCGTGCTGCGCGACCGGGCGCCGCTGTTCGTGACGCTGTCGGACGGGTCGGTGCAGAACGCCTACACCATCAAGCTGCTGAACAAGACGCACATCGCCCGCAGCTATGCGGTGACGGTCGAGGGGCTGCGCGACGCGCAGTTGTCGGTGGCCGGCGATGAGGGAGCCGGCAGCGGCGGCAGCCTGACGCTGACGGCGGAGGCGGACTCGGTGGCGACCTTCCGGGTGTTCGTCAAGGTGCCGGCGGCGGCGGTGAAGTCCGGATCAACGGAAGTCGCAGTGATCGCCAAGGACCGGACCAGCGGAGAGGCCGGAAAGCACGCCAGCGTGTTCATGGCGCCATGACGGCGCCGTGATGAGGGGCAGGGATTGGGATTGGAATGGGGAGAGGCGGCGGCGATCCGCCGCCTTTTCCAATCCCGCCCCATCACCTCATGTCGCAGCGGTCTTGTTGAGATATTTCAAATCGTTGGAATAGAACATATTGTTATCGCCGGCCTTGGCATACCCTTGGCTCAACTGAACCATTGAATTATCTTCGCTAAATCCCGAAAAGATATAGACTATTGCCGATCCCTCACCGGGATATCGATAGTCACCGCCGTAAAAATAATGATCCCGGTTCAGATCTATAGAATAAGTATCTCCACCAACCTCTATCGACAGCCATATTCTGGAAAAATCATTCCAGCTTTTATTGTCATATGAAAAAATTGTGCTATTTTTATCCGGAATCTCAAGTATTTTATTTTTTACCTCTGGATATTCGCTTGGTTTGCTTTTCTCAATCAAGATTGTGTCATTGATCTTGAGGTATGAAATACCGATGGCAGAGCCGCACACATTCGTGAAGCTGAGGCTTCCCATTATTAATCTCCAATTTTGCAACGTTGATCTTCGCCGACGCCCAACAACCCTGAAAGAATTCCAGATTTATTTGGCATCCAGATATTTCATGTCATTGGAGTATTTGTATTTTTCGAGATCTGGAGAATTATAGGCATAATTCATCTGAATCTTCTTACCGTCAACACTCAGGCCGCTCAGGATATAACGGACTTTCGACCCGGAGCCAGGATACCGATAATCGCCGCCACCGAAATAATGATCTTTATTGAGATCGGCCTTATAGGTAACGGAGTCTTTTTGTATCTCTATGACGAGTCCCGAAAAGTTCTTCCAATCGGTCAAGCGATAATCCAGTTCTATGCAGCCAAGCATGGAAATTTGACTATTTTCTATCGGAAGACTTGTTCCATTGATGGAAATTGATTTAAGGGCAATATCCGTACCAGTCAAATTGAAGACGCTTATGTTTGCCATGGTCCGACCTCCGTTGAAATTTTGGAACCGCACCCGAAGGCACACGCCTATCGCGACGGTTTTGGCATCAGAACATCGATAAAAAGGTATATCAAATCCGGACCATAAGCATCATATGGCGAATGCTATGCCTGAAAGTAGTGAAATTTTTCACTTATTTGAATCAAAGCGGCAACCATCACGGGGACTTATCGATAATTCATTGGAATTATCGTCGATGCTCTCGGGAAATTCTCTCCCTGAGATTGTTTTTCATGCAGAATTTGAACGCCCAAAAGTTGACGAGTTGGCTGCGCTCATGCTGCTTTTGTGGGAATAGCCGAAACTCTGCCCGCTCGCCTCACGATCAGGACGCCTTGCGTCCTCCTCGCCCTGCCCTCTCCCCGAGGAGAGAGGGGGAGCGCACCGGGGCGAAGGTGCAATTCTACGCCCCGGACACCTTGGTGCGTGTCCGCTTCACGGTCGCCGGCGGCGGGGCGTCGCCGGTGGGATCGTCGAGCGCGCTCAGCAGGCGTTCCTTGATCTTCGCCAGCTTGCCTTCATGCGTCACCTTCAGGCCGAAGACGTCCTTCACATAGAAGACGTCGATGGCCTTCTCGCCGAAGGTGGAGACCTTGGCCGAGCTGATCTGAAGGGTCAGGTTCGACAGGGCGCGCGTCAAATCATAGAGCAGACCGGGACGGTCGCGGCCGTTGACCTCGATCACCGTGTGGGTGGTGGAGGCGTTGTTGTCGATCAGCACGCGCGGCGGCACATGGAAGACGCGGGTGCGGCTGGCCTGGGTGGTGCGGCGGGTGGACAGGTCGTTCAGCGGCTTCAACTGGCCCGACAGCACCCTCTCGATCATCACCGACAGCTTGGCCAGCTTGTCGCCGCTCTCGAAGGCGCCGCCGCCGGCGGCGTCCTGCACCGAGAAGACGTCGAGCGCCATCCCGTTGGTCATGGTGAAGATGCGGGCATCGACGATGTCGGCGCCGCAGGCGGCCAGCGCCCCGGCGAGGCGGGAGAACAGGCCGCTGTGGTCGGTGGCGTAGATCGTCACCTCCGTCACCGCGCGGCCGCGGTCGACGCGGGTTTCCACCGTCAGCGGGCGCTGCTCCCGCTCGGCATCCCGGACGATGCGGGCCTGATGGGCCAGCGTGTCAGTGTCGAAGGCCAGCCAGTAGCCGGGATAGCCCAGGCCCTTGTGATGCTCGAAAGCGGCGTCGTCGAAATCGGTCAGCTCGGCGCGCAGGGCGGACTGGGCCGACTGGATGCGCCGTCCCCTGCCCTCCACCGTCATGCCGCCCGACATCACCTCTTCGGAGCGGTTGTAGAGTTCGCGGAGCAGCGTGGCCTTCCAGTTGTTCCAGCGTTGCGGCCCCACCGCGCGGATGTCGGCCACCGTCAGCACCAGCAGCAGACGCAGCCGTTCCGGCGACTGGACCAGCGCCACGAAGTCGCGGACGGTCTTGTCGTCCTCAAGGTCGCGCTTGAAGGCGGTGTGCGACATGGCGAGGTGCCAGCGCACCAGCCACGCCACCGTCTCCGTCTCCTCCGCCGTCAGGCCGAGGCGGGGGCAGAGCTTCTCCGCCACGCGGGCCCCCAGCACGGAATGGTCGCCGCCGCGGCCCTTGGCGATGTCGTGCAGCAGGACGGCGACATAGAGCGCCCGCTTCGACACCACCTTGTGGATCACCTCGGTGGACAGCGGCAATTCGTCGGCATGCTCGCGGGACGCGATCTTGTGCAGGATGCCGAGGGCGAACAGCGTGTGCTCGTCCACCGTGTAGACATGGTACATGTCATACTGCATCTGCGCCACGACCCGGCCGAAGTCGGGGATGAAGCGGGCCATCACGCCCGCCTCGTTCATGCGGCGCAGCGTGATCTCCGGATCCTTCGGGCCGGTCAGGATGTCGAGGAACAGCCGGTTGGCTTCCGGATCGTTGCGCAGTTTCGGGCCGATGGCGGACAGCGACCGGGTGATGGCGCGCAGCGCCGCCGGATGGATGTCGATGTCGTTCATCTGGGCGGTGTGGAACAGGCGGATCATGTCGATCGGCTGCTCCTTGAATTGCTTGTCGCTGCGGGCGTTCAACCGCTCGCCATCGACGATGAAGCCGTCCACGTCCTTGCGCCGGGCGACCGAGGCCAGCCGCAGCAGGTTGAATTTCGGCGGACGCTTCGATTCCGCTTCCAGCGCCGCGCAGAAGATGCGCGTCAGGTCGCCGACATCCTTGGCGACCAGGAAGTAATGCTTCATGAATCGCTCGACGCCCTTGGTGCCGGCATGGTCGGTATAGCCCATGGCGGCGCCGATGCTGGTCTGGACGTCGAAGGTCAGGCGGTCTTCCAGCCGGCCGGTCAGGTAATGCAGGTGGCAGCGCGCGGTCCACAGGAAGTTCTGCGCCTTGGCGAAGCGCTGCGCCTCCTCCGGCGTCAGCACCTTCTTGCCGACCAGCTCGGCGACGCCCTCGACGCGGTAGAGGTACTTGGCGATCCAGAACAGGGTCTGCAGGTCGCGCAAGCCCCCCTTGCCGTCCTTCAGGTTGGGCTCCAGCACATAGCGGCTGTCGCCCATCTTCAGGTGGCGGTTGTCGCGCTCGGCCAGCTTGGCCTCGACGAATTCGGGGCCGGATCCGGCGACGACCTCCTTGTCGTAGCGCTTGCGCAGCTCGGCGAACAGCTTTCCCGGACCCCAGAGATAGCGCGATTCGAGAATGGCGGTGCGGATTGTGATGTCGGCCTTGGACTGGCGGATGCAGTCGTCGACGCTGCGCACGGCATGGCCGACCTTCAACCCCAGATCCCACAGGATATAGAGCATGTACTCGACCACCTGCTCGACCCGCGGCGTCCGCTTGTAGGGCAGCAGGAAGAGGAGGTCGATGTCGGAGAAGGGAGCCAGCTCGCCACGGCCATAGCCGCCGGTGGCCGCCACGTCGAAGACCTCGCCGGAGGTCGGGTTCGCGGTGGGGAAGATGTGGCGGACGGTGAAGTCGGCCAGGGTGCCCACCAACCGGTCGGCAAGATAGCAGTTCTCCCGCACGCACTGTTCGCCGGACCCGCCGTCGTCGAAGCGGCGCCGAACCTCCGCCCGCCCTTCGGCCAGCGCCTTGCGCAGACAGGCGATCAGCGCCGGGCGCAGCTTGTCGCCGGTGCCATGCTCGGCGACCAGATCCTCAAGCTCCCCCGACAACTTGCGGCGGGAGATGATGGCGCGCTTGTTGGGGATGGCCGGCGCGTGGGTTTCGGGCGGCGTCGGCGTCTTGGAGCGGGCGGACAGCATCGGTCGGGGAAAACCTCGGCATTCTGGCGGCTTTCGGGCGATCCGGACAGGCCGCGGCATCCGCACTATAGCGGTAAAGCCTTCAGGTAGCACGCCCGCACTGGAAAACCAGTCCCGCGGCCATGCTATGACATTCACACGTCTCAGCGTCATGTAAGCTATTGGAACAAAGTTACTTTTTTCGGTCGTCATTCCCGCGAAGGCGGGAATCCAGACTTTGCAAGCCGCTGCCCTGGAAACTCTGGATCCCCGCCTTCGCGGGGATGACGCGAAGTTTCTTTTGTCCCCGAGATTTAGCGATGACCAAAAATGCGTGAATGCCGTAGCGCCGCCATGGGGGAGTGACGGCCGTCACAGCGATCCTCGGATTGCGGCGACAGACTGTCCGGCATGGATCGCAATCGGGGACACGAACCATGACCGGCGGGAAGAGCACGGGTCGCGCGGCGGGCGAATCCTCTGCCAAGGCGCGGCGGGAACTGGCGGCGTTGAACGATGCGCTGACGCTGGCCGAACGGGGCCTGGGCCGTCAGTCGACGGCGGCGCTGATGGCGCGGCTGCTGAGGGTGGCGGCGATGCATCCGCGGTCGGTGGA
Source organism: Azospirillum humicireducens (assembly GCF_001639105.2). Classification (NCBI taxonomy): domain Bacteria; kingdom Pseudomonadati; phylum Pseudomonadota; class Alphaproteobacteria; order Rhodospirillales; family Azospirillaceae; genus Azospirillum; species Azospirillum humicireducens. The sequence goes on from NZ_CP015285.1 coordinate 1,589,672, forward strand.
CGACACGCTGATGTGGCAGGTCACCGACCTCGTCACCGGCGACGACGTGTCGGACGCCGTCAAGCTGACGCTGATCCGCATGGGCTGGGCGTCCATCGTCCAGGCGCAGTATCGGACCCATGGCTTGCGGATGGTGGAGCGGCGGGTGGCGGTGATGGCGGCGGCGTGACGAGCCGGCCGGCAGGAACGGGCCGGCAGAAATTGCCCGCCGGGCAAGTTCCACCGGGTGCCGCCGCGGCCATTCCGCAAGATCGATCGGTCAACCGATGGCACGGTTTTTGCTTTTTGGATCGGACGGGCAGCCCTGACCGGGCGCCGCAACCAGACGGACGATCCCAAGATGCAGATCGACGGCTATCGGGCCTATGGATACGGCCTGCAGAACTCCAGTCCGACCCGCGCGGCGCGCAGCAGCGGCTCGTCCGACGCCGCGGGAGGCACCGGCACGGTCGCGGCCAGCCCGACCAGCGCGGCGGATGCGTTCCTGGCCGAAGCGAAGAAGACGCCGGCGGAGCGAATCCGCGACGATTGGCTTGCCCGTAACAAGATGACCGAGAAAGACCTCCAGGCGATGTCACCCGAAAAGCGGGAAGCCATCGAGAAGGAGATCGCCGAGGAATTGAAGCGGAAGCTGACCGGCGCCGAGGCCAAGCGCGGCGCGGTGATGAACCTGACGGCGTGACCGCACGCGTCGTCAGGGCGCGGTCAAACGCAGCGGCCCCGCGCCGGAGCCGCCATGCTGTTGCCTGTTGACGACCGCCGCGCTTATGGTGGCCCTCCTTTCACGGCCAAGGACTGTCCGGTGCTGTCCTTCATCCTGTCGAAGCTGCTTTGGGGCATCGTGGCGCCGGGCAACGCGCTGGTTCTGGCGGTGGCGCTGGGGGCGCTGCTGCTGCGGACGCGGCGCTGGCAGCGGGCGGGCAAGCGGATGGTCACGCTGGCGGCGGTCCTGCTGCTGCTGGTGACATACACCGGCCTGGGTGCGCTGGTGGCGCTGCCGCTGGAGAACCGCTTTCCAAAGGCCGAGCCGGAGGGGCGCATCGACGGCATCATCATGCTGGGCGGCGCGCTCAACCCGCCGATCACCGCCGACCGCGGCGATCCCTCCCTCAACGACGCGGCGGAGCGGGTCCTGGGCTTCGCCGACCTCGTCCGCCGCCATGCGGACGCCAAGGCGGTCTTCACCGGCGGGTCCGGCCGGCTGCTGGGGCAGGAATTCAAGGAGGATGTGACCGCCCGTGCCGCCCTGGCGCAGGCCGGCATCCCGGCCGACCGCGTGATCTACGAGGCGGACTCCCGCAACACCTGGGAGAATGCCGTGTTCAGCAAGGAGCTGGTGAAGCCGGCGCCGGGAGAGCGCTGGATCCTCGTCACCTCCGCCATGCACATGCCGCGGTCGGTCGGCATCTTCCGCGAAATCGGCTGGGAGGTGATCCCCTACCCCGTCGATTACCGCACCCGGACCGGCGCCAGGCCCTATCTGCGTTTCGAGTTCGGCCAGAATCTGGTGATCCTGGACGATGCGGTGCGGGAATGGATCGGACTGACCGCCTATTGGCTGATGGGCCGCACCGAGGCGCTGTTCCCGGCGCCCTGATCTTCAGGATCATTCCTCACCTGTGTCATCGTGTTTCCCGGCATTTCCAGCCATTGGCGTGGCCGTGCCACTCCGCTAGAGTGCCGCCGCCTTGGCGGTTCGAGGCGACCGGGAGATCGAGGGGTTTGGCGGATGCGTCGCAGGCGCGGGGTGGGCAGGATCGTCGTGCTGGTCGGCGTGGCAACGCTCGCCGCCTGTGCGCAGAATCCCGCCGGCACCGGCTCGGGCCTGCCGACCAGCGGCATCTACAAGGTCGGCAAGCCCTATCAGATCGGCGGCGTCTGGTATTATCCCAAGGAAGACTACGGCTATGACGAGACCGGAATCGCCTCCTGGTACGGGCCCGGCTTCCATGAGAAGACCACCGCCAACGGCGAGATCTACGACCAGGACGAACTGACCGCCGCGCACCGCACCCTGCCGATGCCGAGCCTGGTGCGGGTGACCAATCTGGACAATGGCCGCTCCATCGTGGTTCGGGTCAACGACCGCGGCCCCTACGCCAATGGCCGCATCATCGACATGTCGCGCCGCGGCGCCCAGCTGCTGGGATTCGACGGTCCCGGCACGGCGAAGGTGCGCGTCCAGATCCTGGCGGAGGAAAGCCGGGCCATCGCCGCCGCCGCGCGCCAGGGGACTCCCGCCCCGCTGCTGGCTGAGACCGACGGCCCGCCGCCCAAGGCCGCCCCACGCGGCCGGATCGAGGTGTCCGGGCCGTCCGGACCGGTGACGACGGTGTCGGCCTCCACCGGAGCGCCACGCCCTGCGGTGGTCGGCGCCCCGGTGCCGCCGCCCGCCACCGTCGCCGGCAGCATGGCGGAAGGCCGCTTCGTCCCGGCGCCGGTGGTGGCGCAGATGCCGGTGAAGCCGCGGGAGGCGATCTATGTCCAGGTCGGCGCCTTCGGCAGCGAAGAGAATGTGGCGAAGGCCCGCGCCCGGCTGTCCGCCATGGGCCAGCGCGCCAGCGTCAGCCTGACGCGGTCGGGCGGCCTGTCCCTGCATCGCGTCAGGGTCGGGCCGCTGGACAGCGTCGATCGTGCCGACACCCTGCTCAACCAGATCATACAGGCCGGCCTTACGGAGGCCAAAATCGTGGTGGATTGATCCCGGCCAGCCGATATCCACTGTGACCGCCCACCTCGACCGCTCTGCCGAGCGCCTGTGACCGAGTGCCCTTGGAGGATTGTTGCCATGAACGCTGTTGTCGTCCGCCTGTGCGCCGTTTTCGGCCGTTCCGTCGCCCTTTCCGTTGGGATGGCGGCCGGAATCGCGATGGCCGGGGCCACGATAGGCGCCGGCATGACCGCGGTCTCCGTCCAGGCCGCGACCATCGACACCATCGCCAAGCAGGCGATCCTGCTCGACCTGACCTCGAACACCGTGCTGTTCGAGAAGAACGCCGACGAGCGCATGGCGCCGTCGTCGATGAGCAAGATCATGACCGCCTACCTGACCTTCGAGGCGATCAAGGCCGGCCGCCTGACGCTGGACAGCACGCTGCCGGTCAGCGAGCGGGCGTGGCGGATGCAGGGCTCCAAGATGTTCGTGGAGCTTCACAACAACATCAAGGTCGACGACCTGATCAAGGGCATGATCGTCCAGTCGGGCAACGACGCCTGCATCGTGCTGGCCGAGGGGCTGGCCGGATCCGAGGGCTCCTTCGCCGAGCAGGCCAACCGCAAGGCGCGCGAGCTGGGGCTGAAGGGCAGCAACTTCGTCAACTCCACCGGCTGGCCCGACCCCAACCACTACATGACCGCCCGCGACATGGCGCTGCTGGCGGAGCATCTGATCAAGGATTATCCGGAATACTACCATTACTATTCGATCCGGGAGTTCAAGTATCACGGCATCAACCAGGGCAACCGCAACCCGCTGCTGTACCGCGGCATGGACGTGGACGGCATGAAGACCGGCCACACCGAGGCCGGCGGCTACGGCCTGACCGCATCGGGCGAGCGCGAGGGGCGCCGCCTGCTGCTGGTGGTCAACGGCCTGCCCAGCATGCAGGCGCGCGCCGACGAATCGGCCCGCCTGATCGAATGGGGCTTCCGCGAATTCGCCACCTACACGCTCTACAAGGGCGGCGAGACCATCGAGCAGGTGCCGGTCTGGCTGGGCGAGCAGGAAACGGTTCCCGTCACCGTGCCGCAGAACCTGAGCGTCACCATGGGCCGGGCAGACCGTCCCGGCATGAAGGTGTCGCTGGTCAGCAGCGCCCCGGTCGCGGCACCGATCAAGAAGGGCGACACGGTGGGCAAGCTGGTGATCACCGCCCCCGGCTTCCCTGGCAAGGAGGTGCCGGTGGTGGCCGCCCAGGACGTGCCGAAGGCCGGCATCTTCGGCCGCGCCTTCGCCGCCGCCAAGTATCTCGTCTTCGGCAACAGCCTGTGACCGTGACCACCATGCCGACCGCCTCAGTTCCCGGCAATCGCGGGCGCTTCATCACGCTGGAAGGCGGCGAAGGGGCCGGCAAGTCGACGCAGCTGCGCCGGCTGGCCGAGACCCTGCGCGAGGCCCTGCGCGCCCGCGGCGTTGAGTTGGTGACGACGCGCGAGCCGGGCGGGTCGCCGGGAGCCGAGGAGATCCGCGGCCTGCTGGTGACCGGCGAGACCGGGCGCTGGAGTCCGACCACCGAGGCGCTGCTGCACACCGCCGCCCGCCGCGACCATCTGGAACGCACCGTTTGGCCGGCGCTGGAGGCCGGGACCTGGGTGCTGTGCGACCGCTTCTTCGACAGCACCATGGCCTATCAGGGCTATGGGCTGGGGCTGGGGCGCGGGCTGGTGGAGACCCTGCAGACGGCGGCGCTGGGCGGCTTCCGCCCCGACCTGACCCTGATCCTCGACATCGACGTGGAGACGGGCCTGCGCCGGGCGGTGGCACGCCATGGCGGCGAGGACCGCTATGAGCGGATGGACATCGGCTTTCACCAGCGGCTGCGCGACGGCTTCCTCGACATCGCCCGGCGGGAACCGGAGCGCTGCGCCGTGGTCGATGCCGACGCCGACCTCGACACCGTGCAGGCCCGCATCCGGGACGCGGTGACAAGCCGGCTGGGGCTGGTGTCGTGAGCAAGGCGCGCCCCCCTGCCCCGGCGGCACCCGCCGCCGAAGAGGCGCTCGCCCCCCGGCGCAACCCGGACCTCGTCGGGCATGAGGAGGCGGAACGGCTGCTGCTGGAGGCGTGGAATTCCGGCCGGCTGCCGCATGCCTGGCTGATCGGCGGCACGCCGGGGATCGGCAAGGCGACGCTGGCCTTCCGCTTCGCCCGCTTCGTCCTGGCGCAGGAGCAGCCGGGCGACAGCCTGTTCGGCAACAGTCTCTTGGGCGGTGCCGCGCCGGTCACGTCCCTGCACATCGGGCCGGACCATCCGGTGTTCCGGCGGGTGGCGTCGGGCGGACATGCCGACATGCTGACCATCGAGCGCCAGCGCGACGAGAAGAAGGGCCGGCTGAAGCGCGACATCGCGGTGGACGACGTGCGCAAGATCGGTCCCTTCCTGCGCCGCACCTCGGCGGAAGGCGGCTGGCGCGTCGCGGTGATCGACGGCGCCGACCGCATGAACCTGAGCGGCCTGAACGCCATCCTGAAGATCCTGGAGGAACCGCCGCCCGGCGCCCTGCTGCTGCTGGTCAGCGACAATCCCGGCGGCATGCTGCCGACCATCCGCTCGCGCTGCCGCAAGCTGACGCTGAAGCCGCTGGCCGAAGAGACGGTGATCGACCTGCTGGGACAGCACCGGCCCGACATCGCCGCAGCCGACCGCCCGGCATTGGCCCGGCTGTCGGAGGGCAGCGTCGGCCGCGCCATCGACCTTGCCGATGCCGGCGGACTGGCGCTGTACCGCGAGATGATCGGGCTGCTGTCCGACCTGCCGCGCATCGACATCGTCGCGGCCCACGCCTTCGGCGACAAGCTGACCCGCAAACAGGATGACGGGATGTTCGAGACGGCGACCGAACTGCTGGTCTGGTGGCTGGCCCGCTTCGCCCGCTCGCTCGCCCGCGGGTCCTGGCCGGCGGAGGTGGTGCCGGGAGAGACCGCCCTGATGGCGCGGCTGGCGAATGCCCCCAACCCCAATGTTCGTGGTCTTGAACGTTGGGTGGAGGTGTGGGAAAAGGTTCAGCGTCTTTTCGCGCGCGCGGAATCCGCAAACCTGGACCGCAAGCAGGTGGTCCTGAACGCCCTGTCGGCGCTGGAAACGGCCGCCGCCTAGCGTTTTTCGAGACGAGCCGACAAACCTTTTTGGAAGAAAGTGCCGCAAATGGCCGGGCCGAAGACCTTCTACCTGACGACGCCGATCTATTACGTGAACGACGTGCCGCACATCGGCCACGCCTACACGACGCTTGCCTGCGACGTCCTCGCCCGGTTCATGCGCCTCGACGGCTATGACGTGAAGTTCCTGACCGGCACCGACGAGCATGGCCAGAAGGTGGAGAAGTCGGCGGAGAAGGCCGGCATCGCGCCGCAGGACTTCACCGACCGGGTGTCGCAGAACTTCCGCGATCTCGTGTCGCTGATGAACTATTCCAACGACGACTTCATCCGCACCACCGAGCCGCGCCACGTCAAGTCGGTTCAGGCGCTGTGGACGGTGCTGAAGGAGAAGGGCGAGATTTACCTCGGTTCCTACGCCGGCTGGTATTCGGTCCGCGACGAGGCCTTCTATGGCGAGGACGAGCTGACCACCAGCCCGACCGGCAAGAAGATCGCCCCGACCGGCGCCGAATGCGAGTGGGTGGAGGAGCCGTCCTACTTCTTCAAGCTCTCGGCCTGGCAGGACCGGCTGATCGAGTTCTATGAACAGAACCCGGATTTCATCGCGCCGGCCGGCAAGCGCAACGAGGTGATGTCCTTCGTCAAGTCGGGACTGAAGGACCTGTCGGTCAGCCGCACCACCTTCAAGTGGGGCATCCCGGTGCCGGGCGACGACGCCCACATCATGTATGTCTGGCTCGACGCGCTGGCAAACTACATCACCGCCGTCGGCTATCCCGACACCACGGGCGACTATGCCAAATACTGGCCGGCCGACCTGCACATGGTCGGCAAGGACATCCTGCGCTTCCATGCCGTCTATTGGCCGGCCTTCCTGATGGCCGCCGGCCTGCAGCCGCCCCGCCGTGTCTTCGCCCACGGCTGGTGGACCATCGAAGGCCAGAAGATGTCCAAGTCGCTGGGCAACGTGATCGCGCCGGACACGCTGGTCAACACCTACGGCCTCGACCAGACCCGCTATTTCCTGCTGCGCGAAGTGCCGTTCGGCAATGACGGCGACTTCTCGCACAAGCAGATGGTGAACCGGATCAACGGCAACCTCGCCAACGATTACGGCAATCTGGTGCAGCGCGTCCTGTCGATGATCGGCAAGAACTGCGGCGCCGCCGTGCCGACGCCGGGCGCCTTCACCGAAGCCGACAACACGCTCCTTGGCTCGGCCTACGGCATGCTCGACATCGTCCGGGCGGAGATCAGGGCGCAGGCCTTCCACAAGGCGCTGGACGCCATCTGGGCCGTGGTCGGCGACGCCAACCGCTATGTCGACGAACAGGCCCCCTGGGCGCTGAAGAAGACCGATCCGGCGCGGATGGCGACCGTGCTCTATGTGCTGGCCGAGACGATCCGCCATCTCGCCATCCTGACCCAGCCGGTGATGCCGGACAGCTCCGCCAAGATCCTCGACCTGTTGGCTCTGGGTCCGGACGCGCGCGGTTTCGGCACGCTGGGTCCGGCGGGGGCGCTGGTGGCCGGCACCCCGCTGCCGACGCCGCAGGGCGTCTTCCCGCGTTACGTCGAAGAACCGAAGGCCTGAGTTCCGCTGATGCTCGTCGACAGCCATTGCCATCTCGACTTCCCCGATTTCGCCGAGGAGCTGGACGCGGTCGTCGACCGCGCCCGGCAGGCCGGCATCGGGCGGATGGTCACGATCTGCACCTACATCAGCCGCTTCGACCGCATCCTGGCGGTGGCCGAACGCTATGACGACATCCTCTGCACAGTGGGGGTCCATCCCCATCAGGCGGCGGAGGAGTTCGCCATCACCACCGTCGACAAGCTGGTGGAGCTGTCGCGCCATCCCAAGGTGATCGGGCTGGGCGAGACCGGACTGGACTACTTCTACGACAAGAGCCCGCGCGACCAGCAGCAGGAGTGTTTCCGCCGGCACATCCGCGCCAGCCTGGAGACCGGCCTGCCGCTGATCATCCACACCCGCGACGCCGACGACGACACCATGCGCATCGTCAAGGAGGAAGCCGCCGGGCAACCGGTGAAGGGGCTGCTGCATTGCTTCAGCTCCGGCCGGGCGCTGGCGGAAGAGGCGGTGGAGTACGGCTTCACCCTGTCGCTGTCGGGGATCGTCACCTTCAAGAAGTCGGAAGACCTGCGCGCCATCGTCAAGGACGTGCCGCTCGACCGCATCCTGGTGGAGACCGACGCGCCTTATCTGGCGCCGATCCCCTTCCGCGGAAAGCGCAACGAGCCGGCCTATGTCGCCCACACCGCGGCTTGCGTGGCGGAGGTGAAGGGCGTGTCGGCCGAGGAGCTTGCGCGCGTCACCACCGACAACTTCTTCCGCCTGTTCGCTAAGGCCGCCCAAGACAAGGCGGTTGCATGAGTGTGGACGGCGCATCAGCCGGCGCTTCACCGGGCGCGATGCGCGTGACCGTGCTGGGCTGCGGCGGGTCGCGCGGCGTTCCGGTGATCGCCGGCGTGCCGGGCGGGCAGTGGGGGCGCTGCGATCCCGCCAACCCCAAGAACCGCCGCATGCGCCCGTCGGTGCTGGTGGAGCATGGCGGCGTGTCGGTTCTGGTCGACACCTCGCCCGACCTGCGGCAGCAGTTCCTCGACAGCGGCTGTTCGCGGCTGGATGCCGTGTTGTGGACGCACCAGCATGCCGACCATTGCCACGGCATCGACGAGCTGCGCGAGATCTGCCGGCAGATGCATGCGCCGATCGACGCCTATGGCTGGGACGAGCATCTGCGCGATATCGAAATCCGCTTCCCCTACTGCTTCGCTCCGTTGCCAGAGGGCTATCCCTTCTACCGCCCGGTGCTGAGGTCGCACCGCATCGACGGTCCGTTCAGCGTGAAGGGCCTGGAGGTGACGCCGTTCGAGCAGGACCACGGCTATATGCGGACGGTGGGCTACCGCTTCGGGCGCTTCGCCTATTCGACCGATGTGGTGCGGCTGGACGAGCGGGCCTTCGCGGCGCTGGCGGGGATCGACACCTGGATGGTCGATTGCGGCCGGATCGAACCGCCGCATCCGGTGCACGCGCATCTGGCGCTGACGCTGGAATGGATCGAGCGGGTGCAGCCTCGGCGGGCCTTTCTCACCCACATGGACAACACGATGGATTACGACAGCCTGCGGCGGATCCTGCCGGAGGGGGTCGAACCGGCGTATGACGGGATGGTGATCGAGGTTTGAGGGTGGCTAGGGGGTGCCCCCTCCCCATCCCTCCCCCGCTTCGCGGGAGAGGGGGTAGAATGCTTGTCGGCGTGACTTAACTGCCGAAGTGGCGGCAGTCCCCTCTCCCTCGAAGAGGGGGAGGGTTAGGGAGGGGGCAATAGCCTGAACCTCCCCACCCAAACTTCCCCTTACTTCTTCTTCTCAAGCGGCGGGGCCGCGTAGACGAAGCGGTCGAAGCTGTATTCGGCGACGCGGAACCACAGATACTCTTCCTCGCGGAACTTCTTCCACGCCTCATAGATCTTGCGGAACTTCTCGTTCTTCGCGGCCTCTTCCTCGTACACCTCGATGGCGGCCTGATAGCAGGCCTGCATCACCTCGTTGGGGAAGGGGCGCAGCTGGGTGCCGGCGGCGACCAGACGCTTCAGCGCGGTCATGTTCTGGACGTCGTACTTGCCCAGCATGTCCAGCGTCGCGTCGGCGCAGGCCGCCTGCAGCGCCGCCTTGTAGGCCGGCGGCAGCGAGTCGAACTTCTCCTTGCCGAACAGCATGGAGACCTGCGGGCCGCCTTCCCACCAGCCGGGATAGTAGTAGTATTTGGCGACCTTGTTGAAGCCGAGCTTCTCGTCGTCGTAGGGGCCGACGAACTCGGCGCCGTCGATGGTTCCCTTCTCCAGCGCCGGATAGATGTCGCCGCCGCCGATCTGCTGCGGAACGACGCCCAGACGGGCCATGATGGTGCCGGCATAGCCGCCGATGCGGAACTTCAGGCCCTTCAGGTCTTCGACCGTCTTGATTTCCTTGCGGAACCAGCCGCCCATCTGGGTGCCGGTGTTGCCGGCGCCGATGGCGACGAGGTTATGGCCGGCGAAGAACTCCGCCATCAGCTCCTTGCCGCCGCCATGGCTCATCCAGGCGTTCTGCTGGCGCGCGTTCAGGCCGAACGGCATCGCCGCGTCGAAGGCGAAGGTCGGATCCTTGCCGACGTAGTAATAGGAGACGGTGTGGCCGCACTCGATGGTGTTGTCCTTGACCGCATCCAGAACCTGCAGCGCCGGAACGATCTCGCCGGCTGCGAAGACACGGATCTGGAACTTGCCGTCGGTCAGCTCGGCCACGCGCTTGGACACGAACTCCGCACCACCGTAGATGGTGTCGAGGCTCTTCGGGAAGCTGGAGGCGCACCGCCACTTGATCTCGGGCGAGGACTGGGCGATGGCGGGGGCGGCAAGCGTGCTGGCGGCGACGCCCACACCGGCCGAGGTCAGAAATGCACGACGTTTCATCCAGAAGCTCCCTTTGTCCGTTCTCTGTTATGCGTTGTTTTATGTGCTCTTGTGGCCGGACCGGGGTCAGCCGGCCTGCAACCGAAGCTGCCGGCCCCTTGACGGGACCGAAGGCCACCGGCTGAGCGGGAAAAGTGGGAGTGGTTGGGATTCACGACCGGCCGGCCCGGTATGGCCGGGACGGGGCGCCATGAGGTTGGGCGTCACGGAACGGACCGTCACGGAACCGGATGCGCCAGCGCGTGGGCAGCCGACCGATCCCGCGGAGCACCGCCATGTCCCTTGCGCGTCCTCCCATCCATCCGGGTTTGCCGCCGGCCTTTCAGCCGGTCCGTCCCAGCTTTCTTTCGCTGACCGGATTATGCAGGAAGCAAATGGTCGGGATCAAGCGCGAAGCGGAATTGACGACCGTATTTCAGAGGTTTAACGGTGCGGCGGGAAGCCGCGGGTCCCCTTCAACCCACCCGGCCGCAAGCCCGCCGGATGGCGTCGGACCAAGGTCCGGCGACATCGCGTCTCGAAACCGCCGCTGCCGTCCCCATCTGTTGCAGGCAGGGCCGGCACCTGTACGAGAGGTCCCTGGATATGCCGGGCGGCGGAGCTTTTGACTGCGCAGGAGTGTTGATGGGGGAGATCGGGAATTTGCGGGTGCAGTGGCCATGAAGGACGTGACTGTGACGGAACGCGGGGCGGAGGCTGCCGCGGCGCGTGACCTGCGGCTGGATTTCTTCCGCGGGCTGGCCCTGTGGTTCATCTTCGTGAACCACATCCCGGCCAACCAGATCTCCTGGCTGACGCCGCGCAACTTCGGGCTCAGCGACGCCACGGAAATCTTCGTCTTCATCTCCGGCTACACCGCGGCGCTGGTCTATGGCCGGACGCTGGACCGTCAGGGCTTGCCGATGACGGCGGCGCAGGTTCTGCACCGCTGCTGGACGCTCTATGCCACCTACATCATCCTGTTCTTCGCCTTCACCGCGCAGATCGCCTACACCGCCCGCGCCTTCGACAGTCCGCTGTTCGCGGAAGAGATGGGCATCGCCAGCTATTTCCAGGATCCCGTCACCGCCCTGACCCAGGCCCTTCTGCTGAAGTTCCGCCCGGCCAACCTGGACGTGCTGCCGCTCTACATCGTGCTTCTGCTGGCCTTTCCCCTGCTGCTGCCGGTGCTGCGCCGCCGGCCCCTGGCGGTCCTGGCCGGTTCGGCCATGGTCTATCTCGCGGCACGCCACTGGGGCTGGAACCTGCCAACCCATCCCGACGGCGGCGTCTGGTACTTCAACCCCTTCACCTGGCAGGTCCTGTTCGTGGCCGGCGCGTCGCTCCAGTTCAGGCCGGAGCTGCGCGCGTCCCTGACCCGTTTCCGCCTGCCGGTGATGGCCGCTGCGGTCGCCATCCTGCTGGCCAGCCTGTTCCTGACCCTGTCCTGGAAATTCCCCCCGCTGCACACGGCAATCCCGGAAGGGGTGGCGGAAATCCTCTACCCGATCAGCAAGACCGATCTCGATCCGCTGCGGCTGCTGCATTTCTTCGCGCTGACCTATCTGGTCCTGTGGCTGGTTCCGCCCGGCGCATCCTGGCTGCGCGGACCGCTGGCCGCCCCGGTGCTCGACTGCGGACGGCAGTCGCTGCAGGTGTTCTGCCTGGGGGTGCTGCTGTCCTTCGCCGGACAGACCGTGCTGGTCCATGTCAGCGGCTCGCTTTCCGCACAGTTCCTCGTCACCGTGCTCGGCATCGCCACGATGGTGCTGCTGGCCCGCTTCCGGATATGGTATCAGTCGGCAGAACGGGCGCGCCGCCACGGCAGGATCGCGGCCAGCAGGAATGTGGGTGCATGAAGGGACCGGGGGTCAAACGGTTGCTGGCAGCCGCCGCCATCGTGCTGGCGGCATCCACCCTCTCGGGTCCGGGCCGCGCCTCTTCGGTGGCGGTGGACCCGGCCTGCGCCGTTCCGGACTCGCTGCTCGCATCCGCCGAGCCGCTGCCGCGGGCCGCAGCGACGCTCGCCGCCGGCCGTGCGCTGTCGGTCCTGATCGTGCATTCCGGCAAGCAGGCGTCCAAGCTCGGCGTCGTCGGCTATCCCGCCCGTCTGGAGCAGGAGCTCAAGCGCCGCCTGCCCGGCCGCACCGTGCGGACCGCCGTGCTGAGCCTGCCCGGCGAGGCCGCCCCCGCCATGGTGGCGCCGCTGGCCCAGGCGGTCGAGAACCAGCGTCCGGCGCTGGTGGTCTGGCAGACCGGCACCGTCGACGCCATGCGCAACCTCGATCCCGAAAGTTTCGGCACGGCGCTTCAGGCCGGCATCGCCGAGGTTCAGAGCCGCGGCGCCGACATCGTCATCATGGACATGCAGTACAGCATGCACACGGCGCAGCTGATCGACTTCGCCCCCTACCTGTCGTACATCGCGTGGCTGGCCCAGGGCTCCGACGTCTTCCATTTCCCGCGCTACGACATCATGCGGCACTGGGTGGAGGAGGAACGGGTCGATTTCGCCGACGAGCGGGACGAGGCGAAGCGGCGTTCTTACGATTTCGTTCACCAATGCATCGGACAATTGCTGGCGGAAAGCATCGCCACGATGATCGCCCCGTCGGCGGTCGCCCGAAGCAACGGAACGAGTCCTTGAGCAGCATCCTGCGTCACGCCGTCCGCGCCCTGACACTGATCGCCACCCTGACCCTTTCCCTTCCGGCATCGGCCGCCGATCCGGCAAGCCCGGCGCAGTGCCAATTGCCGCGCGGCGAGGCGGCGCTTTCGGCGCCCCTGCCCCATCTGTCGCAGCGCATCGCCACCGGGGCCCCGATCCGCATCGTCGCCATCGGCTCCTCCTCCACCGCCGGGGCGGGGGCGAGCGCCCCCGACAAAACCTATCCGGCACGCCTGTCGCATTATCTGGCCGAGCGGTTCCGCAATGCGGACATCGCCGTGCTGAACCGCGGCATCAATGGCGAGACCGACGACCAGACCGAAAAGCGGATCGACGCCGACGCCCTGGGCGCCGAGCCCGATCTGGTGATCTGGCAGGTCGGCGCCAACACGGTGCTGCGCGACGGCGACCAGCGCCTGAGCGAGCGGTCCGTGCGCCGGGGGGTGGAACGGCTGCGCGCCGCCGGGGTGGACGTGGTGCTAATGGACCTGCAATATGCGCCGAAGATGCTGGACAAGAGCGGGGTCGCCCCGATGCTGGCCCGCATCGCCGGGATCGCCGCCGACCAGCGCGTCGGCCTGTTCCACCGCTTCGAGGTGATGCGGTCGCTGGTGGAAAAGCGCGGAATGGCCGTCACCGACCTGATCGGCCCGGACGGCATCCACCAGAACGACGGCGGTTATGATTGCGTCGCGCGGATGCTGGCGATGGGGATCGAGGACGCGGTGCGCGTCCATGAGAGCGGGGTGAAGCGGTAGGGGCGCCTCGGAAGGAGCCCCCTCACCGCTGCATCATCGCGCTTTCCTTGCCGCACAGGAAGAACACCTTCGAATAGACCTTCAGCAGCGCGTCGGTCAGCGCCTGGACCTCGGGGCTGCCCATCGCGCGCGGCTTGGCCGGGTCGACATGCAGAACGCAGCTGTCCTTCACGTCGTTGAAGGCGGCCAGCGCGTGGATGCGGTCGGGGCGGAATTCGTCGGGGAAATTCTCGTCCATCAGCCAGAAGCACTGGAAGTTCCGGCAGGATTGCGGCCGCTCCTCGTAGATCGAGCAGCCCTTGCCCTGGTCGCAGGACGCGCACCATTTGGCCGACGGCTTCTTCAATTCCGGCACCCCCATCAGCTTGCAGCAGAGGGTGCATTCACCGCAATTGCGGTCCGACATCACGCAAACTCCAAATCAGCGGCTCGCAGCGGCGTCAAGCCGATGCTGGCAGGGCGATGTGCTCGTCTTCGGCGGCCAGCAGCCGCTCCACCGCATCCGGCGGGGCCGGGCGGGCGAAGTGATAGCCTTGGGCGTACTTGCACAGACCGCGCAGATACACCGCTTCGTCCGACGTTTCCACCCCTTCCGCCACGGCGTCGAGCCGCAAAATGGTGGCAAGGCCGGCGATGACCTGGACGATGGCGGCGTTGCCCTCCCCCGTCGAGACCGCGCGGACGAAGCTGCGGTCGATCTTCAGCACATCCACCGGCAGCTTGTGCAGATAGGCCAGCGAGGAATAGCCGGTGCCGAAATCGTCGATGGACAGCCGCACATCCATGTCGCGGATGCTCTGCATCAGCATCCGGCATTCGTCCGGATCCTGCATCAGCAGGCTTTCGGTCAGCTCCAGCTTCAGGCTCGACGGCGGAATCGGCACGGCGTCCAGCAGGTCGCGCACCGCCCCGACAAGATCGTCGTCGCGGAACTGGCGGGTGGAGACGTTGACGCTCATGAACAGCGGCACCGGCCGCGGGAAACGCGCCTGCCAGAGCGCCAGTTGCCGCACCGCCTCGTCCAAGGCCCAGCGGCCCATCGGCGCGATCAGGCCGGTCTCCTCGGCCAGCGGGATGAACTCCGCCGGGGGAACCAGGCCGCGGTCGGGGTGGTTCCAGCGCATCAACGCCTCGAAGCCGGCGATGGCCCCGGTCTCCAGCAGGACGATGGGCTGGTAGTGCAGGCAGAGCTGGCCCTCTTCCAGCGCGGCGCGGAGGTCGGCCTCCATCCGCATGGCGGCCATCGCCTGCCGGCGGAGATTGGCGTCGAACACGTCGATGCGCGCCCGACCGCCGCTCTTGGCGCGGTACATGGACAGGCTGGCGTCGCGCAGCATGTCCTCCGCCCGGTCGTAGCCGGTCTGGCTCAGCGCCACGCCGATGGAGGCAGTCAGCACGAGATCGCGGCCCTCCTCCAACGTGATCGGGCGGGAGATGGCGCGGGCCATCCGCTCCGCCGCCTCCAGCGCGGCGCCGGCGTCGTCCAGCTCGTCCACCAGCACGGCGAACTCGTCGGCGGACAGGCGGGCCAGCGTGTCGCCGACGCGGCGGCTGGCGTCGAGGCGCGTGGCGACGATGCGCAGCACGCGGTCGCCGGCGCTGGTGCCCAGCGCGTCGTTGATCGCCTTGAAGCGGTCCAGGTCGATGATGATCGCGGCGAAGGGCCGGGCGCCGGCCCGGCGGTTGCGGTCCAGCGCCTGCCCGATGCGGTCGAGCAGAAGGGTGCGGTTGGGCAGCCCGGTCATGGCGTCGTGGACGGCGTCGAACAGGATCTGCTGCTCGGCCTTCTTGCGCGCGGTGATGTCGGTCATCGAGCCGGCCATGCGGACGGCATAGCCCTTCTCGTTCCGCACCGCCAGCCCGCGCACCAGCATCCACAACTGCCCACCCGCCCTGTCGCAGATGCGGAACTCGTGCTGGAGGTGCGGGCGCTCGCCGGTCAGGTGCAGGTTGATGGCGGTGCGCAGCCCGTCCAGATCGCCGGGCAGGACATGCCGGAACCACTCGTCGAGGGTTCCGCCGATCTCGGCATCCTCATAGCCGAGCATCGCCTTCCAGCGCGGCGAGTAATAGATCTCGCCGCTGTCGATGTGCCAGTCCCACAGCCCGTCCGCCGCCCCGGCGGCGGCAAGCGCATAGCGCTCCTCGCTCTGGCGCAGGCGCTGCTCGGCGAGCTTGCGGTCGGTGATGTCGGCGACGGAGCCGACCAGCCGGATCGGAAACCCCATTTCGTCCATCACCGCCATGCCGCGGCAGACCAGCCAGCGCCAGTGCGGTTTGTCGGTCGAATCGACGGCTGGATCGGCACGGCGGACGCGGTGCTCGATCTGGAAGGGGACGGACAGCCCGACCATCTGCGCTTCGAACGAGGCGTGCAGCCAATCGACGTCTTCGGGATGGACCAGCGACAGCCAGTCGGCTGGCCGGTTGGTCTCGCGGCCGGGATCACCCAGGGGCAGACCGAGAAAATCCTTGAAGCGGGGGGAAAGGTACAGCGTGTCGCTGCGCAGGTCCCAGTCCCAGACGCCTTCGGAGCCGGCCTTTTCAGCCAGCAGATATCGGTCGATGTTGGTGTTCAAGACCCCTCGTCGGACCCCTTGGCGGCCAGCGATTGGTGGGGCCCCCCACCGTTGAGTGCCAGATTGTAGGGGGGGTCTGGTGAAGAATTTGTGAATGCACTCAATACGGGCGGGCCCGTCCGTCGTGAACGGTTCCCTTGGGGAGATTTTTTCCTATATTAGGATAGCCCGCCACCTCATCCGAGACCGGCACCGATGGATTGGTCCGACCAGGGAATCGTTCTGTCCACCCGCCCGCAGGGTGAAGGGTCCGCCGTCGCGACCCTGCTGACGCGCGACCATGGCCGCCATGCCGGGATGGTGATGGGCGGCCGGTCGGCGCGGCAGCGCGGCACGCTGGAACCGGGGACGCTGGTCCACGCCCGGTGGCGCGGCCGGCTGCCGGAGCATCTCGGCCATTTCACGCTGGAGCCGGTGAAGGGCTATGCCGCCAATTTCTTCGACGACGCCCATGCGCTGGCCGCCCTGATCAGCGCCTGCGCGCTGGTGGAGGCCGCCCTGCCGGAACGGGAGACCCACCCTGCCCTGTTCGACGGGCTTCTCGCCCTGTTCGACCTGCTGGACAGCCCGGCCTGGGCGGAAAGCTATGTGCGGTGGGAGGTCGGGCTGCTGGCCGAGCTTGGATTCGGCCTCGACCTCGACCGCTGCGCGGTGTCGGGGGCCAACGACTATCTCGCCTATGTCAGCCCGCGCACCGGCCGCGCGGTGACCGCGTCGGTGGGAGAGCCCTATCGCGACCGGTTGCTTCCCCTGCCCGATTTCCTGGCCGGACGCGGCGGCGGCGGGCATGCCGCCGTGTCCGATGGGCTCAGGCTGACCGCGCATTTCCTGGAACGCCATGTGTTGAACGGGCCGCTGCCGCCCGCGCGCGAACGGCTGAGAGAACGTTACGCGAACGCGGTAGCGCGCTCCGCCTGAAACTGCTAGACCGCATCATCATGAAGCCGCAAAACCCCGCCTCAGAAATTCTGGAGAAGCCGCTGGCCGACGCGCTCGGCGAGCGGTATCTCAGCTATGCGCTGTCCACCATCATGTCCCGCTCGCTGCCCGACGTGCGAGACGGGCTGAAGCCGGTGCACCGACGCCTGCTGTTCGCCATGAGCCAGCTCCGGCTGGAACCGACGACGCCGCCCAAGAAGTCGGCGCGCGTCGTCGGCGACGTGATCGGCAAATTCCACCCGCACGGCGACAGCTCGGTCTATGACGCGCTGGTGCGGCTGGCGCAGGATTTCTCCGTCCGCTATCCGCTGGTCGACGGCCAGGGCAATTTCGGCAACATCGACGGCGATAACGCCGCGGCGATGCGCTACACCGAAGCCCGCCTGACCGAGGTCGCCAAGGCCCTGCTGGAAGGCATCGACGAGGACGCCGTCGATTTCCGCCCGACCTATGACGGCGACGGCGACGAGCCGGCTGTCCTGCCCTCCAACTTCCCGAACCTGCTGGCCAACGGGTCGAGCGGCATCGCGGTGGGCATGGCGACCAACATCCCGCCGCACAATGTCGGCGAGATCTGCGACGCGCTGCGCCACCTGATCAAGCACCGCGACGCCCCGATCGAGACGCTGGTCGGCTTCATGCCCGGCCCCGATTTCCCCACCGGCGGTGTGCTGGTCGAGTCGCGGGAGAATGTGATCGAGGCCTACCGCACCGGCCGCGGCGCCTTCCGCCTGCGCGCCCGCTGGGAGGTGGAGAAGCTCGCCCAGGGCACCTGGCAGATCGTCGTCACCGAGGTCCCCTATCAGGTGCAGAAGGCCCGGCTGGTCGAGAAGATCGCCGAGCTGCTGCTGGCCAAGAAGCTGATCCTGCTGGACGATGTCCGCGACGAATCGGCGGAGGACGTCCGCCTCGTCCTGGTGCCCAAGAGCCGGAACGTGGATCCCGAGGTGCTGATGGCCTCGCTGTTCCAGGCCACCGACCTGGAGATCCGCTTCTCGCTGAACATGAACGTGCTGGGCGCCGACCATGTGCCGCGGGTGATGAACCTGCGCGAGGTTCTGCAGGCCTTCCTCGACCACCGGCACGAGGTGCTGGTCCGCCGGTCCAATCACCGGCTGAAGCAGATCGACCACCGGCTGGAGGTTCTCGGCGGCTATCTCGCCGCCTACCTGAACCTGGACGAGGTCATCCGCATCATCCGCGAGGAGGACGAGCCGAAGCAGGAACTGATCCGCGCCTTCACCCTGACCGACGTGCAGGCCGACGCCATCCTCAACATGCGGCTGCGCAATTTGCGCAAGCTGGAGGAGATGGAGATCCGGCGCGAGCACGACACGCTGACCACCGAGAAGAACGGCCTGCTGGAGCTGCTGGGCGACGAGACCCTGCGCTGGAAGCGGATCGCCGAAGGCGTCGCCGAGATCAAGAAGAAGTTCGGCGGCGGCGCGCTCGGCAAGCGGCGGACCGACGTGGCCGATGCACCGGCGGTGATCGAGGTGCCGCTGGACGCGCTGGTGGAACGCGAGCCGGTGACCGTCATCTGCTCCGCCAAGGGCTGGATCCGCACGGTGCGCGGCCATCTGACCGACGCGGAAGCGGAGGATGTGAAGTACAAGGACGGCGACGCCCGCGGCTTCGTCGAGCGCTGCGAGACGACCGACAAGCTGCTGGTCTTCGCCAGCAACGGCAAGTTCTTCACCATCGGCGTCGACAAGCTGCCACGCGGCCGCGGCTTCGGCGAGCCGGTGCGGCTGATGATCGACCTCGGCAACGATGTCGACATCGTCGACCTGTTCCGCCACCAAGCGGGCCGCACTCTGCTGGTGGTGTCGGAGGACGGCCGCGGCTTCCGTGTCGAGGAGGCGGAGGTGCTGGCCCAGACCCGCGCCGGCCGCCAAGTGCTGAACCTGGAGGACGGCAAGTCGGCCCGCATCTGCCATCCGGTGAGCGGCGACACCCTCGCCATCATCGGCAACAACCGCAAGATGCTGGTCTTCCCGTTGGAGCAGGTGCCGGTGATGACCCGCGGCAAGGGCGTCCAGCTTCAGAAATACAAGGACGCCAGCGTCGCCGACGTGAAGACCTTCACGCTGGCCGAAGGGCTGAGCTGGAGGAACGGCGAGCGGAACTTCACCGTCACCGACCTGACCGGCTGGATGGGCGACCGCGCCGGCCAGGGCAAGATGCCGCCGAACGGCTTCCCGAAGAACAACCGGTTCCTGTGAGGTGAGGTGGGGTGCTCACGGGTGCCCCACCAAGTAAAATCGTCCCTACTTCGGCGCCGTGATCGTCGCCGACAGCGGCACGCGGCGTTCGACCAGGGCCGAGGTGACCTCCTTGGCCTTCACCGGGTCCATCGCGGCCAGGATCGGCGCGGTCTTCTGTTCCTTCATCTTCTGGATGACGCCCAGCAGAACTGGCATGTCGAGCTCCTCGAAGATGCGGGCCGCTTCCTTCGGCTTCATCGTCTCGTAGATCTTCACCAGGCTTTCCAGCTGGGCCGACTGCTTCTCGTCGCCCTGGGACATCAGCTTCTGGATGTCGGCCTTGGTCTTCTCCATCTCCGCGACCTTCTGGTCGATCCGCTTCTCGGCGGCGGCCAGCAGGGCCTCGCGCTGTTCCATCTCCTTGGTGCGGCGCTCGATCTCGGCGCGGCGGTCGGCGAAATGCTGAAGCAGTTCCTGGTTGTTGATCGGGCCGAGCGGAGCCGGCGGCGCATTGGCCGCCGGCGCATTCGCCGTGCCGCTCGACCCGCCCGGAGCCGGAGGAGCCTCCTTGCCGGGCTGGCCGGCGGTCGGCTTGGTGGTGGCGGCCGGAGGCTGGCCCGGCGGCAGCTGGGCGGGCGGCGTCGCCGGAGTGGAGCTTTGCGGCCCCTGGGCGAGGCTGACCGGGAAGTCCGGCAGACGGGCGTCATGGGTGGCGAGGCGCCACAGGTCGCCGACCCGGACCCCCAGCATCATCACCGCGACGAAGATGGTCAGCGGCAGCAGGCGGAACCGGAAGCCGCGCAATCGCGCCCGAAGCCGCTCGGTCAGCGGCACGCGCGGCGTCGCCGGCTTGCGCGCCTTGCCCTTGGCATTGCCCTTCTTCGCCGGCCCCTTGCCCGCGGCGGGACGCACGGCCGGCAATTGCGCCTGCTGGGTCTGTTGGGTCTGCTGAGCCGCCAGGGTGGCGGAGGTGCGGACGCCGGTCGGCGCGGAACCGGCCGGGCGGATCACGACCTTGGGTTCGCCACCCGCCGCGGCGGGCTTGCCGTCACTGGTGCGCATGGTCATCCAAGCCCCTTACCGGCATTCTCGATCGCCTGCAGAAGTTCGCGTTCGGCCCTGGACAGGCTCTCGCCGTCCCTGGTGATTGGGTCCCGGACGCTGGGATCGCGCGGTTCGGGTTCGGCGCGCGCGGCGGCGCGGCGCGGCGGCGCGTCCAGCCGGGCCGGCGGCGGGGCATGGCCGTCATGGTCGTGGTCGTCCTCGACCGGCAGGCTGCGCAGGGCCGGGCGCGGGGCAACCAGCGGCGCCTTGGCAGGGATGCGCGAGGCCAGCGCAGGGGCCACGGCATTGGAGCGCCCGCCATCGCGCCGGCTGCCGCCGTCACGCTCGCCGACGCCGCCCAGGCGGTTGGCCAGCGCGTCGGCCGCCTCGATCATGAATTCCAGCTCGTCGCGCAGGGTCTGCGCCTTGTTCACCGTGCGCTGAAGATCCTCGCCGGTGTCGCTGGCCGCCTTCTTCAGCGTGCGCACGCCGGTCTCCGCCCGCGCCATCGCGTCGTTCAGGCCCTGGATCAGTTCGGCCATCTCGCCGCGGCTCTCGCGCAGGGCGATGATCTGCCGGTTCAGGATGATCGCATAGGCGATGGTCGCGGCCAGCAGGCCGACCATCACGACATCGATGATGATGGAGACCAGCGGACTCATAGCCTCATGACCTCCTGCTTGGGCAGTTCCTTTTCCAGGCGGACCGCGATGTGCCCGCCCTTGCGCCCCATCCGCCCCTGGAACATCGACACGTCGCCGCAGCGCAGCTCGATGGCGCCGTCGGGGGTGGCGTTCAGCAGGATGCGGGTGCCGACGCGCCAGTTCAGCACGTCGTGCAGGGTCATCGTCACCTCGTCCAGCACGGCGGAGAGGTCGACGTCCGTCACCATCAGTTCGGAGGCCAGGTGGGTTTCCCAGATCGAGTCACGGCCGAACTTCTCGCCCATGAACATCTGGAGCAGCAACTCACGCACCGGCTCCAGCGTCGCGTAGGGGATCATCAGCTCCAGCCGGCCGCCGCGATCCTCCATGTCGATGCGCAGCTTGACCAGAACCGCCGCATTCGCGGGACGCGCGATGGTGGCAAAGCGCGGGTTGGTCTCCAGCCGGTCGAAACGGAAGGTGACGGGCGACAGCGGATCGAAGGCGGCGGACAGGTCGGACAGCACCACATGGACCATGCGTTCCACGAGGTTGCGTTCGATGGTGGTGTAGGGACGGCCTTCGATGCGCATCGCCGCCGTGCCGCGCCGGCCGCCCAGCAGCACGTCGACGATGGAATAGATCAGCGCGGAATCGACGACCATCAGGCCGTAATTGTCCCACTCCTCCGCCTTGAAGACCGACAGCATGGCCGGCAGCGGGATGGAGTTCAGGTAATCGCCGAAACGCACCGAGGAAATCTGGTCGAGGCTGACCTCGACGTTGTCGGAGGTGAAGTTGCGCAAGCTGGTGGACATCATGCGGACGAGGCGGTCGAAGACCACCTCCAGCATCGGCAGGCGTTCGTAGTTGACCAGCGCCGAGTTGACCAGCGCCATGATGCCGGAGTTGTCGCCGTCGCCGGCGCCGCCCTGGTCGAAGCCCAACAGGCTGTCGATCTCGTCCTGGTTCAGGACGCGGGTCGACCCGCCGCCGCCCACATCGCCGACATCGCCGCTGTCCTCGGCCAACGCCGCCCATTCCGCGGCAAGCCGTTCCTCTTCGCTCAGTTCACCGGTGTCGCTCATCGGCCGCCATCCCCACCTGACCGGGCCCTCACTGGACCAGCATTTCCTTGAACAGCACGTCCTTCACCTTCACCGGATAGGCGGCTGCGGTGATGCGCAGCAGCAGTTCCTGACGCAACCGGTACATGCCGGCCGACCCGCGCAAATCCTCCAGCCGCAGCTCGCGCAGATAGACCTGGAAGTTGTCGATGATGCGCGGCAGCACATGCTCCACCGCTCCGACATCCTCCGGCTTCGACAGCTGGATGGAGATCTTGATCTTCAGGAAGGCCGGGCGCTTGTTGCCGGTGTTCAGGTTCACCAGCATGTCCGGCAGGTCGTAGAAGACCGGGGCCGCATGCGGATCGGGCTTGCCCGGTTCCGCCTTGTGATCGCCCTCGGCCGCGGCTTGTTCGCCCTCGGCAGCCTGTTCCTCCTTGCCCAGCAGGCTGTCGAGCAAACCGGAGAAATAAACGCCGGCACCGGCGCCGATCAGCAGCACCAGGGGAAGGACGACGAACAGGACCAGCTTCTTGCCGCTGAATTTCTTCCGCGGCAGGCCGTCGGTCGAAAGTTCCCCGGCGTCGGTTTCGGCAGCCATGACATCCTGGTTCGTTCGAGGTGCGCAACAGGTGCAGGCATCCGCCGCCCGCCCCACCGTCTGTCCATGCCAAAGCTACTTTTGGGATAGTTAATAACTCCTTTCGAGTGGCTGATGGGACACTCCGGACGGGCAGGTTTCGCCCCGTTGTGGCCGTTTCGGCACGGTTCTTGATTGGGGCTGCCCGGCAGTCCGCCACCGCCCGGCCGCGCAAGGCCGAACCGCGCCCGGACTCCGCCTCCGGCCGCCCGCCGTCCCCCTCGGGGCCGCGGGGCTGCCGTTCATCGCCCCGCCGCATCACCCCTGCGGCGGGAACGGGAGAGTCTTGCCCGGCGGCACCCGGCAAGGAACGCCCGCATCCCGGCAGATTCTGCCCGGCATCCCCTGCCCCATCCGGCGGGATCGCCCCCTGCTTGCCCGGACTCACGGGAATTCAAGAGGTCGGCGGAGTTGGCACGCTGCCTGCATTACCTCTTTCGCCGGTCGGACGCTGTCGCCCGATCCGTTCGCAAGGTGAAGAGGCCGCAAGATGGAAAACTCGATCTACGTCGCCCTGTCGCACCAGATGGCCCTGCGGCGCCAGTTGGATGTGACCTCGAACAACATCGCGAACGTCAACACGACCGGCTACAAGAACCAGCGGATGCTGTTCACCGAATTCCTGGAAAAGCCGGGCCTGCACGAGAAGGTCAGCTTCGTCCAGGACCGCGCGGTGGTGCGCGACCTGTCCAACGGCGCCATGACCCAGACCGGCAATCCGCTGGATCTGGCGCTGACCGGCCAGGGGTACTTCACCGTCGATACCGCCAGCGGCCCCCGCTACACGCGCGCCGGCAACTTCCACCTGAACGACCAGCGCCAGCTGGTGGATGCCGGCGGCCTGCCGGTCCTGGCCAACAACGGCCAGCCGATCACCATCCCGGCCGGCACCAGCGACGTCAAGGTCAGCGGCGACGGCACCGTCGCCACCGAGCTGGGCCCGGTCGGCAAGCTGAACATCGTCACCTTCAAGAACGAGCAGCTGATGACCGAGGTCGGCAACGGTCTGTACGTCACCGACGAGCAGCCGGAGCCCGCCCCGGCCGAGACGAAAGTGGCACAGGGATTGCTTGAGGGTTCGAACGTGAAGCCAGTGGTCGAGATGACGCAGATGATCGAACTCCAGCGCCAGTACATGTCCGCGCAGCGGATGATGGACAACGAACACGAGCGCATCCGCACGATGCTTCAGCGGCTGGGCCGCAGCGTCTGAACCAGACCGACGACGAGAGGAGAAGACCACCATGCGCAGCCTCGCCATCGGCGCCACCGGCATGATCGCCCAGCAGCTCAACGTCGAGACGATCTCCAACAACATCGCCAACTCGACCACCACCGGCTACAAGAAGCAGCGGGCGGAATTCCAGGACCTGCTGTACCAGAATTTCCGCCGCATCGGCTCGACCTCGTCGGATGCCGGCACCGTGGTGCCGACCGGCGTGCAGGTGGGTGCCGGCGTGCGCGTCGCCGCGGTGGCCCGCGTTCTGGAACAGGGCAACCTGAACATCACCGACAACAAGCTGGACGTGGCGATCAACGGATCGGGCTATTTCCAGGTGACGCTGCCCAGCGGCGACACCGCCTACACCCGCGCCGGCAACTTCAAGCTGTCGCCGGAAGGCATGATCGTCACCGCCGACGGCTATCCGGTCCAGCCGAACATCACCATCCCGAACAACGCGGTGGACATCTCCATCAACTCGTCGGGCGAGGTGCTGATCAAGCTGGACGGCCAGACCGCCACCCAGAATGTCGGCCAGCTCCAGCTCGCCACCTTCGCCAACGCCGCCGGCCTGGAAGCCACCGGCGACAACCTGTTCATGGAATCCGGCGCCTCCGGCCAGGCGGTGACCGGCAACCCCGGCGCCCCCGGCTTCGGCCGCGTCACCCAGGGCGCGCTCGAGACCTCGAACGTCAACGTCGTGCAGGAGATCACCACCCTGATCACCGCCCAGCGCGCGTACGAGATGAACTCCAAGGTCATCAAGACCACCGACGAGATGATGCAGCAGGCCAGCCAGATGAAGTAACGCCGGCACTGCCGGCGCCTCGCTTCAGTCTTGAATTCGGGAACCACCGCCATGATCCGCCACCTCGCCACCCGCCGCCTGCCCGTCCTGATCCTCGGCGCCGCCCTGCTGACCGCCCCGGTCGCCGCGCCGGCCGCCACGGCTCCGGGCGCGGGTGTGACGGCGCCGGTTCCGGATGTCGTCTACGGCATGCCGCATGTGGAAGCGGTGCTGTCGGACGCGCTGTCGCGGATCGTCACCGTCGGCCGGCTCCAGATGGAGCTGGACAGCCGCGCGGTCGAGCTGCGGGCGCCCCAGGGCGCCGGCGGTCTGGCGGTGGAGAATCTCTATTACAGCCCGGTCCAGGGCCGCTTCGCCGCGGAGATCGTGGTGACGGGCAGCCAGGTCCGCCTGCCGGTGTCGGGCCGCGCCTTCGGCGTGGTGCAGATCCCGGTGCTGTCGCGCCGCATCATCCCCGGCGACGTCATCGGGCCGGGCGACATCGACTGGCTGGACGTGCGGGCCGAGCAGACCACCAGCGACACCGCCGCCACCGACGCCCAGCTGATCGGCATGACGCCACGGCGCGGCGTGTCCCCCAACCAGCCCGTCCGCCTGCGCGACCTGCAATCGCCGCGCATGGTCGACAAGGGTTCCCTCGTCACCATCACCCTGTCGACGCCGTCCATGACGCTGACCACCCAGGGCAAGGCCCTGCAGGACGGCGGCAAGGGCGAGGTCATCCGCGTCGTGAACACCCAATCCAACCGCATCGTCGAAGCGACGGTCGCAGGCCCCAACGTCGTCGCCGTGGCAAAGCCCGGCACCATCGCGCAGTGAGGAGAAAGCTCCAATGTCCATCACCAAGACCGCCCGTCTGATCCGCTTCGCGATGATCGCCGCCGCCGCCACCTCGCTGACCGCCTGCGGCGCCGCCTCGCGCATCGCCGACATCGGCAAGGCGCCGGAACTGTCGAGCATCCAGGACCCGCAGGCCAAGGCCGGCTATCAGCCGATCAGCCTGCCGATGCCGACCCCGCTGCCGACGGAGCGCAACCCGAACTCGCTGTGGCGGAACGGCTCGAAGGCCTTCTTCAAGGACCAGCGCGCCGCCAAGGTCGGCGACATCCTGACCATCAACATCTCCATCTCCGACCAGGCGAAGCTGTCGAACGAGAGCAAGCGGTCGCGCGCCAACACCGAGGCGGCCGGAATGCCGAACCTGTTCGGCCTGGAGGGTGACACGCTGAGCCGCGTGCTGCCGTCGGGCGCCTCGGCATCGAACCTCGTCAACCTGAACAGTTCCACCAACAATGACGGCAAGGGGTCGGTCGACCGCAACGAGAAGATCGAGCTGAAGGTGGCGGCCCTCATCACCCAGACTCTGCCCAACGGCAATCTGGTCATCCAGGGCCGCCAGGAGGTCCGGGTGAATTACGAGCTGCGCGACCTGCAGATCCACGGCGTGATCCGTCCCGAGGACATCACCGCCCAGAACACCATCAGCTACGAGAAGATCGCCGAGGCCCGCATCTCCTACGGCGGCCGCGGCCAGATCACCGACGTCCAGCAGCCGCGCTATGGCCAGCAGCTGTACGACATCATCATGCCGTTCTGAGGAGAATTCCGGGCTCCTCGCCGGACCGGGCAGCAGGCGGAGGGCGCCTCCCACGCGGGATGGCCCCTCCGCCTGCTGTCCGTTGGACTGGACGTTCACTCGGGAAAATGTTGCCGCCCGGCGGGTTGTGCCGGGGCGATGTTGCCGTGGACCGGCCCCAGCTCGATATGCGCCGCGACGGCATCGCGCCTCCGCCAGGCCCGACCCCACCGCCGGAGGCGGGCACCGACAAGAGGTCGGCCGGGCTTGAGGGCTCGGCGTCCGTTACTGGTAGCCGCCTTCGCGGGCGCGGTCCTTTGCCGCTTCCTCCTGGGCTTTTTCGGTGCGGCTGTCAGGCTCGCCGGTATCGCCGGCAGGCTTGCCGGACCGGTCGTCGGGCTTGGCATCGCCAGGCTGCCGGGTGGGCTGCTGCCGGGTGGGCTGGTCCGTCATCGGGGTGCTCCTCGGTCGCAGGTCGTATGACGAGGAGAAAACAGCCGGAACCGGGAATCCTCCCGGCCGGTCAGCCGGCGGGCCGCTCGGCCTCCGCATCGGAATCGTCACGGGCTGCGTTGATCTGGTCCAGCGTGCGGCCGCAACCGGTGCAGATGTCGCCGTCGATGGCGCACATGCCCAGGCAATCAGGATCGTCGCTCATGCGGTCGGGCCTTTCGGCTGGTGGTGGAGCTGTCACATCCCTAGCCGAAAGCCTCCCGCTCCTCAAGATGCGCGCCGAGATCGACCCTCATGGGATGGCCAGCCCCGCTTTGCCTGATTGCCTTTCGAGGGCGTGCCCGGATTGCGGCGCCATCGCGGTTGCGTTACAATATTGCGAACCCCCTATTGATTGCGAAGGTCTTCATGCCGACGGCGCTGCTGGTGTCATGCGCGATCTACCGTTACGGAACCGCAAGGCTGCCGGCGGCCCTGAAGGCTGCGGGTTTTCGCGTCTTTGCGGTCTGCCCGCAAAATTCGCTGCTGGAGTTCAGCGACAACATCGATGGCAGACACAGCTTTCCCGCCGGCATCAGTCCCGACGACCTGACCGTGATCGCCGCAAGGGCCGCGGCACAGGTTCGGGCCGACATCGTGATCGCCTGCGAGGAAACCGCCGTCCGAGTGCTGAACTCCGCCGACCGTTTGATGGAGAAGGTGCCGGCGGACAGCGCCGATGCGCGATGCCTCCGCATGGTCGGGGCATGGTACGGCGGCCGATGCTGGGAGGCGTTGCGATCGCAGTGCGTGGAGCAGGCAGCAGCCGCCGGCATCCGCACGCCACGGCAGATCGTCGTCGATCCGGGTCGGACCGGCATCGCCGATCTGGCCGAACTCGGCACGCCGCTGCTGCTGAAGTGCGACTACAGCTCGGCCGGCCGCGGGGTTCTGCTGGCCCGCTGCCCTCGGGAGGCGCTGGAGCTTGCGGCGCAGGGCACGGCCGGCAGACAGGAGACCGACGTCGAGATGCCCGCCGACGGACGAATCGTCGCGCAGGACTTCATCCGGGGAGTTGCGGCGTCGGTATCGTTCAGTGCGCTGCGGGGCCGGATGCTGGAGGGATTCGCCTTCACCACACTTCATCACCAGCCGGAGCCCTTCGGTCCGGCCTCCGTGATCGAGGTGGGAGACCATCCCGCGCTGATGGACATGGCCCGATACATGGTGGAACTGACCGGATATTCCGGATTCGGCGGCATCGACGCGATCCTGCCGGAGGATGGCAGCCCGCCGGTCTTCCTGGAGTTCAATGCCCGTCCGACCCAGACCGGCCATCTCGGCGGCCTGGTGGGTGCCGACCTGTGCCGAGCAATGGCCTGCGCGCTGGAAGACCGCCCCTATGACGGCGGCGGCGGCCGGAGTGCCGCCATGCCGATCGCCCTGTTCCCGGCGGAATGGGTCCGCGATCCCCACAGCCGCCACCTCATGACGGCCCATCATGACGTGCCGTGGAGCGAACGCCGGATGATCGCGGCGATCCTCAGCATCACCCCGCAACTCCACCCCGCCTGACCCTTACCGCGGCGATTGTTCCAGCGACAGATCTCCGGCGACCTCGTGCGTCAGGTCGATGCCGTCGACGGTCAGGACCACGCGGACGGGCAGCGACGTCACCCCGTCCAGCCGGCCGTCCGCCAGGGCGCGCCCGACAGCCAGCTCGATGTCCCGTTGGGAGGTCACGCCGACCTGCTTCAGGAATTTGCGCAGAACGGGATTGAAGGTCTCGTTGTCCATGGATCGCCCGCCTTTCAGTCGGAACCGCTGCACGCAGTGCCGTTCCGAACCCTGGAAAGCCGGCTTTGGTTCCGCCCGGCGCCGCACACATGACAAAGGCACCGGCCGGGAGAGCCGATGCCTTTCCAGAACAGCGTGACGACAGCGGCGATGATGCAGGGCTTCGCCGCCGGCGACCGGGACCGGCGGTTGTTCCTTGCGTCCGCGCGACGTCAGTCGTCGCGCTGGGTCCGTTCCATCCGCTCGTGCCGCTCCTGGGCTTCCAGGCTCAGCGTCGCGATCGGGCGGGCATCAAGCCGGCGGACGGAGATGGGGTCGCCCGTCTCCTCGCAATAGCCGTAACTGCCGTCGACGAGACGTTCCAGTGCAGCGTCGATCTTGGAGATCAGCTTGCGTTCGCGGTCACGCGTACGCAGCTCCAGCGCGCGGTCGGTCTCCGCCGAGGCGCGGTCGGCGATATCCGGTTCCTGGATACCGCCTTCCTGGAGGCTGTTCAGCGTGCCGGTGGATTCCGCCAGCAGTTCCGCGCGCCAGCGCAGCAGCTTCTGGCGGAAATACTCCCGCATGATCGGGTTCATGAACTCCTCGTCTTCCGACGGGGAATAGTTCTGGGGCAGAAGCGGCGACGTCATCCGAAAGCATCCAGCGAAAAAGGGGTGATCCGGGCGGCGCGGAGTATAGGCACGCCACGTCAGGACCGCAACCCTATGGTTCGCCCCTGCAACGACCAAACAAGCCCTTGGAATAAAAAAGATTTGTGACCGTGGCGATTCCGCCGCCCCAACCCATGCGCGCAGGACGGCCGGAGCGCCGCCACTCCGTCAGGAGGTGAGCTTCGCCAATTCCACCTGCGCGCGCAGATCGATTTCATCGAGAATTTCGGCCAGTCCGGGGTCGTCGACCTGGGCGCGGCGGGACTGGACCACCTTGGCGAGATCCACCAGCTTCTGGACCGACAGCGTGCCGGACAGCAGGCCGTGCTGGATTTCCTCCAGCCGGTCCAGCATCTCTTCCGCCCGCATCTTGCCGCGCGACGCGCGCGCGGTGGCGTCGTCGGTGACGTCGACCTCCTGGATGGCGAGCACGCCCGCGACCCCGGCAGTCGCGGCAGTGCCGCTGACCCCGTGGGCGGAGCCGGTCTCTCCCACCAGCTGCTTGGAGAACGCGGCGCCGGACGAGCCTTCGGCCTTGCCGGTGCGGCGGACCGAACCGCTGCCGCGTATGTTTCCGGTGCCTTCGACTTTCATGATCCGTGCAACCGTTTGCAGTAAAGGATGCGTAAACGCGCGCACTGTAGATGGATCAACCTTAACATCCGGTCAAGGCTTGCCGCAATCGGGCAAAAATTGCCGGGCGGCTGTGACCGAAACGCGTCATCTTGCGGGCGTTTTTCAGGGCAACGACCGGAATCGGCCGCCGGCTGCCGCTGGCACGGCATTTGTATAGGAACCGGCACGAGTTCAGGAGTGTCCGCGTCATGATCCGCACCGCCCTTCGCCTTCTGCGCCGCCGAGCCGTCCTGGTCGTGCTGACCGCCCTGCTGGCGATCGGTGTCCAGGCGGAACAGGCCTTTGCCGCCTCCGCCCGTATCAAGGACATCGTCGATGTGGAGGGCGTGCGCGACAACATGCTGATCGGCTATGGGCTGGTGGTCGGCCTGAATGGCAGCGGCGACAGCCTGAACAACTCTCCCTTCACCGAACAGAGCCTGACCGGCATGCTGGAGCGGATGGGCGTCAACACCCGCGGCACCAACCTGCGCACCAAGAATGTGGCGGCGGTGATGGTGACGGCGACGCTGGGCGCCTATGCGGCACAGGGCACGCGCATCGACGTCACCGTGTCGGCGATGGGCGACGCCAAGAGCCTGCTGGGCGGCACCCTGCTGGTCACCCCGATGATGGGCGCCGACGGCGAGGTCTATGCCGTGGCGCAGGGGCCGATCGCTGTGTCGGGCTTCACCGCCCAGGGCCAGGGCGCCAGCGTGACGCGCGGCGTGCCGACCTCCGGCCGCATCTCCTCCGGCGCCATCGTGGAGCGGGAAATCCAGTTCTCGCTGGCCGAACTGCCGGTGCTGCGCCTGTCCTTGCGCAACCCCGACTTCACCACCGCCCAGCGGGTGGCGACCGCCATCAACATCCAGCTGCGCGGCAACCGCGCCCAGGCGACCGACCCGTCCTCCGTCCTCATCAACGTGCCGGAAACGCGGCGCGGCGATGTGGTCGGGCTGGTGACGGAGATCGAACAGCTGCGCATCACCCCCGACCAGGTCGCCCGCGTGGTGGTGGACGAGAAATCCGGCGTCATCGTGATGGGCGAGAATGTCCGCATCTCCACCGTCGCAATCGCCCAGGGCAACCTGACCATCCGCATCACCGAAACCCCGCAGGTCAGCCAGCCGGGCCCCTTCAGCCAGGGCCAGACCGCCGTGGTGCCGCGCACCGACATCCAGGTCGACGAACAGTCCAACAACCGCCTGGCGGTGATGAATGCCGGTGTGACCCTGCAGGAGTTGGTACAGTCCTTGAATGCGCTGGGGGTGGGACCGCGGGACATGATCGCCATTCTCCAGTCGATCAAGGCCGCCGGAGCCCTGCAAGCCGAGATCGAGGTGATCTGATGTCCATGAGCCCCGCCCTTTCCGCCGGTTTCGGCGTGCGCACCCAGGCACGGATTTCCGATCTGGAGGCAAAGACGGACCCGGCAAAGCTTGCCCAGCTGCGCAAGTCGGCCAACGAGTTCGAAAGCCAGTTCATCTCGCAGATGCTGGGCCCGATGTTCGAGGGGATCGGCACCGACGAGACCTTCGGCGGCGGGCGCGGCGAGGAGATGTTCCGGCCGATGCTGATCGAGCAGTTCGGCAAGCAGATCACCCAGCGCGGCGGCTTCGGCATCGCCAATCAGGTTTACGGAGAGCTTCTTCGCGCCCAGGAGGCCAGCCATGGATAAGGTCGACGTTCGTTTTCCCCAGCAGCCCAAGCCGGCCGCCAACCTGCCGAAGAACGCGCAGGAGCGCGCTGTGGCCCTTGTCGAGCTGATGGGCCGCCTGAGCGCCCTGCTGGAGCGCGAGGCCACCGCCGTCCGCGCCCGCCGTCCGGCGAAGGAGCTGGCCCAGATCGTCAAGGACAAGCAGCCGATGACGCTGGTCTATGAGGAGATCAGCCGCATGCTGCGCGTCGACCGCGAGGGGCTGATGGCGCTGCCGGCGGAGCTGAAGACGGCGCTGAAGGAGGCGACCAACAAACTCTATGCGGCCACCGCCGACAATGCCGAAGCCCTGCGGATCGGCGGCGAGGCCCAGAAGGTGATGGTCGATACCGTCGTCACCGTGATCACCCGCCAGCAGAAGGCGCCCGCGACCGCCTATGCCGCGCACATGGGCGGCGGCCGCGGCTATTCCCCGCCGCCCAGCGGACCGCGCACCTCGGCGGCGCTCAACACCCGGCTTTGAGCAGACGCTCGCCGGCAAGCGTCATCCGTGACTGCCGATTTTCGGACGGCCGCTCTCCCGATCTGGAGGGCGGCCTTTCTCTTTGCGGCGGCCGGCAAGACGGCGATGGTTCGCCACCACGGCAAGAAAGACCCTGCGGGTGGATTTTTTTGCCGGTCCCGGTCCCGGCATGGGGCCGGAACTGCCGCCCCACTCCCCGCCGGCGGCTCCGCGACGCCAGTCCGGCAACTGGCCCGCCCGTTGCATTGATCCTGCCGCATCGCCGTCGGTGCGTTCCGCCGTCCCGAGAGAGGCCGTTCCATGGATATCCAATCGAACAACATCGCCGCATCCTTGTTCGACGGTCTCGCACAATCCCAGCAGACCCAGGGAGCGGCGGCGAAGAACGACCTGTTTTCCAAGATGATGGACCGCATGCTGGCCGATGCCGCCGCGCGCAAGCGCGAGCAGGCCGCCGATGCCGCCCGTGACTCCGCCAACCAGGCGAAGGACGCCCGCGCGGCCGACGCGCAGCGCAATGCTCCCGTCCGGGCGGAGCCGAAGCCCGATCCGAACCGCGACACCCGTGCCCAGACCGCCCGCCGGAGCGATGCGGACGCCGAGCCGGCCCGGACGCAGGACCCGAAAGCCGCCGGGACGGACGGCGACCGCGAGGTCCAGGCCGGTCGGAACGACCGCAATCCGGTCAAGGGCGACAAGCCGAAGGACAGTGCCAAGACCGACGGCGCCAAAACCGATGGCGCCAAGGCCAACATCTGCAAGTCCGACGCGGCGAAAGCCGGCACGGAAGCCGCCGGCGCCGATCAGGCGGAGGCAGGCGAGGGAACGGAGACGGCAGTTGCGGACGCAGCAGCGGCAGAGACCGACAGCGATGCGGCAATGGCCGAGGGGGGCGGGTCCGGTGACGCGTCCGCCGAGGATGCCGGGACGGGAGAGCAGACCGCCGACCAGCCCCTGTCCGCCGCCATGGAGCCGGCGCAGCAGCAGCCGGTCCGGCAGCCCAGCGACCTGATCCTCGCCGGATTGACGGCGCCCGGCCAGTCCGCCACCGGCGCGGCCGGCGATGACGGCCAGGGTGGCGGCGATGCGGCGGCGGCCGGGGCCGCCGATGCCACCGCCCGCCTTGCCCAGGCGCAGGCCGCGGCCGGAACGCCGAATGCGGCGCAGACCGGCGCAGACGCCGCGGCAAAGAACGCCACCGATGCAACACCCGTGAACGGAGACGGCGCCCGGCAGGCACAGGCCGCCGCCGTGACCGGGGTGGATGGCGGTGCGCAAAGCGGCGACGAAGCTGCGGAGGCGCTGCCGGACGATGATGCCGCCCTGCCCGACCGCTTCGCCGATCTGCTCGCCGCCGCCAAGGCAAAGTCCGGCGAGGCGAAACAGGGTGGCAAGCAGGCCGGTGCCGATGGCGGCAGCCGGAACGATGCCCAGCCCCAGGCCATGCCGCAGGCCGCCACTGCCGCTCCCGCGGTTCCGCCCGTCGCGGAAACGGTTGCCACGTCGGCCACCGCCAGGGCGACCGGAGCGCTGGAGGGACTCGAAGGCGCAAGCGCCGCCGCAGGCCACGGCCATGGCGCCGCCGGTGTCCACACCCATCCGGCGCTCGCCGCCATGGAGGGGATGCATGGCGGAATTTCCGGGAGCATTCCCGGCATCGACCAGCCGCAGGCGGCCGCGACGCTGCGCCCGTCGCGCGGCAGCGCCGGCATGCCGATGGGCGTCCATGACCAGATCGCCGTCCATATCAAGAAGCAGGTCGGCGACGAGGTCGACCAGTTCACCATCAACCTGCACCCGGCCGAGCTGGGGCGGATCGACATCAAGCTGGACATCGGCGCCGACGGCCGGGTCAGCGCGATGGTCGCGGTGGAAAGAGCCCAGACCCTCGAACTTCTGCAACGCGACAGCCGTGGTCTGGAACGCGCCTTGCAAGAGGCTGGGCTGCAGACGGACTCCAACAGCCTGAACTTCAGCCTGCGCGGCGAAGGCAACCCCTTCGGCAATGACGGGCGGGGCAACGGCAAGGGGAACGGAGGGGGGCGGCGCGGCCTCGACGGGGGCGCCGACCAGGACGCCTCCGACACGGCCGTCTACACCGCGACGCTCGGCAACGGACGTCTCGACATCCGCGCCTGAGCCGGGCAGCACGCCCGCCGCCTGACCGCCGCTTTCAAGACACCGGCCGCAAGAGCCACGAAGGACGACCGCCATGACCACGACCACCAACAGCTTCGGCCAGCCCGTCAACCAGTACGGCACCTATTCGGGCGGCAAGTCCACCGGGTCGAAGACGGCGGCCGAGACCTCCAAGACCCCGCAGACCGACGCCGAGAAGACCGCGTCGGCGACCAAGGGCCTGGGCGACAATTTCCAGACGTTCCTCACCATGCTGACCACGCAGATGAAGAACCAGGACCCGCTGAAGCCGCTGGATACCAACGACATGACCAAGCAGCTGGTCGATTTCGCCAATGTCGAGCAGAACATCGGCACCAACAGCCGCCTGGACAAGCTGGTGCAGCTGCAGTCCGCCGGAACCGCCTCCACCAACCTGGCCTATCTCGGCCGCATGGTCACCTTCGAAGGCGACAGCTTCCAGTACACCCAGGGCATGACCCAGGCTCCGCTGGGCTACGAGCTGGCGACCTCCGCCAAGTCGGTGCGCGTCGACATCCTGGACGCCAAGGGCAACATCGTCCGCTCCATGAAGGGCGAAACCACCGCCGGGACCAAGCATGCGGTCAATTGGGACTTCAAGGACAACAACGGCCGCGCCGTGCAGCCGGGCACCTACCGGATGAACATCGCCCCGGTGTCGGAGGTCAAGGACGACACCATCAAGACGACCACCTACACCTTCGGCACCGTGGCCGGCATCGGCAACAACAAGGAAGGCGAGACCGTGCTGAACATCGGCGCCAGCGAAGTCCCGCTGTCCAAGCTGACGACGGTCTACTGAGGGCGATTGCCGGCGGACATTCCCCGGTGGCGCGGCCGGCGATCTCCGGCCGCCGGACAACGGCGGAAACCCTGCTGTCCGTTCGGGGTAAGGGTTACCCCGAGATAAAATGTTAACTCTATCGTTTAGGCATTTGTTAAGTGCCGGCGCCTAAAGTACCCCGAAATCGTGGAATCCACAGTTTGGGTTGGAGCGTCCGCGCATGGCACTCATAGAACTCGACACCGGTGACGACTCTGCGGCCGGTGCATCGGTCATTGGTCCTGAGGGGCGTCCCATGACCGAAAGCGATCTTCCCCCGCCCGACACCAAGCGTTGGGTGATGCGCCGCAAGGCGGAAGTGGTCGCCGGCGTCCGATCCGGCCTGATCAGCCTGGAGGAGGCCTGCCGCCGCTATACCCTGTCGGTGGAGGAATTCTTGTCCTGGCAGCGGCTGATCGACAGCCACGGCATGCGGGGCCTGCGCGCCACCCGCCTGCAGGACTACCGTCCCGGCCAACCGGTCCGCGACCGCATCGGCGCGGACTGACGCATCAGGCGGAATTGAAGAAGCGCCGCAGGTCTGGCCTGCGGCGCTTTTTGCGTTCGGGGTCGTGGTGGTCGCGGGATGTCAGCCGATGGCCTTCGCCCCACAGGCTGCCCCGCAGGCCGCATCGATCAGCGTCGCCGCCGCACTCGCCACCGCCGCGTTGCCCACCCCCAGATCCAGCGCACGGCCGGCGGCGTAGGCGCCTTCCATCAACAATTGCAGTTGCCCGGTCAACCGGTCCGGATCGTCCGCGCCGGCCGCGGCAGCCAGTGCGCGCAGGCGGTCGCGGACCATGCGCTTGTGCGCCAGCGCCAGCACATGGGCGGGGTTGGCCGGATCGCGCAATTCGGCGGCGGCCGTGGTGAAGGGACAGCCCTGGAATTTCGGGTGGTCGATCCAGTGGCCGAGCGCCACGAACAGCGCCTTCATCTGCGCCCGCGGGTCGCCGGGATGGCGGGCGGTCACCCGGTCCCACCATGCGGCATGCTGGGCGGTGTTGCGCTCCAGATAGGCGCAGACCAGATCGTCCTTGGACGTGAAGTTGCGGTAAAGGCTCATCTTCGCGACGCCGGACTTGGCGATGATCGTGTCGATGCCGACGGCGCGGATGCCCTCGCTGTAGAACAGCTCCGCCGCCGTATCGAGAATCCGCTCCCGCGCCGGCTTCCTGACCCCTGCCGTCTCTGCCATCCGCCCCCACCCGTTCAGGACGGCCCCGCCGCAAGCATGGCCGTTGACAATGATACAGACCTGTCTCTACCATCGGACGGAAGAGACAGGTCTGTATCATAACCGGCCGAACCGGCCCTGACCACCACGACGAACGGAGTTCCGAGGGATGCGCTATTTCGAGGACATCACGGTGGGCGACCGCTTCACCGGCGGGCCGCTGACGGTCGAGACGGTGGAGATCGTCGCCTATGCCGAGAAGTTCGACCCCCAGCCCTTCCACCTGGATCCGGATGCGGCGAAGGACACGCTGTTCCGCGGGCTGGCGGCCAGCGGCTGGCACACCGCGGGGATGACGATGCGCATGATCGTCGGCAGCAACGCCGAATTGGCCGGCGGTTACATCGGCATGGGTGTCGATCAGATCGGCTGGCCGCGCCCGACCCGTCCCGGCGACGTGCTGCGCATCGAGATGGAGGTGCTGGAGGCCCGGCGCTCGGCCAAGCGGCCAGACCAGGGCGTTCTTCGGGTGAAGACCACCACCTTCAACCAGAACGACGAGGTGGTGCAGACCATGATCGCCAACCTGCTGGCGCCCGGCCGCCCAACCTGAACAAGAAAACGCCTGACCAGGAAAAAGCCCCCGCGACCGGTCGGGTCGCGGGGGCCTTGTTCTTCATGGTGCCGTCAGCGCTTCAGGCCGGCGGTGAAGGCGAAGTTGTCGAAGGAGTTCTCGGCCACCCGGAACCACAGATACTCGTCGTCGCGGAACTTCTTCCACGGTTCGTAGATCTTGGCGAATTTCGGGTTGGTCTTCGCCGTTTCCTCGTACAGCTCGGTGGCGGCCTTGTAGCAGGCCTCCATCACGTCGCGCGGGAAGGGACGCAGCTGGGCGCCGCCACCGACCAGACGCTTCAGCGCCGCCGGATTCTCGGCGTCGTACTTGGCGGCCATGGTCAAATTGGCTTCGAAGCAGGCGGCCTCCAGGACGGCCTGGTACTGCTTGGGCAGCTGTTCCCACTGCTGCTTGTTGACCAGCAGCGAGACGTTCAGCCCGCCTTCCCACCAGCCCGGATAGTAATAATATTTGGCGACCTTGTTGAAGCCGAGCTTCTCGTCGTCATAGGGGCCGATCCACTCGGCGGCGTCGATGGTGCCCTTTTCCAGCGACGGATAGATGTCGCCGCCGGCGATCTGCTGCGGCACGACGCCCAGCTTGGACAGAACCTGGCCGGCGAAACCGCCGATGCGGAACTTCAGCCCCTTCAGGTCCTCGACGGTCTTGATCTCCTTGCGGAACCAGCCGCCCATCTGCACACCGGTGTTGCCGGCCGGGAAATTCACGACGCCGTAGCCGTCGAAGAACTCGCGCAGCAGCGGCATGCCGCCGCCGCTGTAGATCCAGGCGTTCTGCTGGCGGGCGTTCAGGCCGAACGGCACCGTCGCGTCGAAGGTGAAGGTCGGATCCTTGCCGACATAATAGTAGCTGGCGGTGTGGCCGCATTCGACCGTGCCGTTCTGCACGGCATCCAGCACCTGGAGGCCGGGGACGAGTTCACCGGCAGGGAAGGCGCGGATGGTGAACTTGCCGTCGGTCGCCGCGGCGACGCGTGCCGCGATGGTGTCGGCGCCGCCATAGATGGTGTTCAGGCTCTTGGGAAAGCTGGACGCCAGACGCCAATGGATTTCCGGCTGGGACTGCGCGATGGCGGGAGCCGCCAGCGTGCTGGCGGCGACGCCGACGCCAGCCGAGGTCAGGAAGGAACGGCGCTTCATGAACGTTTCCTCATCGTTATGGCCATGACGCCCATTGCGTGAAGGCGTCTTTTGCCGAACAGAAGACACTATGGTGCCTGAACAATCCTAGAAATCGCAGAGGCTTTCCGGCAAATCGTCAAAATGCATGGCTTCCATTCCGGATTTATTCCATCGCGTGGAAATACAGTGCGCATGCGCGACTGCACCGGCACCGACAGTTCGTCGCCGTCCCCCGGAATTCTTAAAGCACTGCATCACAGGACCATGCGAAGACCGGCGTCTGCTCCCGAGAGCAGCCATCAGCCGCATCGATCAACCGCGGAACCGTCTTGCCGTCACCCGAATGGTTACGTGCACCGATGATATATTCGACGTCCGGAGAGGCACACACCCCTACTTTCGTTCATGGGCCGATCAGGCAGCGGCAGTGGCAGTGGCAGTGGCTTTCCCATGCCGTGCGCAAGCGCTTTGCGCACGGATGAAAGCGACCACGCAAGCCACCATTCACCCCAGCGCGCGCTTCACGATCAGCGACAGCTTGTCCAGCATCGCCGGGTCGCGGTGGGACGGAGCAGTCATGATCGCGTTGTCGAGCGCGGTGTGGCAGCCCTGGACGCAAGGGCCGTCGCGGTGCGCCACCTTGGGCGCCAGCGCCGACACCAGCGAGCGCGCCTTGCCGGCATTGGCGACCACAACCTTGATCACCGCATCGACCGAGACATGGTCGTGCCCCTCGTGCCAGCAATCGTAATCGGTGACCATGGCGACGGTCGCGTAGCACATCTCCGCCTCGCGGGCGAGCTTGGCCTCCGGCATGTTGGTCATGCCGATCACATCGCAGCCCCAGCTGCGGTAGAGCTTCGATTCGGCGACGGTGGAGAATTGCGGCCCTTCCATCACCATGTAGGTGCCGCGCCGCTGGTGCGGGATGTCCAGCTCGGCCAGCGCCTGCTCGATCAGGTCGCCCAGCCGGCCGCAGACGGGATGGCCCAGCGCCACATGGGCGACCAGCCCGCTGCCGAAGAAGGTCTTGTCGCGGGCGAAGGTCCGGTCGATGAACTGGTCGATGACCACGAAGGTGCCGGGCGGCAGAGTCTCCCTCAGCGAACCGACGGCGGACACCGACAGGATGTCGGTCACGCCCAGCTGCTTCAGCGCGTGGATGTTGGCGCGGAAATTCAGCTCCGACGGGGGAATCCGGTGGCCGCGGCCGTGACGCGGCAGGAAGACCAGCTTGCGGCCCGCGAACTCGCCGGTCAGCAGCTGGTCGGAGGGGTCGCCGAAGGGCGTCGTCACCGTAACCCAGCGGGTGTTCTCCAGGCCGTCGATGTCGTAAAGGCCGCTGCCACCGATCACGCCCAGAACCGCGTCGTTCCCCATGGTCCGCTCTCTCCCGCTGACGATGGCGCGAGTATTTCGGGCATGGAAACGGAAT
Organism: Azospirillum humicireducens; assembly: GCF_001639105.2. Taxonomy (NCBI): domain Bacteria; kingdom Pseudomonadati; phylum Pseudomonadota; class Alphaproteobacteria; order Rhodospirillales; family Azospirillaceae; genus Azospirillum; species Azospirillum humicireducens. The sequence continues at coordinate 1,629,141 of NZ_CP015285.1, forward strand.
GCAACCGCCGAGGCGCCGTCAACCGCCGCCGCGACCCGCCCGCCGGGGTGCGGCCAGCCACAGCAGCAGCGCCCCCAACAGGAACCCGGCAGCCAGCCCGCCGGCATGGGCGCCCCAGCCGACCTCGGCCAGCGCAGAATCGGCGGGCAGCGGCATCAGCGTCATCGCCGCGTTGAGCAGCGCGAAAACGACGATCGCCCCCTGCACCAGCCGCCGGGGAAGGCGCCGCGACAGCAGCCCGAAGCGCGGGCGCATCCACAGGAATCCGCCCATCAGCGCACAGATCGCTCCGCTCGCTCCGATCAACGGCGCCATCCGGTCGGCCGCCAGCACCCCCTCGGACAAGGCCGCCGCCACGGTGCCGGCGACGAACAGCGCCAGATAGCGCAGATGCCCGGCCTCGCGCTCCACCACATCGCCCAGCAGCAGGAGCACGACCATGTTGGAGGTCAGATGCGTCAGGTCAGCATGGATCAGCACATGCCCGAACAGCCCGCGCCACAGGGCGGCAGTGGGCAGAGGCCCGGCCAGCTCGACCGTGCCGAAGAAATAGGCCGGAACGAAGGCGAAGGACTCCGGCGGAAGCCGCAGCACGAAGGCGAGAACGCACAGCAGGATGATGCTGCGGTTGGCATAGGGCGGAACGGGTGCGGCGATGTCCGGCCTTTTCCCGCCATCCCTGCCCCGCCCCCGCCGATCACCATGCCGGTCCCCATGCCGGTCCAGAGCCAGCGCCATCCCCCCGCCTCCGCCCTTCGGTCGCGCCACGCCGCTCCGCCCAGCGTCGCCGCGGCGATCGGTCTCACCCCAATGTAGGAAGGGGTATTGTGGAAGAACAAGCGTTTCCCGCGGCGCCCGGCGCCTTCCTATACCGGTCGGACGGATTGGACAGGGGCCCGACGGCTGTCACAGTACGTCCACCATCCGGCGAAGACCGTTCCGCCGGACAATGACAACCGGGGAAGAAACGACCATGAACGAACGTCAGGATACCGGCAGCATGACGGTTGACCGCCAGGGCCGCGTCATGGTGCTGACCATGAGCGACGCCGGCACCCGCAACGCGCTCGGCCTGCGGATGATGGCCGCCGGCCGCGATGCGCTCGACGAGGCGACGCATGATCCCGGCATCGGCGCCATCGTGCTGACGGGGGCCGGTGGCGCCTTCAGTTCGGGCGGGCATCTGACCAATCTCTATCACCACGGCAGCCGCTCGCGGTCGGAGAACCGGGATGGGATCGAGCGCTTCCATGGCTGGGTCCGCGCGATGCGCGAATGCCCGAAGCCAATCCTCGCCGCGGTGGAAGGGCCGGCGGCCGGCGCCGGATTCTCGCTGGCGCTGGCCTGCGACCTGATCGTCGCGGCGGAGGATGCGCAGTTCCTGACCGCCTATGTCAAGGTCGGGCTGACGGCGGACGGCGGCGCCTCCGCCTCGCTGGCCCGCGCGCTGCCGCCGCAGCTCTATGCGGAACTGATGCTGACCGGCGGCCCGGTCGATGCCGCCCGCCTGCATGCGGCCGGCGTGGTCAACCGCATCGCGACACCGGGACGGGCGCTGGCGGAGGCGGTTGCCTGGGCGCAAACCATCGCGGAGGGGCCGAGCGGCGCCATGGGCCGGGCCAAGAAGCTGATGGAGCTTGCCTATGGCAGCTTCGCCACCCAACTCGCCCGTGAAAGCGACCTGTTCGTCGAAGCCCTGCATCACGGCGAAGCGAAGGAGGGCATCACCGCCTTCTTCGAAAAGCGCCCGCCGGCGTTCCACAAGCGCTGATCGGGCCGAGGCCGCCCACCGGTGCGGTCAGCGGACCAGGACGTGCGCCGCCTCCTTGGTCCGTTCGACCGCCCCGGCCACCTGATTGACCGCCGTGGAGATCGCCGTGATGTTGGACGTCACCGTCGCCACGGCGGCTGACGCCGCCTGCATTTCGGCCGACATGGTCTGTGTGACGGCGCTCTGTTCCTCGACCGCCGAGGCGGTGCCGGTCACATGTTCCCGCACGGCGGCGACCGCCTCGCGGATGGCGTTCAGGGCATTGGCGACTTCGGTCGAAGTCGACTGGATGCCCTCGATCTCCGCCGAGATCTGCTCGGTCGCCTTGCCGGCCTGATTGGCGAGGTTCTTCACCTCCGACGCCACGACGGCGAAGCCCTTGCCGGCCTCTCCGGCGCGGGCCGCTTCGATGGTGGCGTTCAGCGCCAGCAGGTTGATCTGCCCGGCGATGGAATTGATCAGGCCGACGATTCCGTTCATCGCCTGGGCGGCGGCGGCCAAACGGTCGGTGCTTTCCGCCACCGACACGGTACGGTCGAAGGCGCTGTCGGTCGCCGAGCGGGCGCGGGTCATGCTCTGCGAAATCTCGCCGATGGACGAGACGAGCTCCTCCGCACTGGACGCGACCGACTGGACGCTGGCGGACGTCGAACCGGCGGCGGCGTTGGCGGAGCCGGCCTCGCCCAGCGACAAATGAAGCGCCTGATCGACCTCGCCGAAATTCGTGTCGATCATCACCTTCAGATTGTTCAGGAGGACGATCTGGGCGGTGATGTCCACCGCGAACTTCACGACCTTCGTCACCTGCCCCTTCTCGTCGAAGATCGGGTTGTAGGCGCCTTCGATCCAGACGGCGTTGCCGGACTTGCCGATGCGCTTGTACTGCGCGGCCTGGAACTCGCCGCGGCGCAGCGTCTCCCAGAACCGGGCGTAATCGGCACTGTCGCGCAGCGCCGGCTCGACGAACATGCTGTGGTGCTTGCCGATCACCTCGTCCCGCCGATAGCCCATCACCTTGAGGAAATTGTCGTTCGCCTTGGTGACGATGCCGTCCGTGGTGAATTCGATCACCGCCTGCGAGCGGCTGATGGCAACCATCTGCGCCGCATAGTCGAGATTCTCCAGCCGCTCCTTGGCATCGGCCCATTCGACGACGAAGCCGATCCGCTGCCCATTGTCGGTCAGCGGCGTGACCAGCAGGTCGAACTGGTGGCCGCCGACCTTGATGGTGGCGCCGTAGGGCTTGGTCAGCGCCGCCAGCATGCGGCGCTGGTGATCGGGATTCTTGTGGAACACGTCGATGTTGCTGCCGACCAACCGGCTGACATCCAGCCGGGGCAGTTCCTTGCGCAGGTCTCCCTCAACCTCGCGCAGCAAGGACACCACGGCGGGATTGACGTGAACGATCGTCAGATTCTCGTCGGCCACCATCACCTTCGCCCGCAGGGCATCCAGCGCCGACATCTTCCGCATCAGCGCCTGTTTGATTTTTCCCCGTCCGAACATTGCCTGCCCCGCCCCTTGTCCACAGTTCCGCGGCCGATGATACATAAGCATGCGACCGATTCCATTGGGGGAAATCCGACCTTCGGTCCTGAGTGCCAAAGTCTTCACGCTGCCGATTCACTGACGCCTGATGGTATTCAATGTGCGGCTCCAGCGTTCCGGGCACGCCAAGATTGAAGCGCGCCATAAGGAAGTGCGATCGATGGTGGATCGTTCATCTCCCGCCGCATGAAGATTATGATCCGGGCGGAAGCAACATAGATTGTCTGCCGGGATATCCTCAAAAAGTCGAGGCATGCCGCCTCCGCGAGTCCTCGGGTGCGATGGCGCACGCCCCACGCCGTCGGCAAGGCGGCCATGCGGTGCCCGGCGCCGCCATGGGATTGCACAAGCATCGCCACCCACCATCCATGGGCATGGACCGCCGGCAGCAATACCCTCATACGTTTGAATGTTGATGCCGAACGTCATTCGGTTGTATGACTCTCGGACATGACACAACCGCGCCGCCCCTTGTCCGATGCCGAACGGCTCGACTGGATCCGCCTCATTCGCACCGAGAATGTGGGGCCGATCACCTTCCACCGCCTGCTGGAGCAGTTTGGCAGCGCCCGTGCGGCGCTGGACGCCCTGCCGGACCTGGCGCGGCGCGGCGGGCGGACCAAACCGCTGCGCGTCGCCCCCAAGGCCGAGGCGGAGCGGGAGATGCAGGCGAACCGCCGCTTCGGCGCCCGCCTGATCTGCGCCTGCGAGCCCGACTACCCGGAACCGCTGGCCGCGGTCGACGATGCGCCGCCGGTGATCTCGGTGGCGGGACACGCCCATCTGCTGAAACGGCGCGCGGTCGCCATCGTCGGGGCGCGCAACGCCTCGCTGAACGCCAAGAAGTTCGCCGAGTCGCTGGCGCGGGAGCTGGGCACGGCCGGACTGCTGGTCGTTTCCGGCCTGGCCCGCGGCATCGACACCGCCGCCCATGCCGGTTCACTCGCCGGCGGCACCGCCGCCGTGCTGGCGGGCGGCGTCGACGTCGTCTATCCGCCGGAGAATGAGGGACTCTACCGCGACATCGTGGCGCAGGGCGTGGTGGTGGCGGAAAGCGCCATCGGCACCCAGCCGCAGGCCCGCCATTTCCCCCGCCGCAACCGCCTGATCTCCGGCCTGTCGCTGGGCGTTCTGGTGGTGGAGGCGGCGCTGCGCTCCGGATCGCTCATCACCGCGCGGATGGCGCTGGAACAGGGGCGGGAGGTGATGGCGGTTCCGGGATCTCCGCTCGATCCGCGCTGCCACGGCACCAACAACCTGCTGCGCCAGGGGGCGGCGCTGGTGGAGCGGGCCGACGACGTCCTGCGCGCCATCGAAAACCTGCGTCCGCCGACACTGGCGGAACGGCCGCGCGACCTGTTCAGCGCCGCCGGGCTGGTCCCCGGCCCGGCCGCGCAAGCAGACGAATCCGACCTTGCAAAGGCCCGTGCCCTGGTGCTGGAAAACCTGGGCCCCTCCCCCGTCACCATTGACGAACTCGTCCGCGGGTGCCAATTGTCCGCTCCGGTGGTGCTGACCGTGGTTCTGGAACTTGAGCTTGCCGGCCGAGTCCAGCGTCTTCCCGGTCATCAGGTCTCTCTCGCCTGATCGGCGCCGCCGTGGTTTGAGTGGGCATACGCGAAGGGCTGGTTTCTTGCCGGGCAGCAACGTCGTCATCGTCGAATCGCCGGCCAAGGCGAAGACCATCAACAAGTATCTGGGCGACGACTACACCGTCATCGCCAGCTTCGGCCATGTCCGCGACCTTCCGGCGCGCGACGGGTCGGTGCGCCCGGATGAAGACTTCGCGATGGAATGGGAGCTGGGCGACCGCTCCAAGCGCCACATCGACGAGATCGCCAAGGCGGTGAAGTCGGCCGACCGCGTCTATCTCGCAACCGACCCGGATCGCGAGGGAGAGGCCATTGCCTGGCACCTGTCGGAGCTGCTGCGCGAAAAGAATCTGACCGACAACCGCGACGTCCAGCGCATCACCTTCAACGAGATCACCAAGAGCGCGGTGCAGGCCGCCATCGCCAACCCGCGCGACGTGTCGCGCGAACTGGTCGACGCCTATCTGGCGCGCCGGGCGCTGGACTATCTGGTGGGATTCACCCTGTCGCCGGTGCTGTGGCGCAAGCTGCCGGGCTCCAAGTCGGCCGGCCGCGTGCAGTCGGTGGCGCTGCGCCTGATCTGCGAGCGCGAGTCGGAGATCGAGGTCTTCAAGCCGCAGGAATACTGGTCCATCGCCGTGGGCTTCACCACGCCCGCCGGCGCCGCCTTCACCGCGTCGCTGACCCAGCTGGACGGCAGGAAGCTCGACAAGTTCGGCCTGCCCAACCGCGAGGCCGCCGAGGCCGCGGTGGCGAAGATCCGCCCGCAGGCCTTCGCCGTGTCGTCGGTGGAGCGCAGGCAGAGCCGCCGGAACCCGTCGCCGCCCTTCACCACCTCCACCCTGCAGCAGGAGGCCTCGCGCAAGCTGGGCTTCGGCGCCACCCGCACCATGCGCACGGCGCAGCGGCTGTATGAGGGCGTCGATATCGGCGGCGAGACGGTCGGCCTCATCACCTATATGCGAACCGACGGCGTCAGCCTGTCGCAGGAGGCCATCGACGGCGCCCGCAGCCTGATCGGCTCGCAGTATGGCGAGCGCTATGTCCCGGCCCAGCCGCGCGTCTACAAGACCGCCGCCAAGAACGCCCAGGAGGCGCACGAGGCCATCCGGCCGACCGACCTGCAGCGCCGCCCGGACACGGTCTCCGCCTATCTGGAAGGGGACGAACTGCGGCTTTACGAGCTGATCTGGAAGCGGACGCTGGCGAGCCAGATGGAAAGCGCCGTGCTGGATCAGGTGGCGGTGGACATCGCCAGCCCGTCGAAGGATGTGGTCCTGCGCGCCACCGGTTCCATCGTGGTGTTCGACGGCTTCCTGAAGGTCTATCAGGAGGACCGCGACGACGCGGCCGAGGACGACCAGCAGGAACGCCGCCTGCCGGCCATGGACCAGGGCGATGCTCTGGCCCGCGGCGACATCGCTCCGGAGCAGCATTTCACGCAGCCGCCGCCGCGCTATTCCGAAGCCAGCCTCGTCAAGAAGCTGGAGGAGCTGGGGATCGGCCGCCCGTCCACCTATGCCTCGATCCTCCAGGTGCTGCAGGACCGCAACTATGTGCGGTTGGACAAGCGGCGTTTCATCCCGGAAGACCGCGGCCGGCTGGTGACGGCCTTCCTGGAGAATTTCTTCCACCGTTATGTGGAGTACAACTTCACGGCGGAGCTGGAGAACCAGCTGGACGAGATCTCCGACGGCAAGATCGACTGGAAGACCGTCCTGCGCGACTTCTGGACCGCCTTCGACGTGGCGGTGAACGGCACCAAGGATCTGACGATCACCCAGGTGCTGACCACGCTCGACAACGAACTCGGCGCCCATTTCTTCCCCGCCGCCACCGAAGATGGCCACGACCCGCGCGTCTGCCCGGTCTGCCGCGAGGGCCGGCTGGGGCTGAAACTGGGCAAGATGGGCGCCTTCATCGGCTGCTCGCGCTATCCGGAATGCCGTTACACCCGGCCGCTGGCCGTCGCCAACGATGAGAATGGCGAGGCGCAGGAAGGCCCGCGCGAGCTGGGCAACGATCCGGAAACCGGCCTGCCGGTGACGGTGCGCCGCGGCCCGTTCGGCGCCTACATCCAGCTCGGCCCGGCGCCTGCCGCTGCCGCGCCGCCGGAGGAACCGGCGGCAGAGGAGCAGCCCGCGGACGGCAAGAAACCGAAGGCAAAGAAAAAGAAGAAGGACGAGGCGCCGAAGCCCAAGCGGGTGTCGCTGCCCAAGGGCATGGCCGCTGCCGACGTCGATCTCGACACCGCGCTGCGGTTGCTGGCCCTGCCGCGCGCCATCGGCAACCATCCGGAAACGGGTGAGGAGATCAGCGCCGGCATCGGCCGCTTCGGTCCCTACCTGAAGCATGGCAGCGTCTACAAGTCGCTGACGCCCGATGACGACGTGCTGACCATCGGCATCAACCGCGCCGTCGACCTGCTGGCCGGTGCGGCCAAGAAGGCCTCGGCCCCGGCCAAGACTCTGGGCGACCACCCCAAGACCGGCAAGCCGATCACCATGGGTTCGGGCCGCTTCGGTCCCTATGTGAAGCACGCCAGCGTCTATGCCTCGATCCCGAAGGGAACCGAGCCGGACAGCGTCACGCTGGAACAGGCGCTGGAGCTGATCGACGCCAAGGTCGCCAAGGACGCCGCCAAGAAGGGCAAGGCCCCGAAGGACGCCGAGCCGGCCAAGGCCGAGGGCGCGGAGGCGGAGAAGCCCGCCAAGGCCAAGGCTGCGGCCAAGAAGCCGGCCGCCAAGAAGGCGACCAAGGCCAAGGCGGCCAAGGACGCTCCGGCGGAAGCCGCCGCGCCGAAGAAGAAGACCGCCAAGGCATCGTAACCGAAAAGCCCTCTCCCGCCATGGGAGGGGGATTTTTCGGGGCGAATTTCCTACTGAAATAAAAGGGATATAATCGCTTCAGACAAAATTCTCTGTTGAAATTCCCGTCGCCCTGTCGTCTCATTGTCCCTGCCCTGCAGGTTCCCCGTGTCACCCGCTTTCCCGGCGCGTTAAGCTGCCGGCGGTGCGCAACCAAAGGAATACGGGAGGACAACGACCATGAGCGCCGCGGTTTCGACACAAGAGCCCCACCCCCCGCAGGATAAAGCGCTGGTCCTGCGCGAGGATCGCGATGGGGTCGCCACGCTGACGCTGAACCGGCCGAAGGCGCGCAATGCCCTGTCGATGGGGCTGATGGCCGCGTTGCAGGACGCGCTGGATGCGATCCACGAGGACAGCAGCGTCCGCGCCGTGGTGCTGGCCGGGGCCGGCGGCGCCTTCTGCGCCGGCCATGACCTGAAGGAGATGCGCGCCGCCCCGTCGCGCGAGCTGTACGAGGCGCTGTTCACCCAGTGCTCGCGCCTGATGCTGACGATCAACCGCGTCCGCCAGCCGGTGATCGCCAAGGTGCGCGGGGTGGCGACCGCCGCCGGTTGCCAGCTGGTGGCGACCTGCGATCTCGCCTATTGCGAGGAGGATGCGCGCTTTGCCACGCCGGGGGTGAATATCGGGCTGTTCTGCTCGACGCCGATGGTGGCGCTGACCCGCGCGGTCGGGCGCAAGGCGGCGATGGAGATGCTGCTGCTGGGCGACCTGATCGACGCGGAGGAGGCGGAGCGCATCGGCCTCGTCAACCGCGCGGTGCCGGCCGAGCAGCTCGACGAGGTGGTGGAGGGCGTCGCCGCCAAGATCGCGTCGAAGTCGCCGCTGACGCTCGCCACCGGCAAGGAGGCCTTCTACCGCCAGATCGAGCTGGATGCCGAGGGCGCCTATGCCTATGCGGCCAAGGTGATGACCGAGAACATGATGGCCGAGGATGCCGCCGAGGGCATCGACGCCTTCCTGGGCAAGCGCACCCCGGTCTGGTGCGGCCGATGAGCGCGCAAGGGATCACGGAGCCGGCCGACTATACCGATGCCTTCCTGCGCGGCGTGCTGGACGGCACGAAGAGCATCGCCGTGGTGGGGGCCAGCGCCGACCCGGTGAAGGCCAGCTTCTTCGTGATGAAGTATCTGCGCGACAAGGGCTATACGGTCATCCCGGTCAACCCGAAGATGGCGGGCCAGACCATCCTTGGCCTGCCGGTCTATGCCAGCCTCAAGGATCTGCCGGAGCCGCCGGACATGGTCGACGTCTTCCGCAACTCCGCCGCCGCCGGCGGGGTGACGGACGAGGCCATCGCCGCCGGGGCCAAGGTGGTGTGGATGCAGCTGGGCGTCCGCAACGACGAGGCGGCGGCGCGGGCGCAGTCCGCTGGTCTGACCGTTGTGATGGACCGCTGTCCGAAGATGGAAATCCAGCGCCTCTATGGCGAGATCGGCCGGATCGGCGTCAATTCCAACCTGCTGGTGACGCGCCGCTTGGCGCCGACGAAATCGTTCAAAAAACTGATCTGATAAATTGGGGGAATCACACAGATGACTGAACAGAAGAGCTTTGGCTTCGAAACCCGCGCCATCCATGCCGGCGCCGCTCCCGATCCGGCGACCGGCGCGCGGCAGACGCCGATCTACCAGACCACCAGCTTCGTCTTCGAAGACGTCGACGACGCCGCCTCGCTGTTCAACCTGCAGAAGGTCGGCTTCATCTATTCCCGCCTGACCAACCCGACGGTGGCGGTGCTGGAGGAGCGGCTGGCGAACCTGGAGGGCGGCGCCGGCGCCACCGCCACCTCGTCGGGCCATGCCGCCCAGCTGCTCGCCCTGTTCCCGTTGATGGCGCCGGGCGACCACATCGTCGCCTCGAAGAAGCTCTATGGCGGCTCGCTGAACCAGCTCGGCATCAGCTTCCCGCGCGCCTTCGGCTGGCAGCCGAGCTTCGTCGACACCGATACGGTCGACAACGTCAAGGCGGCGCTGACCGAGAAGACCAAGGCGATCTTCGTCGAGAGCCTCGCCAACCCCGGCGGCGTGGTGACGGACATCGAGGCCATCGCCCGGATTGCCGACGACGCCGGCATCCCGCTGATCGTCGACAACACGCTGGCCACCCCCTACCTGATCAACCCGATCCAGTGGGGCGCCACGCTGGTGGTGCATTCGACCACCAAGTTCCTGTCCGGCAACGGCACCTCGGTCGGCGGCGTGGTGGTGGACAGCGGCAAGTTCGACTGGAGCAAGTCCGGCAAGTTCCCGGCGCTGAGCGAGCCCGATCCCGGCTATCACGGCCTGCGCTTCCACGAGACCTTCGGCCATCTCGCCTTCACCATCCACGGCCATGCCGTGGGCCTGCGCGACCTGGGGCCGAGCCAGGCGCCGATGAACGCCTTCCTGACGCTGAACGGCATCGAGACGCTGCCGCTGCGCATGCAGCGCCACGCCGACAGCGCGCTGACGGTGGCGCGGTTCCTGGAAAGCCATCCGGCGGTCAGCTGGGTCAGCTATGCCGGGCTTGAATCGTCGAAGTACAACGCGCTGGCGAAGAAGTACCTGCCGCGCGGTGCCGGTGCGGTGCTGACCTTCGGCGTCAAGGGCGGCTTCGAAGCCGGCGTGAAGGTGGTGGAGAGCGTGGAGCTGTTCAGCCACCTCGCCAACATCGGCGACGCCCGCTCGCTGATCATCCACCCGTCCTCGACCACCCACCGCCAGCTGTCGGCGGAGGCCCAGGCCTCGGCCGGCGCCGGCCCCGAGGTGATCCGCCTGTCCATCGGGCTGGAGACGCCGGAGGACATCATCGCCGACCTGGATCAGGCGCTGAACAAGACGCTGGGGTAAGTTATCCGAACCGGCGGCGGGTCACTCCGCCGCCGGCAGCGGCGCCGCGACGGGTTCGGCCTTGCGGCGGTCGTCGGGCAGCAGCAGGGCGGCGGCGAAGGCCAGGGCGGCCAGCGCCGACAGCGTCAGGTAGAGCATGGTGAATTCGCTGGTGCGCTCATAGACCCAGGCGACCAGTTGCACCGCCAGCGGGCCCGCGCCGAAGGACAGGATGTATTTGGCGCCGAAGGCCAGCCCGCGATGCTTGTCCGGGGTGTAGCGGGCCAGCAGCATGTTCTCCGCCGGGATCTGCGTCTGCGAGGCGATGACGACCAGCGCCGCCGCCGCCACCAGCGGCAGGTCGGCCAGCACCGCGACCGCGGCCATCAGCGGAATCTGAGCCAGCAGACAGAGCGTGTAGACCCTTTTGAGCGAATGGCGGTCGGCCAGCACGCCGCCGATCATCTGCGGCAGGGCCGAGATCAGGTAGACCGCCGTCACCAGCCCGCCGACCCCCAGCGTGCCGCTGCCGAGCCAGCCGCCCAGCCGCGCCTCGAACAGCTTGGGCAGCACCACCTGCATGGCGTTGAAGATCAGTCCGGCGCAGACCATGGTCAGCGACAGCACGAAGAAGGCGCGCACCACATCGCCGCGCGACGGCTTGGGCTGCGGCTTCAGGTCGGCATGGCGGTCCTGGACGATGCCGGTCATCAGCAGCAGGGCCAGAACGGCACCCATCGCGATGCAGAGGACGCCGGGGATGATGAAGGCCATGCGCCAGTTCAGCCAGTCCGTCAGGCTGCCGGCGACCACCGCGGCGGTGGCAACGCCGAAGGTGCCGAACAGGCCGAGCCAGCCCATCGCCTTGCCGCGATTCTCCGCATTCGCCATCATCCAGGCCATGCCGACGGGGTGGTAGATCGATGCCCCCAGCCCGAGCAGGGCCAGCGACCACATCAGCATCTCCGGCCCGTTCGACAGCCCGGCCAGCACCGCCCCGCCGCCGGTCATCAGGTAGAAGACCGCCATCATGCCAGCCGAACTCCAGCGGTCGCCCAGCCAGCCGGCCAGCGGCGCCCCCAGCCCGATCATGAAGGCGCCCAGCGTCCACAGCCGGATCAGCTCGTCATAGGAGAGCTTCCACTCGGTCTCCAGCGCCAGCACGATGGTGAGGAACAGCGCAGATACGATGTGCATCAGCGTGTGCCCGACCCAGGCGAAACCGACCGACAGACGGGCCGAGGTCGGCGACGGCAAGGCGGCGCTGGCGGATGGATGACTCATCGAACGTCTCCGGCCCCGGATTTGTCGTCGCGGGGGAATGTTTCACGGGCAAGCGATGGGAAAGGCTGGCACGGGATGGTTGAACCGTCCAATGCACCTGTCTCATGGCGGGCATGCCCGGAAAGCTCCGGCGCAGTCGGCAACCGGTCAGTCGTTAACGTTCCCGCGCATCTTCTTCACCTCCGACCGCTTGGCCTTCCCTTCCAGCCGCCGCTCCTTGGAGCCCTTGGTCGGTTTGGTCGGACGGCGGGGCGGCGGCGGCGGGGCGGCGGCGTCGCGGATCAGGTCGATCAGGCGCTCGCGGGCGTCCTCCCGGTTGCGGATTTGCGAGCGGTGGCGGTCGGCGACCAGGATCAGCACGCCGTCCTGGGTCAGGCGCGACCCGGCCAACCGCTCCAGCCGGTAGCGCACCGGATCGGGCAGGTTGGGCGAGCGGCGCACGTCGAAGCGCAGTTGGACCGCCGACTCCGTCTTGTTGACATGTTGTCCGCCGGGGCCGGAAGCGCGGACGAACTCCTCCTGCAACTCGCTTTCGTCCAGGCTGATGCGGGGGGTGACCCGGATCATTCAGCCCTCTCCGACGGAGGCTCCAGAGGATGACGGGCGCGGAAGGCACGGGCGAGCGCGGCGAAGCCGGCGACGTCGATCTCCTCGGCCCGCGCGGTCGGGGCGAGGCCGGTCTCCTCCAGCAGGGCTTCGGCGTGGCCCAGCGACTTCAGGCTCTGACGCAGCATCTTGCGGCGCTGGCCGAAGGCGGCGGCGGTGACCTGCTCCAGCGCGCGCCAGTCGGCCGGCTCCGGGTTGGCCCGCGGGGTCAGATGGACGACCGTCGATTCGACCTTCGGCGGCGGGGTGAAGGCGCGCGGCGGCAGGTTGAACAGCACGCGGGCGTCGGAGCGCCATTGGGTGATGACCGACAGCCGGCCATAGGCCTTGCTGCCCGGCTTCGCCACCAGCCGGTCGGCGACCTCCTTCTGGAACATCAGCGTCAGGCTGACATAGGCCTCGATGCGCGCCAGCCAGCCGAGCAGAAGCGGCGTCGCGACGTTGTAGGGAAGATTGGCGACGATGGCGCGCGGGGCGGGAGCGAGGTCCTCCGGATCCACCGTCAGGGCGTCGGCCTCGACGATCGACAGGCGGCCCTGGGACGCCTCGATCACGTCCTGCAGCGCCTCGATGAAGCGGCGGTCGCGTTCGATGGCGATCACCTTCACCGCGTCGGTCGCCAGAAGCGCGCGGGTCAGTCCGCCGGGACCGGGTCCGACCTCGATGGCGGTGGTGCCGGCCGGCAGATTGGCCGAGCGCGCGATCCGTCCCGTCAGGTTCAGGTCGAGCAGGAAATTCTGCCCCAGCGACTTGCGAGCCTCCAGCCCGAAGCGCGCGATCACGTCGCGCAGCGGCGGCAGGGCGTGCGGGTCGAAAGCGGCGGCGGCGGGAGCGGCGGGGGCGGAGATCGGGTCGGTCATTCCCGACTTATAGGCATCCCCCGCGCGCTTCACCAGACGGCAGTTTGCAGCAGTGGTTACAGCAGGCGGCGCAGCAGCACGACGGTGGCCACGCCGCCCGCCACCGCGACCACCATCGGCACCCGCCGGGCGATCAGGCAGACGCAGGCGGCGGCCAGGGCGTCGGACGGGCGCGAGAGGGCGGCGGGCGTCACCAGCGCCACCAGCACCGCGCCCGGCGTGGCCTCCAGCGCCGCATTGGCCGCCGGGCCGAGACGTACCCGCGCCACCAGCCACGGCCCGCCGATCCGGGTCATCCAGGTGAGGAGCGCCCCGCCCAGCACGATGGCGAAGACGTTCCAATCCAGTTGCAACGACTCAAGCATCGGGCGCCCTCCCCGGCCACCTGGCTTGAGCGGCGGCAACGGCGCCGCCCGCCAGCGCACCGGCGATGATGTGCCAGGTCCCGCCGGGCGACAGCGCATGGACGGCCAGCGCGGCGGCGGCACTCGCCAGCCAGGGCGGCAGCGAACCCACGCCGCGCCAGAATCCGGCAAGCAGGCAGAGGAAGACGGCGATGAAGGTGAAATCCAGTCCCCAGGCGGTGGGATCGGCGATCAGGGCGCCGGCCAGCGTGCCGGCCACCGTGCTGGCCAGCCATGCCAGATAGAGCGTCGCCGCCACCCCGTACCAGTAGGCCAGCGTCAGCTCCGGCCCGCGGCGCAGCGCCAGCGCCCATTGCTCGTCGGTCATGAAGAACAGCGCCAGACCGGCCCGCGCGTGCGGGATGCCGCGGAAGCGCGGCTCCAGCGTCGCCCCCATCAGCAGGTGGCGCAGGTTGACCAGCAGGATGGCACCGACCACTGCCAAGCCGGCGCTGCCCCCGCTGCCAGTCTTGGTCAGCAGTTCGACGGCGACGAACTGGGAACTGCCGGCGAAGACCAGTGCGCTCATCAGCCCCATGTCCAGCGCCGACAGCCCGGCCTTGGCGGCGAGGCTGCCCAGCAGGAAGCCGAAAGGAACCGCACCCGCCACGATGGGCAGGCAATGGACGACACCTGCCGCGAACTCCTGCCGCGGGGATGCCGGTATGGCGATGCTGTCCATGCTCGTATGCTTGCTCATGGGCGGCACGCTAGGCGGCCGCGGCGGCGCCGTCTTGGATGGGATTGCTGCCGCGCCGGTATTGGCCGGGCGAGACGCCGACACGGCCCTTGAACACGCGGTTGAAATGCGCCTGATCGCAGAAGCCGCAGGCCAGCGCCACATCGGCCAGCGCCAGAGGCCCGATCAGCATCCGCTTGGCTTGCGCGACCCGGCGGTCGGTCAGATAGCCGTGCGGGGTCGTTCCCACCGCCGCGCGGAAGACGCGCAGCAGATGGAAGCGGCTGAGCCCCGCCGCCGCCGCCAGATCGGCCAGTTCAACCGGGCTGTCGAGATGGGCGTCCAGATACTCCCGCGCGCGGCGAACGGCGGCCGGTTCCCGCCCCGCCTCGCGCGGGCGGGCGGTCAGGTCGCCGTGGCGCAGGGCCAGCGCGGTGAAGGCGCGCAGAGCATCGGTGTCGGTGCGCAAGGGTTCGCGATGCGGCCCCTCCAGCCCATGGTGCAGGCCGCGCAACAGCTGGAACAGCTCGGGGTCGTCGAGTTCGGTCGCGGCGAAATGCGGCGTGACCGACCGGCCGAGCGCGTCGGCCATCGCTTGCCCGAACAGGGCCACCGATGGATAGAACATGCGGTAGGCATAGCCGTCCTCGGCCGGGCGGCCGTCGTGCAGAATCTCCGGGTCCAGAACCACGACCTGCCCGGCCCGCGCCGCCCGCTCGGCACCGCGGCAGCGGTACAGCTCGGTCCCGGCGGTGATGACGCCGACCACATAGGTCTCATGCGTGTGCGGCGCGTAGCTGTGGCGCTGGAAGCGGGCGTTCAGGCATTCCATGCCGTCAAAGCGCGCTTCCCGCCACAGCCGGGCGAAGTCGCCGCGGACCGCCGGAGTCTCCAACAGTGCGGATTGCTGGTCCATGCCGCAGTCTAACAGGCGGGAACGGCGCTCGTCTTGGACAGGATTGCGAAAGCGGGGTCTCGGCGGAGCCCCTGAACATTCCTTTCGTCCACCTACGGTTACAAACGGATACAAAGAACACGCTTGCAGGTTATCAAGCAGTTACAGTCGGGCGCGATCCTTCCGGAAAATCGAGACATCAACCGGAAAGACGACCGCCATGACCACCATCGACACCCCGAACCGGACCGCCGGAAAGAGCCGGGTCTCATTCTCAAAGACCATGACCCGCGACGTGGTTACCCCCGTCACCATCGTCACCTTCGTCGTGTCCACCGTGACCGGCATCATGCTGCTGCTGCACTGGAACACCGGGCTGGTGCGCTTCTCCCACGAATGGTTGAGCGTGCTGTTCTCCGCCATCGCGCTCTGGCATCTGGTGAAGAACTGGCGCGCCTTCGCCGGCTATCTGAAGCGGCACGCCGCCCAAGCCGCCTTCATTGCCAGCATCGTCGTGTCGGTGGTGTTCACCGGCATGACCGGCACCACCGGCGGCGGCGGCGTCAATCCGGGGGCGGTGTTCGGCGCGCTGTCGGGCGCCACGCTCGAAGCGGCGGCGCCGGCGCTGGGGCTGCCCGCCGACAAGGCGGTGGAGGTGCTGAAGGCCGCGAACATCCAGGCCGCACCGGGCGAGACGCTGACCGTCATCGGTGAGCGCGCCGGCAGGACCGGGGCGGCGGTCGCCAGCATGCTGGCCGCCAAACGGCCGCTCTGACGCCTACTCCTCCTCGCCGTCGCCCAGCAGATAGTCGATGTCGCCGCCGTCGAGAGCGCTGACCAGCCCCTTGCCCTCGATGGTGGCGGCGGACAGGCTGCCCTTGCGGCGCTGCAGGTCGAGGATGCGCTCCTCCACCGTGTTGGCGGCGATCAGCTTGTAGACGAAGACCGGCTTGTCCTGGCCGATGCGATAGGCGCGGTCGGTCGCCTGATCCTCGGCGGCGGGGTTCCACCAGGGATCGTAATGGATCACCGTGTCGGCGGCGGTCAGGTTCAGGCCGCGGCCGCCCGCCTTCAGGCTGATCAGGAAGACCGGGACCTCGCGGTTCTGGAAGCGGTTCACCGGCAGGGCGCGGTCCAGCGTGCGGCCGGTCAGCTCGACATAGGGAACCGCAGCCTTCTCCAGCTCCAGCTTGATCAGGTCGAGCATGGTGGTGAACTGCGAGAAGATCAGGATGCGGCGGCCTTCCGGCACCATCTCCTTCACCATCTCGGTCAGGGCGGCCAGCTTGGCGCTGTGGCGCCCCTTGCCGCCACCTGCGCCGCCCAGCGATTTCAGCAGGCGCGGGTCGCAGCAGACCTGACGCAGCTTCAACAGCGCGTCGATCACCGCGATGGCGTTCTGGCCCAAACCCTTGCCGCTGGCGGCCAGCGCCGCGCGCACCGTCTCGTTCACCGACAGGCGGATGGTCTCGTACAGGTCGCGCTGGTCGCGGTCGAGGTCGATGCGCACCACCACCTCGGTCTTCGGCGGCAGCTCCTTCGCCACCGCCTCCTTGGTGCGGCGGAGCAGGAAGGGGCGGATGCGGCGCATCAGCAGGTTGGCGCGGGTGTTGTCGCCGCGCTTCTCGATGGGCACGCGGTAACGCTTGCCGAAATCCTTGCGGTCGCCCAGCAGGCCCGGCATCAGGAAGGCGAACTGGCTCCACAGCTCGCCCAGATTGTTCTCCACCGGAGTGCCCGACAGGCAGAGCCGGTGCCTTGCGGGCAGCGCCGCCACCGCGCGGGTCGCCTTGCCGTCGGGGTTCTTGATCGCCTGCGCCTCGTCCAGGACGATCATGTGCCAGGTCAGCCGCTTCAGCAGGTCGATGTCGCGCGCCACCACGCCATAGGTGGTGACGACGATGTGGGCGCGGTCGAGCTCGGACAGCTTGCCATGGCGGTCGATGCCATGCAGCACCACGACGCGCAGATGCGGGGTGAAGCGTTCCGATTCCGCCACCCAGTTGGGCACGAGGCTGGTCGGCACCACAACCATGCAAGGCTCGGTCAGCCGGCCCTCATGCTCCTCCATGGCGATGTGGGCCAGCGTCTGGGCGGTCTTGCCCAGCCCCATGTCGTCGGCCAGGATGCCGGCGACGTTGTTGGCGCGCAGGCTCTGCATCCAGGCCAGCCCGGAGCGCTGATAGTCGCGCAACTCGCCCCGGAAGCCCGGCGGCGGGGTCATGTCGCCGGGCATCTCGTCGGCGCGCAGGCGCTGGAGATAGCCGTCGATCTGCGCCGTCTCGTCGCCGCGCCGGGCGATCAGGTCGTCGATGTCCAGCAGGGAATCGGCCTCGGCCAGCGGCACCTTCAGCCGATCGCCGCTGCTGCGCCCGCTGTCGAGCATCGCCTCCAGAACGCTGAGCAGCCGCTCGATGCGCTCGGCCGGCAGGGCCAGGACGTTGCCGTCGTCGAGAACGATGTGGGCGCGCCCGTCGATGATGCGGGTGGTCGACAGGCCGCCCTTCTCCACCAGCCGGGCGAGGATCGGCAGCAGAGGCTGACGCTCGCCGTCGATCTCGACGCCGACATCCAGGTCGAACCAGCCGTCGCCGGCATCCCGCACCGCGACCTCGACCTCGGCCCCCGGCTCGATCACCTTGGTGCCGAAATCGGCGCCGACCTCCATGACCCAGCCGGCCTTGGTCAGGGCCGGAACCTCCGTCGTGAGGAAATGCTGCCAGCGCTCCTCCACGTCGCGGCCGGTCAGCCAGTGGACCCGCGCACCGCGGGCGTTCAGGGCACCCTTGGGCGGCTCGATCCGCGCCTGGGCGAAGCCGAGGCCGGACAGCCGGTCCAGCGCCGCCTGCTCGTCGGCCTTGTCGCGGCGGACGAAGGTGACGTCGCCGAACTCGTCCTCGTAGCGGGCGAACTGGCGCTGATCGTCGGGTTCGATCTCCACCGGGCGGCCGGGCTCGCCATAGTCGAAGGACAGGCGCAGCACATCGACCAGCCCGTCGGCCGGCGTCACCACGCGACCCAGCCGGGCGACGATGCGCGGCGACCTCTCGACGATGGCCGCGGCGGCGTCGGCGCCGCTGCGCACGCCGGGAATGCCGGTGTCGCGGAAGCTGGCCGCCGGCATCGGCGGCGGTGCGGTGATGCGCGGCATCGACGCGACCCCGCCGCGCGACGGGCCGAACAGACGGGACGGCGTCGCCTTGGATGGAACCGGCGGCGGCACCGGCGCGGGCGGCACCGGCTTGGCCTTCGGCACCTCCACCACCTGGAGATCGACCGGGAAGACGGTTCCGGTGGCGCTGTCGACGCACCAGTAGGATTGGCCCTTCACCAGCACGCTGCGTTCGGGCAGGCCGGTCGGGCGCAGCTTGCGGGTCGCGGGATCGCGGAAGGTGCGGACGGTGCGGCCCGGCGCCTCGGCCAGCGGGGTGCCGTCGCGCCAGCGCAGCCGCCCGGTGGAGAGCAGGCGGCGCAGCAGGCGGTCCACCGCCTCCCCCCGGCTCTTGGCGACGGGCGTGCGCTCGGTCCCGCCGCCGCCGAGCAGGCGGGCGATGGCACGGTCGGCGTCGCCGTCGAGCGAACGTGGCGCCTTCGCCAGCACATCGCGCGGCGTGGCGGGGCTGCTGTCGGCCGATCCCTCCGCCACGAACTCCGCCAGGATGTAGCAGGCGACATCGCCCTGCCCCGGCTCAAGCGTCCAGCGCAGGCTGCGCACCGGCTCCGGCTTCGGCGCGGGCGGCGCGGGCGGAGGCGGCGCCACGCTGCGGATCGGCGGCGGGACCGGCGCGCGGACCAGCGACAGCGGCGGTTTGGGTGCGGGAGGAGGCGGGGGTGCGACAGCAGGAACTGGAGGAGGAGGCGGGGGTGGCGCGATCGGCGCCTTGACGTCGGCGACGTCGAACAGTGAGGCGCGGCGCCATTCCGGGCGGCTTTCCAGCGCCAGCATCGCCGCCGCAGCCATGTGGGCGCAGGCGTTGCGGCCGCAGGTGCAGCTGCGGTCGAGCACGATGCCGCGCTTGCCCTGCACCGGATACACCGTCACCCCCAGCCGGCGGCCGAGATCGCTGACCTCCGCCTTGATCCGGTCGCCGCCGGGGGGCCCCAGCGTCACCGCGCCGGTCATCATCAGCGTGCGGCCGCGTTGCAGCGTCTTGGCATCGAAGACGCGCGTCAGGTCCTCCTGGGCGAAGGGGACGGCGGCGCCACCCGAAGGGCCACGCGGCAGGGCATCGAATAGCGACATGCGGTGCGGAAGTGACCTGGCCGGAACGGAACGGAAACGGGGCGTCGGTATAGGACCTTGCGCCGCGCGACGCAAGCCCCTGGCTCACGCTTGCGGGGGTGCCGGGCTTCCGGGGGCTCGAGCCTCCGGATCACGCGCGACCGCCCGTCATACCACAGGACGCCGCCGGCTTCATCCCGATTGGTGGCTTATCCTCGGGCGCCTGGGAAGACCCGGCCGGCCAGTTCGCACAGCCCGGCGCCGCTGCCGAAATGATGGGCGACGCGGCGGATGGTCCCCTCGACGAAGGACGGGTCGCCGGCATGGACCAGCAGCGCGAGGCCGAGCGCCAACGCTCCGACCAGCCAGGGCGACACACGCAGGTGCGGCGCGCCGTCCTTTCGGCTGGTCCACAGGAACAGCAGGACCGACAGGCCGCCGATCAGCAGACCGGCCACCACCTCCGCCCCCGAATGGGCCGACACCGCGACACGGGACGCGCCGATGGCCAGCACCAGTGCGACCGACGCCAGCGGCAGCCCCACCCTGAGCCAGACGGAGCCGGCGTTGCGCGCCGCCAGCGCCGCCACCGAGCCGTAGAAGACGGCGGCGAAGGCGGCATGACCGCTGGGGCTGACGAAGCGGTCGCCGGCGAACAGCGAGGGAAACAGCGGAAAGTCCGGCAGGCCGCAGCCATGCCCCACCAGCTTGAGCACCACCATGGTGCCGAGGCAGAGCGACAACGCCAGCAGCCAGCGCAGCGCGAGCGGCGCCGAATGGCGACGCCAGAGGGCTGTCGCATAGAGGGCGGAAAGCGGAACGAGAAGGCTGCTGCTGCCCAGATGGGTGATGGCGCCGCTGGCGGTGGCGAACATCGGGCCCCCATGGATGGCGATGGAACGAACGGCTTTGCCAGATGGTGCGACGCAGCACGGGCAGCAAGATCACCTGGAAGGATCATTCACCACCCCTTTTTCTCCGACCGGACGGGCGGAGACGGGAGCGGAAGAGCCTGCCCCTACCCCTCCACCTGATCGGCGCGCGCGTCGCCGATGACGCAGTTGCGGCCCGACCGCTTCGCCTCGTAGAGCGCCTCGTCGGCGCGGCGGATCAGTCCCTCCGCCGTGTCGCCCAGCCGGCCGCCGATGGAGATGCCGATGGAGACGGTCACATTGATGTCGCCGCGGTCGTTCGATACGGCAAAGGGGGTGTCGGCGATGCGCGACCGCAGGCGCTCCGCGACGATCAGCGCGGCCTCGCCGTCGGTATCCGGCAGGATGACAATGAACTCCTCGCCGCCCAGCCGGGCGACGAGATCGAAGGTGCGCAGGTTGCGGCTGGCGCGCGCCGACACCTCGCGCAGCACCTCGTCGCCGCTGGCATGGCCGTAGGTGTCGTTGACGACCTTGAAATGGTCGATATCGAACATCAGCACCGACACCGGCTTGTGGCTGTCGATGGCGCGCTCCAGCAGCCGCGGCAGATGGGCATTGACGTAGCGGCGGTTGAAGACGCCGGTCAGGCTGTCGGTCAGCGCCATCGACAGGCTCTGCTCGTAATTGGAGCGCAGCCGTTCCTGGTAGCGCTTGCGCCGGATCTGGGTGCGGGCGCGGGCCAGCAGCTCGTTCCGGTCGACCGGCTTGACGACATAGTCGTTGGCGCCAAGCTCCAGCCCCTTGGCCACCTGCGCCAGATCGCCCTCGTCCACCATCAGCAGGATGGGGACCTGCCGCGTCCGCTCGTGTGAGCGCAGCTGCGAACAGAGCCGCAGCCCGTCCTCGTTCAGCAAGGTCAGGCTGACGACCACGAGGTCGAGTTCGCTGCCCAGCGCGCGCTCCAGCGCCTTGGCGCAGGTGTCGGCCGACATGACCGTGTTGTGGTCGCGCCGCAGCGTCTCCGTCACCTTCTCCAGGTCGAGCATGGAATCCTCCAGCACCAGCACGGTTGCGTGCTCGAAGGATTCGCTCAGCATGGTGCCGCTGCGTTCGATGACGCCGAACTGGCCGGACGTGCTTTCGCGCAGGCGCCATTCGTCCATCATCATCTTCAGGCGGACCAGCGAGCGCACGCGCGCGAACAGAGCGATGTCGTTCACCGGCTTGGTCAGGAAGTCGTCGGCACCGGCCTCCAGCCCGCGCACGCGGTCGGCGATGTCGGACAGCGCCGTCACCATCACCACAGGGATGTGCATGGTGGCGGGATCGGAGCGGATCTTCTCGCAAACCTCGAAGCCGTCCATGCCCGGCATCATCACATCCAGCAGGACGATGTCCGGCGATTCCCGCCGCACCATCTCCAGCGCGTCCGGCCCGTTGTACGCCGTCAGCACATTGAAGTACTCGCGCGTCAGTTTCGCCGCGAGCAGCTTCACATTGGGCAGGACGTCATCGACGACAAGGACACGCGCGGACATTGGAAGGTAAATTCCTGCAGAATTGCTACAGAGAAAACCGACTCACCCAAGAAACTTCTTGATGGTCTCGAGAAACTTCACGACTGAAATGGGCTTCGCCACATAATCCTCGCATCCGCCCTGACGGATCTTCTCCTCGTCACCCTTCATCGCGAAGGCGGTGACTGCGACGACGGGGATCGATTTCAGGTCCGGATCGTCCTTGATCCAGCGGGTGACCTCCAGCCCCGACACTTCGGGCAGCTGGATGTCCATCAGGATCAGGTCGGGATGATGCTGGCGGGCCAGCCGCATCGCATCCATGCCGTCCCGGGTCTGCAGCGTGTCGTAGCCGTGCGCTTCGAGCAGGTCATGAAAGAGCTTCATGTTCAGCTCGTTGTCCTCGACGATGAGGACGGTCTTCGTCGGCTTGGCACCGGCCAAGGATGGACCGCCCGGCTCCGCTGACATGCATCCTCCCCTGGGTCTGGCCCCTGCCCTCACGCCGTCCGATACCCGGATGCGCCTGCCGTTCCAAGATCGGACGGCGGGCGGGCGTGCGGCATCGCCCTCCGGTATACCCCCTTTCTGAATAGGTCGCGACGGTTAAATAGTCGTTACGCGGCCAATGGACGTCGCCCCTAAGGCTGTCCATCGCCCTGTCCGGATAGGAAAAAGCCGCCCGCGACGGACGCGGACGGCTTCGTGCCGGCATTCGCGGGGTGGGCGCCGCGTCTCAGGCGGCGCGCTTGGACTTGCGCTTGGCGTCGCGGCGGCGGGCGCCCTTGGCGCCGTACATCATGGCGTCGGCGCGGCGCATCACCTCGTCCTCGCTGTCCGCGGCACCATAGGGTTGGGTGCCGACGGAGAAGCGGACCGGCAGGCTGTGCCCGCCCCACTCCACATGGCTGGCGTCGGCGATGGCTGCCAGCTGGCGGGCGCGGGCGAGGCCGCTGGCGGTGTCGGTGTTGGTCAGCAGCACGGCGAACTCGTCGCCGCCCAGCCGGGCGACCACATCCTCCTGGCGGACATTGCCGACGATCATCCGTGCGATCTGCCGCAGATAGGCATCGCCGGCGACATGGCCATGGGTGTCGTTGATCGCCTTGAACCCGTCCAGGTCGATCATGACCAGCAGGCCGCCGGCGGTCCCGGTGCGGCGGGCCGAAGCCAGTTCGCGGCGGAAGTGGCTGTAGAAGCCGCGCCGGTTCAGCAGGCCGGTCAGCTCGTCCGTCATCGTCAGGCTTTCGAGGTAGGCGATGCGCTCCTGCAACTCGGCGATCGTCTCCTTGGCCTCGGAGAGCAACGCGATCGTCTCGTCCAGCGTCTGGCGCTCGGTCCCCCGCAGAAGCCCGACGCGCGAAGCCAGCGCGACCGGGGACCACCCTGCCGGCACGTCGAAACGGTCGGAGGCGTGATGCTTCAGGTCCAGGGCGGCGACGATGGCGTTCATGGGGTCGGCTCCTCTGATGAAGGTCGGAACACTTCAACCTCACTCAAGCAACCCCCGTGCCAATCCGACACACCCGCAGATACCAAGCATTTTATCGATCGGCGGAGAATTGTGCCTGCCGATCACCGGCCGGACATGGAGAGTCTTTCCCACCCGGCCGGCATCTTCTGCCCACCGCCGCCCATTCGAGGCAGGAAATCCCTGCCGGGCAACGACCGACGGCGCTTGTCATGGGGCGGCTCATACCACCCGGTCGGGCGCCGGGCGGCCGGCCATCACCGCGTCGATGTTGTCCAGGGCCTTGAAGCCCATGGCATTGCGCGTCTCCACCGTGGCGCTGCCCAGATGCGGCAGCAGGAAGGCATTGGGCAGATCGCGATAGCCGGGATGCAGGTTCGGCTCGTTCTCGAACACGTCGAGCCCGGCCGCCGCCAACCGTCCCCGCTTCAGCGCGGCGATCACGGCCCCGTCATCCACCACGCTGCCGCGGGCGGTGTTGACCAGGATCGCGCCCGGCGGCAGCCGCCCGATCCGCTCGGCGTTCAGCCAGTGCCGGGTCTCCGCCGTTGCGGGGAAGTGGAGCGACAGCACATCGCAGACCGACAGCATCTCTTCCGGGTCGGCATGGTAGATGGCGCCCAGTTCCAGCTCCGGCGGCAGGCGGCGGCGGTTGCTGTAGTGGATCGCCATGCCGAAGGCGCGGGCGCGGGCCGCCACCGCCTGTCCGATGCGGCCCATGCCGACGATGCCGAGCCGCTTGCCGCCGACATGGGTTCCCATCAACTGGGTCGGGGTCCAACCGGTCCAGGCATTCGCCCGGATCATCCGCTCCCCCTCCGACGCGCGGCGCGCCGCACCCAGCAGCAGGAGCAGCGCGATGTCGGCGGTGGCGTCGGTCAGCACGTCGGGCGTGTTTGTCACGGTCAGGCCGCGGTCCCGCGCCGCCTCCAGGTCGATGTGGTCGGTGCCGACCGAGAAGGTCGCCAGCACCCGCACCCGTTCCGGCAGGGCGGCGATGGCCGCGGCGTCGAGCCGGTCGCCGGCACAGCACAGAACCGCGTCGGCCCCCGCCTCCGCGGCACGGGCGGCAATCTCCGCCCCGCTGAACGCCCGATCCTCCGGGTTGAGGAGCGCACGGTAATCGCGCGACGCCCGCGCCTCCACCGCGTCGGGAAGGCGGCGGGTCAGCAGCAGCACCGGACGGGCGGCGGCGGGCGGCGGGGTCTCGGCAGGGCTTGTCATTCCGGCTGTTCCCTTCCATTGATTAGGAATCAAGGGTGGCGGCTCTTTCGGACCGCAGCAAAAACACCCATACTTCACCCAGAGCCGTCAATCACCTGTGGATCCCGTCTTGCTCGACCGTCTCTCTGCCCTGCCGGCGACCGTCGGCACGGTCCTCGCCACCGCCGTCACCGCCGGTGCCCTCCTCGCGGCCACTCCCGTCCTGGCACAGCCGGCCGCCACCTCGATGGCGGCGGTCGCGGCCAAGATCCAGCCGCACCGGGCGATCTACGCCATGTCGCTGGGATCGGCGCGCAACGGGGCGAAGGTCAGCGACGTCCGCGGCCGCATGATGTTCGAATGGGCCGACGCCTGCGACGGCTGGACGACGGAGCAGCGCTTCCAGCTGCGCTTCGTCTACAGCGAAGGCGACGACATGGCGATGAACACCAACTACACGACGTGGGAGGCCAAGAACGGCCTGCGCTACCGCTTCAACGTCCGCAAGCTGGTGAATGGCGAGTTGGACGAGGAGGTGCGCGGCGAGGCCAACCTGCAGGCCGACGGCGCCGGCACCGCCCAGTTCACCAAGCCGGAACCGCAGGAGATGGAGCTGCCGGCCGGCACCATGTTCCCCACCGCCCACACGCTGGCGATCCTCGACCATGCCGAACGGAACGAGCCCTTCTTCACCCGGACCATCTTCGACGGATCGGACGCCGAGGGGCCGACCGAGGTGTCGACCGTCGCCGGCAAGCCGGGCGCGCCGAAGGAATCCGGCAAGGATCCGCTGCTGAAGGTGGGCAAGTCCTGGCCGATCCGCATGGCCTTCTTCCCCCTTCAGAGCGATTCGGCGCAGCCGGAGTATGAGATGAGCCTGCGCCTGCTGGAGAACGGCATCGCCGAGTCCATGCAGATCGACTATGGCGATTTCACCGTCAACGCCGTGCTGGAGAAGATCGAGGCGCTGCCAAAGTCGGGCTGCTGAACGGGCGCCGGTCCGTGACATTCGCGCGCGTATCATCGCATCAGGCGGAAGACCGATGGTTTCCCTGTTGATCGCGACTCGTTGCTGCGCTTAACTGTCCGTTGGATTTTGCGCAACAGGCCGATCCGCCCCCATTCCGGGGGACGGGCCGCCGTCCAAGGGTTTATCCGTCATGAGCAAGAAGCATGTCCAGATCGGGCAGGTTTTCCAAGCGGTCGGCACGGCCGGCGGCCGCGGCTGGCGGGTGACGGCGACGGTCAACCTGCTGGGCATTCCCCACGCCCGCGTCGTCAGCACCGAAGACGACGGCGTGTCGAAGACCCTGAGCTGCTCGGTCCTGGCCGACACCAGCCACTACCGCCTGATCGCATCGGCACCGCAGGGCGGGATGGCGGCGTAATCTTTTCGCCGGAAATCGCTGTTTTACGGGAGCACCCGACCCCCTCCCTAACCCTCCCCCACCTTTGGTGGGAGAGGGAACTGCGCCTGATATGGAAACTCTCCCCGCTCCCGCAAAGCGTGGGAGGGAGGGGGCTAACGCCGAGCCCCTACTCCTCCCCCCGCCGCTCCCGCAGCTTGGCCCAATAGTCCAGCCGCTTGCGCAGGTCGCGCTCGAAGCCACGCTCCACCGGCTGGTAGAACGCGCGGCGCGCCATGCCCTCGGGGAAGTAATTCTGGCCGGAGAAGCCCTCCGCCGTGTCGTGGTCGTACTCGTAGCCCTTGCCGTAGCCGATGGTCTTCATCAGCTTGGTCGGCGCGTTCAGGATATGTTTGGGCGGCATCAGCGAGCCGGTCTCCTTCGCCGCGCGCACCGACGCCTTGTAGGCGGTATAGCCGGCGTTCGACTTCGGCGCCGTCCCCAGATAGATGACCAGCTGCGCCAGGGCCAACTCGCCCTCCGGGCTGCCCAAGCGTTCATAGGCCTCCCATGCGGCGATCGCCTGGGTCAGCGCGTTGGGGTCGGCCAGACCGATATCCTCCACCGCGAAGCGGGTCAGGCGGCGGGCGATGTAGCGCGGATCCTCACCACCATCGAGCATGCGGCTGTACCAGTAGAGCGCCGCATCGGTGTCCGAGCCGCGCAGCGACTTGTGCAGCGCGCTGATGAGATTGTAATGCCCTTCCTGCGCCTTGTCGTACAGCGGGGCGCGGCGCTGGATGGTGGCGGCGAGCGCGTTGGTGTCCAGAACCGTCCCGCCGGGCAGCGCGAACAGTTCCTCGCACAGGTTCAGGCAGAAGCGGCCGTCGCCGTCCGCCATCGCCTTGACCGCTGCGCGCGCGTCGGCATCCAGCGGCAGGGGGCGGTCCATCTCCGCCTCCGCCCGCGACAGCAGCTTTTCAAGCGCCGCATCGTCCAACCGGTTCAGCACGAACACCTGGGCCCGCGACAGCAAGGCGGCGTTCAGTTCGAAGGACGGATTCTCGGTGGTGGCGCCGACCAGCGTGACGGTGCCGTCCTCGACGAAGGGCAGGAAACCGTCCTGCTGGGACCGGTTGAAGCGATGGATCTCGTCGATGAACAGCAGAGTGCCCTGCCCCGCCACCCGCCGGGCGCGGGCCGCGTCGAAAACCTTGCGCAGGTCGGCGACGCCGGAGAAGACCGCCGACAGCGGTTCGAAATGCAGGTCGGTGCTGTGGGCCAGCAGGCGGGCGATGGTGGTCTTGCCGCAGCCGGGCGGCCCCCACAGGATCATGGAGGCCAGCCGCCGCGCCGTCACCATGCGGCCCAGCGGTCCGTCGGGCTTCAGCAGATGGTCCTGCCCGACCACCTCGTCCAGCGCGCGCGGACGCAGCCGGTCGGCGAGTGGACGGGGAGCCGCCGCAGAGAACAGCCCGGCATCCCCGCCCGACTCGCCGCGTTTTGCCATGGCTGCCGCCTCAGCGCACCGAGGTGCAGCGCTGGTAGCACTGCTTCAGCTGGTAGCTGCAGTTGTCGGTCGGGCTGAAGGGGGTCGAATCGGTACGGTCGATGCCGCCCTGGTTGCGCGCCGCCACCGAATCCATGCAGACATTATGGCTGCGCTCGCACTGGGCCTGGCAGGAGGCGCCGGCACCCGTGCCGCCATCGAGCCGCAGCGACTGATCGTCGGCGCCAGCCCGCGGGGTGGACGGTCCGGGGACCACGGTGACGGTGGGCGCCGGGCCAGAGGAGGGGCGCGCAGCCGGATCGGCGCAGGCCGACAGACCGAGCAGAGCCACGGCCAGAAGCGGGGCGATGAGACGGACCGGACGGAACATAGCCACGACGGCTCCTATTCTTCTTGTTGTGAGGACGGCCGCGGGCATGGCGGAATGCCACACCCCTCTGGACCATCCCCCGTTCGCCCCCCACTATGCCGATATCAGCATCAAGAAGGGAATGACTGAAATGACACCGGAATCGGACGGCAGATCAATGCGCACCCCGCCGCGCCACCGCTCCCTGCGGCTGCTGCTGGCGCTGCTCGTCCTTGGTCTCGTCATGCTGGGTTCGCGCGCATTGGCACTGCCCAACATCGGCATGGCCGAGATGATCATCCCGATGCTGGGCGGGCTGTTCGTGGCCGCCGCCATCGTCATGATCGTACGCCGCGACCGTGCCGATCGCGATGCCCTGCCCCCGTCCCGGCGCAACAGCCAGGACCAGGGCATGCCGGACTGATCGGGTGGTCCCGATCAGACGAACTTGAAGCTGAGCAGGCCGCCGACCACCACGACCAGCAGGACGGTGGCCACCAGCATCAGCCGCTTTTCGATGATCTGCTGGACCTGCGGCCCATAGAAGTGCAGCAGGATGGCGATCATGTAGAATCGCGAAAAGCGCGCGACGATCGAACAGAGGATGAAGACCGTCAGGTCGAGATGGGCGAATCCGGCGGTGATCGTCAGCAGCTTGTAGGGGATCGGCGTCACCCCCTTCAGGATCAGGAACCAGGGGCCGAATTCGGCGAACATTTCCTGGAAATGCTGGAACGACTCCTGCGCGTTGTAGAAGTCGATGATCATCCGCCCGACGCTCTCGAACAGATAGAAGCCCAGCGCATAGCCCAGCAGCCCGCCCAGCAGCGACGCCAGCGCACAGATGTTGGTGTAGAACCACAGCTTGTTCCGCTTCTCCAGGCACATCGGCACCAGCATCACGTCCGGCGGCAATGGGAAGAAGGAGCTTTCGGCGAAGGAGATCGCCGACATCCACCAAACGGCATCGTCGCGGGCGGAAAGGCGCTGGAGGCGCGTGTAAAGAGAACGCAACATTTGACCGGCCACATAAGAGAAAACCCTTCCTTCGGGTAATCCCCGAAGGAAGGGTCTAATATATCACCGATATCGGCGGTTCCGTCCCGTGCGACAGAGGATACTGAGACCCGATGCCGCACAGGGTCGAAGACCGGCGCGATGCCCGGCGATGTTACTCGGCGGTCTCGCCTTCGGCCTCGGCGGCGTTCTGCGTCGGGCCGGAGTTCTGGCCCTTGGCGGACACGTCACGGTCGACCAGCTCGAACACGGCCATGTCGGCGGCGTCGCCATAGCGGAAGCCGGCCTTCAGGACGCGGCTGTAGCCACCCTGGCGGTCCTTGTAACGGTCGGCCAGGACGGTGAACAGCTTGGTCACCGTCTCGTTGTCGCGCAGCTGGGCGAACGCCAGGCGGCGGTTGGCCAGGCCACCCTTCTTGCCGAGCGTGATCAGCTTGTCGACGATCGGACGCAGGTCCTTCGCCTTCGGCAGGGTGGTGGTGATCTGCTCGTGCTTGATCACCGCATTCGCCATGTTCGAGAACATGGCCTTGCGGTGGCTGCTGGTCTTGCTGAACTTACGTCCCGAAACGCCGTGACGCATGGCGGTCCTCCTTCATGGCATGGCCCCCCTCGGGGAGCCGATCGTGAACCCCGCCGCCCAGTCGCATCGTTTGGTACGCAACGCTGGTACGGCTTGCGGGTCGGGCCGTGGCGGCCCTGGGAAATGCGCCCTCCCCGCCTGACGACGGAAAGGGCGCGGCAAAATGCTGAGATGCTTAGTACGGCTCTTCCAGACGCTTGGCCAGCTCTTCGATGTTCTCCGGCGGCCAGTTCGGGATTTCCATACCGAGGTGCAGGCCCATCTGGGACAGCACTTCCTTGATCTCGTTCAGCGACTTGCGGCCGAAGTTCGGGGTGCGGAGCATTTCCGCCTCCGTCTTCTGAACCAGATCGCCGATGTAGACGATGTTGTCGTTCTTGAGGCAGTTGGCCGACCGGACCGACAGTTCCAGCTCGTCCACCTTGCGGAGCAGGTTCTTGTTGAACGGAACCTCCTCGTGCTTCTCCTCGGAGACGGCGTGCGTCGGCTCCTCGAAGTTGATGAACAGCTGCAGCTGGTCCTGCAGGATGCGGGCGGCGAGCGCCACCGCGTCGTCCGGCTTGACCGAACCGTTGGTCTCCACCGTCATCGACAGGCGGTCATAGTCGGTGACCTGCCCGACGCGGGCATTGTCGACCTTGTAGGACACCTTGCGGACCGGTGAGAACAGGGCGTCGATCGGAATCAGGCCGATGGGCGCGTCTTCCGGACGGTTCTGGCTGGCCGGGACATAACCCTTGCCGGTCTCGACCGTCAGTTCCATGTTCAGCCGCGCGCCGTTGTCCAGCGTGCAGATGACCAGCTCCGGATCCATGACCTGGATGTCGGGGCCGGTCTCGATCATGCCGGCCTTGACCTCGCCCGGACCTTCGGCGCGCAGGCGCATGCGCTTCGGGCCGTCGCCGCCCATGCGCAGACCCATCGTCTTGATGTTCAGGACGATGTCGGTCACGTCCTCGCGGACGCCGGGGATGGACGAGAACTCGTGCAGCACGCCGTCGATCTGGATCGAGGTGACGGCGGCACCCTGCAGCGAGGAGAGCAGGATGCGGCGCAGCGCGTTGCCGAGCGTCAGGCCGAAGCCGCGTTCCAGCGGCTCGGCGACCACGGTCGCGAAGCGGTCGGCGTCGTCACCGGGCTGGATGTCCAGCTTGCTCGGCTTAATCAGTTCCTGCCAGTTCTTCTGAAGCACGGATCGACCTCAAGATGCCATCGGGTGAACACGAACCCGCGAGGCCCGAACCATTCCCATGCTGAGGGGACCGCGATGGCTGCGGCCCCCTGTCCCGGAATGGTTGGTCCCCGCGGGTGCGGAAACGGTACTGACCTTAGACGCGGCGCTTCTTCGGCGGGCGAACGCCGTTGTGCGGGATCGGCGTGACGTCGCGGATCGAGGTGATCTGGAAGCCGATCGACTGCAGGGCGCGCAGGGCGGACTCACGCCCCGAACCCGGACCCTTCACTTCGACTTCCAGGGTCTTCATGCCGTGTTCCTGGGCCTTGCGGCCGGCGTCCTCGGCAGCGACCTGGGCGGCGTAGGGGGTCGACTTGCGCGAACCCTTGAAGCCCATGGTGCCCGACGACGACCAGGCAATGGTGTTGCCCTGCGCGTCGGTGATGGTGATCATCGTGTTGTTGAACGAGGCGTTCACATGAGCGACGCCAGCGGTGATGTTCTTGCGCTCGCGGCGACGCAGGCGCTGAGAAGCGGCGGAGGGCTTGGCCATTTTGCGTTCGTCCTCTTACTTCTTCTTGCCGGCGATCGGCTTGGCCGGACCCTTGCGGGTGCGGGCGTTCGTGTGGGTGCGCTGGCCGCGGACCGGCAGGCCCTTGCGGTGACGCAGGCCACGGTAGCAGCCCAGGTCCATCAGACGCTTGATGTTCATGGCGACTTCACGACGAAGATCGCCCTCGACGCGGTAGTCGGCGTCGATGGTCTCGCGGATCTTCAGGACTTCGTCGTCCGTCAGCTCGTTCACGCGACGCTCGGCCGGAATGTCCAGCTTCGCGCAGATTTCCTTGGCCTTGAAGGGGCCGATGCCATGGATGTAGGTCAACCCGATCTCCACACGCTTCTGCGCGGGGATGTTGACGCCAGCGATACGCGCCACGCTGCTCTCCTCAGTCTCGATATCTCAACGGCAGCCCGTCGGGCCGCCTACACACCGAGCAAATCCCGCCCGGCGCAAGGCCGGAACCGGGAACGCACAATGTTACCCGCCACCCCGGCGGGGCAGCGAGAGGGTGCGACTATAGGAAAAACCCGGAACATGTCAAGGCCGTTTACTCGGCCGGGACCGCCTTCCGGACCGGAGCCGGCACCGCATCGGGCCGTTCGCGGCCGGGGTCGGCGTCATCGACCGGCATATCCCGCACCGGAACCGGACTGAGCGGCAGCCGCCCGGCATCAACTCGGCTTCAGCCCGATGTCCGCCAGATCTGGCGCAGCCGCTGGACGTGCAGATGCTCGCCGATGGCCTGCACCACCGGCTCCCCAGAGTCTCCAGCGTGAGCACGCGGTTCCGGCTTCTCTCTCCGCCTCGCCTAGAGATCGGTCCCGGCGGCACGAAACCGGATGGTGTCGGCCTGTGCGCGGACCCGGTCGAGATGAGGGTTGATCCTCAGGGCCGCATCGAAGGCACGCAGTGCCGGCTTCTCGTCTCCCAAGGCGAGATAGACCAGCCCGAGTTCCACCAGCGCCCCGAAATGACGCGGCTCCAGCGACAGGGCATGGCGCAGGTCCAGCATGGCGGAGCGGTAGTCGCCCAGCATGTAATGGGTCGCGGCACGCTTGTTCCAGCCTTCGGCATAGGACGGGTCGCGAGCGACCACTGCGTCGAAAACGCGCAGGGCCGATCCGTAATCGTCGCTGTTCAGGCTGAAAACGCCGGCGCGCATGTCGCGGACCATCGTCGGATCGGGATGATCGAGCCAGAAATCCCAGATATGCTCTTCCACCGATTCGGCATAGGCGGCGTCGGTCGTGCTGTGCAAGGCTTGGAAAAGGCTGTCCAGACGCAGAGACCCCTGCCCCGCCCCAGCCGGCACCCCAAGGGTCAGCAGCAAAAGCACAGTCAAGGAAAAGAAGCGTCGAATCATCATGCTCCAAATTTGTGCACGGATTCGACGCTCTGCCAACAATTTTTTTGTTGCAAAATGCTAACAAATTGCACAAAGGCGCCGGCGTCCGGCCCTTACCGCGATCCAAACGCCGCCGGATAACGCCGGCCATGCCGTCCACCCTGTCCCCTTCCTGTTCGGATGGCTTCCGAACCCGCGCCGCGAATGGCCGCCCGCAGCCCTCCCGCGGTTCGAAAAAGGAAACGGCCGGCGGATTTCTCCGCCGGCCGTCGAACTTACCGGAAATGTCCCGATTGTCAGTCTCGATCGCTCGAGACGGACGATCAGGCGGCCTTGTTGCGGCCGGCCACGATTTCGTCGGTGACGTTGCGCGGCACCGGCTCGTAGTGGCTGAACTCCATCGAGTAGGACGCACGGCCCGAGGTCATGCCGCGCAGCTGGCCGATGTAGCCGAACATCTCGTTCAGCGGGACATTGGCCTCGACGGCGATGTTCGAACCACGCTCCAGCTGGCCCAGGACGGTGCCGCGACGACGGTTCACGTCGCCGATGACGTCGCCCAGGTAATCCTCCGGCGTGACGATCTCGACCTTCATCACCGGCTCGAGCAGGATCGGACCGGCCTTCGGCAGGGCCTCACGGAAGCAGGCCTTGGCGGCGATTTCGAACGTCAGGGCGTTCGAGTCGACGTCGTGGTACTTGCCGTCCACCAGGCGGGCGCTGAAGTCGACAGTCGGGTAGCCGGCGAGGACGCCATCTTCCTTCTGCATTTCCAGACCCTTGCCGACCGACGGGACATATTCGCGCGGAACCGAACCGCCGACCGTCTCGTCCTTGAAGGTGAAGCCGGCGCCACGCTCCAGCGGCTCGAAGATGATCTTCACTTCGGCGAACTGGCCCGAACCACCGGTCTGCTTCTTGTGGGTGTAGGTGTATTCGACCGGCTTGGTGATCGTCTCGCGGTAGGCGACCTGGGGCTTGCCCATGTTGCCTTCCACGCCGAACTCCGTGCGCATGCGGTCCAGCGTCACTTCCAGGTGCAGCTCGCCCATGCCGCGCAGGATGGTCTGGCCGGTTTCACGGTCGGTCTCCAGGCGGAGCGACGGATCGGCGCGGACCATCTTGCCGAGCGCGATCGAGAACTTCTCCTGCTCGCCCTTGGTCTTCGGCTCGACCGAGACGCTGATGACGGGGTCGGGGAAGCGCATGCGCTCCAGGATGACCGGGTGGGCGGCGTCGCAGAGCGTGTCACCGGTCTCGGTCTCCTGCAGGGAGACGAGCGCGATGATGTCGCCGGCGCGGGCTTCCTCGATCGGGTTGGCGTCCTTCGCGAACATCTCGACCATGCGGCCGATCTTCTCGCGCTTGCCGCGGGTCGAGTTCAGGATCGACATGCCCTTCGTCAGCACGCCCGAATAGACGCGGATGAAGGTCATCGAGCCGTAGGTGTCGTTCAGCACCTTGAACGCCAGCGCCGAGAAGGGCGCGTCGTCGGAGCTGAGACGCTCGCCGTTCGGGTTGCCGTCCTCGTCCACCGTCTTGATGGCCTCGACGTCGGTCGGGGCCGGCAGCAGGTCGACGACCGCGTCCAGAACCTGGCAGACGCCCTTGTTCTTGTAGGACGAGCCGCACAGCACCGGGGTGAAGGCGCCGGAGATGGTGCCCTTGCGCAGGCAGGCGCGCAGCACGTCCGGCGACGGCTCCTCACCCGACTCCAGGTAGGCTTCCATCGCCGCGTCGTCCTGCTCCAGGGCGGTGTCGACGAGTTCGGCGCGCAGGGCCGGAATGCTGGCGACGTTGTCCAGGTCTTCCTTGACGGTCAGGTTGAGCTTGCTCGCGAGATCGTCGGTGATCTCCCAGGTCTCCCACTTGGCGTCCTTGTCGTCGGAGAACCAGACATAGGCCTTCATCTCGACCAGATCGACCATGCCGCGGAAGTTGTCTTCCGAGCCCAGCGGAACCTGGATGCAGACCGGGCGGGCGTTCAGGCGCGAGCGGATCATGCCGACGCAGCGCTGGAAGTTGGCGCCCGAGCGGTCCATCTTGTTGACGTAGCAGATGCGCGGAACGTTGTAGTTGTCCGCCAGACGCCAGTTGGTCTCCGACTGCGGCTCCACGCCGGCGACGCCGTCGAACACCACGACCGCGCCGTCGAGCACGCGCAGGCTGCGGTTCACCTCGATGGTGAAGTCGACGTGGCCCGGGGTGTCGATGACGTTGATCTTCTTCTCGCGCCAGAAGGCGGAAACGGCGGCCGACTGAATGGTGATGCCGCGCTTCTGCTCCTGCTCCATGTAGTCGGTCGTGGTCGACGTCTTGAGATCCTTCGTCTCGTGGACGTCGATGATCGTGTGCTTGCGACCGGTGTAGTACAGAATGCGTTCGGTGGTCGTCGTCTTGCCCGCGTCGACGTGGGCGATGATGCCGATGTTCCGAATGTCAGACAGTGGCGTTTGGCGCGGCATGTTGCGGTTCCATTGCAGTAACGCGACAACCGAAGCGCGACCGTCAGAGGTCGTCCGCTTCGGCGGCAGAGGTTGGTCGGGGTTTTACGGGCGATCTGTTAAGGCGTCATTAACATTCCGTAAACCGACAGCAATTTGTCGGAATATTGAAGCGCGCGGCCCTCACAGCGTTCGGGCCACGCCGGCACACCCCAACCGAGGCTGCCGGGTCGCCCCGTTTCCGCCGCCTTATTTAGCAGCGGTGACCTGAATTTCAACGAGATACTGGGGGGCGGCCAGCTTGGCCTCCACCGTGGCGCGGGCCGGCGGATTGGCCGGATCGACCCAGGCGTCCCAGGCCTTGTTCATCGCGCCGAAGCTGGCGATGTCGGCCAGATAGATGGTGGTCGACAGCAGCTTGCTCTTGTCGCTGCCCGCTTCCGCCAGCAGGGCGTCGATCTGGGCCAGGATCTGGATGGTCTGGCGCTCGACGTCGGGCGTCGGCTCGTCGGCGACCTGACCGGCGAGATAGACCGTGTCCTTGTGGACAACCATCTGGCTCATGCGCGGTCCGGTGTGGAAGCGCTGGATCGACATTGCGGAAAGACTCCGGGTTCCGGGGGCAGAAAAGACGCGGGTACGTCTATGCCATTCGGGGCCGCGCGCGAAGAAAAAAATGCGCCTCTCCCGCTCAGCGCTGCTCCGCGGCGGTATCCTTCGCCAAAAGTGCGGCAAACCGTCCGGCGGGAACCGCGAAATTGCGCACGGCCGGCGCATGTCCGGCAGCGACGCCGACTCCGGCAACGGCCCAGGCGCTCCGGGCCCCCTCCTCGCCATCCGCCCTCCGCGCCAGCAGCGGCCCGCCGCTGGTTCCGCGCGTGGCGTCGCAATCATGCACCAGCAGCCCGGCGCTCTCCCCCAGCATCCGGCAGTCACGGTCGGCCATCAGGATCTGCGCCCGGTCCTGGCTGTAGCCGCCGAGCATCAGCGGCGTTCCAGCCGGCAGGGGCACCGCAAGGACTGGGAGCGGGGGCGCCGACTCCGGCGCCGCCTCGGCCAGCGTCAGCACAGCCCAGTCGGCTGAAACCACCGGATTGGCCGCAGCGGGATCATAGGCCGGATCGGTCCGGACACGGGCGACCGTGACATGCCGTGTAAACTCCCCCCGGTCATAGCCGAACAGGACGTGCAGGGAGGACGCCTGCAGAAAACGCCGTGTCCGCGGGTTGAACAGGCAATGGGCGGCGGTCACCACCGTGCGCG
Source organism: Azospirillum humicireducens (assembly GCF_001639105.2). Lineage (NCBI taxonomy): Bacteria > Pseudomonadati > Pseudomonadota > Alphaproteobacteria > Rhodospirillales > Azospirillaceae > Azospirillum > Azospirillum humicireducens. Next base: position 1,665,341 of record NZ_CP015285.1, read on the forward strand.
GCCCCACCAGCGCCCCGGTGCAGCGGCCGGCCAGGTTGGTCTGCACGCGGACGACGCTGCGCCAGGGATCGGCCGACGCATCCACCGGCACCCGCCGGTCCCCCGGCCCGACACCGGGCAGCAGCGGCCGTTCCGCCCGGACACCAGGCGCGCCGGCCAGAGTTGAAAGCACAAGCGCGGCTGCGGCCATGCGGCCGAGGCCGCCAAGGCCAAGGTGGCGCCGGCCCCGCGGACGTTCTTGCTCTGTTTCCCTCAATCCCGTATTCTCCCGCGCATGGCGACGCTGATCATCACCGAGAAATCCAGCCAGGCGAAGGACCTGCGCGCGGCCCTGGGAGACCGTTACGGCCGCATCCTGCCGGCCGAAGGGCATCTGCTGCGGCTTGCCGAACCGGACGAGGTCGATCCCGATTGGAAACGCTGGTCGACGACCCTGTTGAAGCCGGACGGGCTCTATCCCACCCGCCCCGACCAGGGCGGCAACAAGGCGGCGAAGCTCCAGGCGATCACCGCGGCGCTGCGTGCCTGCGATGAAGTGATCCTCGCCACCGACTGCGACCGTGAAGGCCAGCTGATCGGGCAGGAGATCCTGGAACATATCGGCTATCGCGGCAAGGTGCGGCGCGCTCTTTTCACCGCGCAGGATCCGAAGACCCTGCGTGATGCCTTCGCCCGGCTGAAACCCAACGACTCCATGCGGCCGCTCTACGAGGCGGCGGTCGCGCGCCAGCAAGCCGACCAGATCTACAACCTGTCGCTCACCCGCACGGCGACCAAGACACTGCTCGCCCCCGGCACCCGCGGCGTCATCGGCATCGGCCGGGTCAAGACACCGACGCTCGCCATCGTCTGCCTGCGCGAGCTGGAGATCCGCAACTTCAAGCCGGAGGATTACTTCGAGATCGTGGCGACCGCCACCGTGGCGGAGGGCAGCTTTCAGATGCGCCATGCCCCGGCGCCGAAGGACCGCATCAAGGACCGGGCGGCGGCCGAGGCCATCGCCCGCGCCGCCGACAACCACCGCGGCCCGCTGACGGTGACGGTGGAGGAGAAGCGGCAGGCGCCGCCCAAGCTGTATGATTTGCCATCGCTGCAGAAGACCTGCGGCCAGCGTTGGGGCTGGACCGCCGACCGCACGCTGGCGGTGGCGCAGGAGCTCTATGACGGCGACGGCAAGAAGCTCATCACCTATCCGCGCGCCGAGGCACGCTATCTGTCGGAGAACCAGATCGGCGACGTGCCGGCCATCGTCGGCGCACTGACCCGGCTGCGGGGCTTCGCGCATCTCGACGTTGCCCGCCCGGTGATCCGCAAGGGCAAGTCCGGCCATTTCTGCGACAGGGCGCTGGAAGGCGTGTCGCACCATGCGGTGATCCCCAACGTCAATGTGCTGGACGATCTCGAATCGCGGCTGGTCCGGCTGACCGATGACGAGAAGCGGCTGTTCGCGCTGATCTGCCGCTCCTACCTTGCCGCGGTGATGCCCGATTACGAATATCGCCAGACCAGCGTGACCATGCCGGTCCCGGTCGGCGCCAAGCCGGTCGCCTTCCGCGCGGTCGGGCGCATCCCGCTGAAGCTGGGCTGGAAGGCCGCCTTCGGCTCCGCCGAGTCCGAGGGCAAGCCGGAGGAGGAAGCCGAACAGACCCTGCCGCCGCTGACCGACGGCGAGCCTGCGAGCCTAAGCGATCCCAAGGTGGAGGCCAAGCGCACCCAGACGCCGCCGCGCTATAATGAAGGCACGCTGGTCGACGCCATGCAGAACGCCTGGCGCTTCGTCGAGGATCCAGCTCTGCGCGACCGGCTGAAGGAGGCGAAGGGCATCGGCACGCCGGCCACCCGTGCCGAGGTGATCAAGGGACTGCGCAAGCAGAACCTGCTGGGAGCCGACGGCAAATGGCTGGTGCCCACCCCGGCCGGGCTGCACCTGTTCCAGACCCTGCGCGCCGCCGCCCCCACCCTGGTCGATCCCGGCACCACCGCCCTGTGGGAAATGAAGCTGGACGAGGTTGTCACCGGCCGCGCCGACTTCCGCGGCGTCATCGACGCCATCGCGACCGAGGCGGACCGGCTGATCGGTGCGCTGGTCGGACAGCGCGGGACGATGCTCGACCTCGGCCTGCCCGCGCCCAAGGCACGATTCGGCCGCCGCAGCGCGGGCGGGCGCACCGCCTCCGCTGCCACTGCGGAAATCGCCAAGCCGGCGCGTCGGCGGACCCGCAAAGTGGCACCTCCGTCGGAGGGTGAGGCTTCCGCGCCGAAGCCGCGCCGTGTCCGCAAAGCCAAGATTCCCGCATCGTCCCCGCCGGCGACTGCGCAGACCGATGGCGCGCAGCCAGCAGCAGCGGCCGCCGGTTCGGCACCGCCAAGCGGGCATCGCCGCCGCGAGCCGACGGAACGCATGGTTTCCTTTGCCCGCAGTCTGGCGGAGCGCAAGGGGATCGACCTGCCCGCCCCGTGCCTGCGCGATTTCGACCAGTGCCGCAGCTTCCTGGACCAGCACGCACGCTGAACCCGCGACGGACCGCGAGGCAACGGCCCCGCCATTATTCTGTTGAAGGCAAGAGAAAAGCCCCTCAACGGGGGCTGTCTGCGGAAGCATCGATGGGAATGGTGGGCGATGAGGGGATCGAACCCCCGACATTCTCGGTGTAAACGAGACGCTCTACCGCTGAGCTAATCGCCCGAACCCTGAAAAGGGCTTTGTTTTCAAACACAAGCCGGCCGGGTTTATGCCCGGCCGGCCGCACTATGCCCTGAACGGGCTGGAAACTTCAAGCCCGTCCGGCTGAAACTCAGTTCAGCGCGTCCTTGAGGGTCTTGCCTGCCTTGAACTTCGGCTGCTTGGACGCCGGAATGTCGATCTTCTCGCCAGTGCGCGGATTGCGGCCTTCCGTGGCGGGACGCTCAGCCACCGCGAAGGTGCCGAAGCCGACCAGACGGACCTCATCGCCATTCTTCAAGGACTCGGCAATGCTGTCGAACACGGCGTCGACGGCCTTCGTGGCGTCGGTCTTGGACAAACCGGACGCTTCGGCAACATGCGCCACGAGATCGTTCTTGTTCACGCAATCCCCCTTCCAAATTCAGCAAATACTGAAAGACAAAAGCCGCCCCAGGACTTTTCGTCCACGACTTATTGGAAGCAAAGGATAAGCACAGCGACTGCCGCCCGTCAATTCCCGACGGGCGGCATAGCTCATCATGTCCCAAAAGTCGCGCGTCCGGTGGCGGCCACGATCAAATCGCAACCGCCGGTCCTGGATCAGTGACGCAAGGCCTCGCCGTCTGCGCCCTTTTCCTGGGCCTTGGCCGCAGCCGCATCGACCTCCGGCTCGGTCCACTCGATGGGCTCCAACGGACGGACCAGCGCATTGCGCAGCACCTCGTCCACCGTGCTGACGGGCATGATCTCCAGCCCGCGCTTCACGTTGTCCGGAATGTCCGCCAGATCCTTTTCGTTGTCCTTCGGGATCAGCACATGCTTGATGCCGCCGCGCAGGGCGGCCAGCAGCTTCTCCTTCAGGCCGCCGATCGGCAGCACCCGGCCGCGCAGCGTGATCTCACCGGTCATCGCCACGTCCTTGCGCACCGGAATGCCGGTCAGCACCGAGACGATGGAGGTGGCCATGGCGACACCGGCCGACGGGCCGTCCTTCGGCGTGGCGCCTTCGGGAACGTGGACGTGGATGTCCTTCTTCTCGAACAGCGTCGGCTTGATGCCGAAAGCGGTGGCGCGCGACTTGACATAGCTCTCGGCCGCCTGGACCGATTCCTTCATCACGTCGCCCAGCTTGCCGGTGGTGGTGACTCGCCCCTTGCCGGGCAGGCCGACCGCCTCGATCGACAGCAGCTCGCCACCGACCTCGGTCCAGGCCAGACCGGTGGTGACACCCACCAGATCCTCCAGCTCCGCCTCGCCATAGTGGAAGCGGCGGACGCCGGCATACTTGTCGAGGTTGCGGCGGGTGACCGCCACCTTGGCATTGCCGGTGCCCTTCAGCAGGATCTCCTTCACCGCCTTGCGGCAGAGGTTGGCGATCTCGCGTTCCAGCGAGCGGACGCCGGCTTCCCGCGTGTAGTAGCGGACCAGATCGCGCAACGCATCGTCCGAGATGGTGAACTCGCCCTTCTTCAGGCCGTTCGCCTCGATCTGCTTCTCGATCAGGTGGCGCTTGGAAATCTCGACCTTCTCGTCCTCGGTGTAGCCGGCGACGCGGATGATCTCCATGCGGTCCAGCAGCGGCTGCGGCATGCGCATCGTGTTGGCGGTGCAGACGAACATCACGTCGGACAGGTCGTAGTCGACCTCCAGGTAATGGTCGTTGAAGGTGCCGTTCTGCTCCGGATCCAGGACCTCCAGCAGGGCGGACGACGGGTCGCCGCGCCAGTCGGCGCCGAGCTTGTCGATCTCGTCCAGCAGGAAGAGCGGGTTGGAGGATTTCGCCTTCTTCATGCCCTGGATGACCTTGCCGGGCATCGAGCCGATGTAGGTGCGGCGATGACCGCGCACCTCGGCCTCGTCACGGACGCCGCCCAGCGACATGCGGACGAAGTTGCGCCCCGTCGACTTGGCGATCGACTTGCCGAGCGAGGTCTTGCCGACGCCGGGCGGACCGACGAGGCAGAGGATCGGACCCTTGACCTTGTTCATGCGGTTCTGGACGGCGAGATACTCGAGGATGCGTTCCTTGACCTTCTCCAGACCGTAATGGTCGGCGTCCAGCACCTTCTGGGCCAGCTTCAGGTCGCGCTTCACCTTGGTGCGCTTCTTCCACGGAATGGACAGCATCCAGTCCAGGTAATTGCGGACCACGGTGGCTTCCGCCGACATCGGGCTCATCGACCGCAGCTTCTTCAGCTCGGCGAGCGCCTTCTCACGGGCTTCCTTGGAGAAGCGGGTCTTGTTGATCTTCTCTTCCAGCTCCGCCGATTCGTCGCGGCCGTCCTCGGTCTCGCCGAGTTCCTTCTGGATCGCCTTCAGCTGCTCGTTCAGATAGTACTCGCGCTGGGTCTTCTCCATCTGCCGCTTGACGCGGTTGCGGATGCGCTTTTCCACCTGAAGAACGCCGATCTCGCCTTCCATGAAGGCATAGACCCGCTCCAGACGCTCCGACACCGTGGCGCATTCCAGAAGCTGCTGCTTTTCCGGAATCTTCAGCGCCAGATGCGAGGCGACGGTGTCGGCCAGCTTGCCGGCTTCCTCGATCTGGTTGATCGAGACCAGCACTTCCGGCGGGATCTTCTTGTTGAGCTTGATGTACTGCTCGAACTGGGAGACGACGGCGCGGCTCAGGGCTTCGAGCTCCTGGTTCTCGCCGCTCTTTTCCTCGACCAGTTCGGCCTGGGCCTGGAAGAACTCCTCATTGTCGGCGAACTTGGTGATGGCGGCACGCTGTCCACCTTCAACCAGCACCTTGACGGTCCCGTCCGGCAGCTTGAGCAGCTGCAACACGGTGCCGACGGTGCCGACGCTGTAGATGTCGGCCGGAGTCGGATCGTCCTGCGCGGCGTTCTTCTGGGTGACGAGCAGGATCTGCTTGTCATCCTTCATCACGTCTTCCAGCGCGCGCACGGACTTCTCGCGCCCGACGAACAGCGGCACGATCATGTGGGGGAACACCACGATGTCGCGCAGCGGCAGGACCGGGTAGAGGGCACCACGGGAGAGTTCGATCATCGGCAGGGCCTCAATGAATGGATCGCCGCCAGCCCGGAATGGGCCTGACACAGCCCCCGCCTCGGGTTGAGCGCGGAGATCGCCTACGGCACCGGACTAACGTGGCACACGGCCATGCGCCCTTCAAGGGGCTGAAAGTGCCTTCATCGCCCGGATATCCAGTTTGAAGACCCGCTCACGCTTGCAGAAGCCCGGTTTCCTGGCGAGCATGGCCTGCTGAAGGCGGTGAACAAAGGTCCAGATAGGGGATTGGGCCGCGTGGAAGCCGCGAATCAGCCCGGAGTCCGGAAGAAAGGGTGTTCAGCGATGAATGCGAAGGAGCAAACGGCGATCACGAACCGGCTTTGGAACGATCCGATGGGATTTCTCAAGGCCCACCTCCTGATCTACAAAGTCGACAACATCGGGTTCGGCGCCTGGAACCAGTCGGTGGCGAACAAGATTGCCCCCGGCACCGGGCATCGACCCCTGTACTTCGACATCCACGAAGCGACCGGCATGACCGTTTCCGGCACCGATGGAAAGAAGGGCCGCTATTTTTATGTCGGCCCTTCGCAGAGCGGCTCCCAGATCGGCTATTTCCTACCCTGGGATGCGGATGGCGGATACAATCTTATCCTCGGAAAGGATGCCTTCTTCTTTTTCAACGCCTTGATGGACGGCTGCGGCTTCGGCTGCATCCCCGGCCCCTCCGGAAGCCTCAAGGTCGCGCATCACAACATCCAATGCCAGACCAACGGAACCAGCCACACCGCCATGACCGCCAGTCTGGCGGGCTATTCCGCGACCATGAACCGGAACAGCTATCGCTGGAACTCCGATGAAGCGGAAGGCAAATGCTCGGTCATCGGGATTCGGGGGCGCCTGACCGGCTGGTGGGTGATCGCCCAGCGCTTCAGCATGGACTACAATGGAAAGGTTCGGATCCTGTCCGTCGACCGGCTCGTTTGAGACGCCGGCCTTCGCGATAACCTGCAGGGTCCGAAATTGACAAAAGGGGGACACCGGCATGCCGATGTCCCCCTTTTCAACCTCACTGCCAGCCAGGCCACACGGACTTTTCTCGACCGGTCGGGGCCCGTCAGGCTCCCGGAGCCTCGCTGCGGCGCTCGGCATGGACGTAGAGCGGCTTGGCGCGCCCTTCGACCACTTCCTTGTTGACCAGGATGCTCTCGATGCCGGTCAGGCCCGGCAGGTCGAACATCGGGTCGAGCAGGATGGCTTCCATGATCGACCGCAGGCCGCGGGCGCCGGTCTTGCGGGCGATCGCCTTGTGGGCGATGGCGCGCATGGCGTCCTCGGAGAACTCCAGATGGACATCCTCCATCTCGAACAGGCGCTGGTACTGCTTGACCAGAGCGTTCTTCGGCTTGCTCAGGATCTCCACCAGCGCCGCCTCGTCCAGGTCGGACAGGGTGGCCAGCACCGGCAGGCGGCCGATAAATTCGGGAATCAGGCCGAACTTCAGCAGATCCTCGGGCTCGACCTCGTGCAGGATCTCGCCGGTCGCGCGCTCGTCGGCCGACCGAACATCGGCGCCGAAGCCGATGCTGGTGCCCTTGCCGCGCTGGGCGATGATCTTGTCCAGGCCGGCAAAGGCGCCGCCGCAGATGAACAGGATGTTGCTGGTGTCGACCTGCAGGAATTCCTGCTGCGGATGCTTGCGCCCGCCCTGCGGCGGCACGGAGGCGACGGTTCCCTCCATGATCTTCAGCAGGGCCTGCTGCACGCCTTCGCCCGACACGTCGCGGGTGATCGACGGGTTGTCGGACTTGCGGCTGATCTTGTCGACTTCGTCGATGTAGACGATGCCGCGCTGCGCCCGCTCCACATTGTAGTCGGCGGCCTGCAGCAGCTTGAGGATGATGTTCTCGACATCCTCGCCGACGTAACCGGCTTCGGTCAGCGTCGTGGCGTCGGCCATGGTGAAGGGAACGTCGATGATTCGGGCCAGGGTCTGGGCCAGCAGCGTCTTGCCGCAGCCGGTCGGGCCGATCAGCAGGATGTTCGACTTCGCCAGTTCGACGTCGTTGTGCTTCGTCCCGTGGGCGAGGCGCTTGTAATGGTTGTGGACCGCCACCGACAGCACGCGCTTGGCGTAGGACTGTCCGATGACGTAATCGTCGAGCACCGCATGAATGTCGCGCGGAGTCGGAACCCCATCGCGGGACTTCACGAGGGTCGTCTTGTTCTCCTCGCGAATGATGTCCATGCACAGTTCGACGCATTCATCGCAGATGAACACCGTCGGACCGGCAATCAGCTTGCGGACCTCGTGCTGGCTCTTGCCGCAGAAGGAGCAGTAGAGCGTATTCTTCGAATCGCCGCTGCTGGACTTGCTCATCGGTACTCCGTCATCTCGCGGGAGGCGTGGCCCCTAGGGCCATGCCCGTTCGCGGCGCCCCCCGACGCCGGTCCTACTCAGGTTATCGCGGACGACGCCCGCGACAAGGTCATGCGCCGGTCTGGCGACGCATCACGATCCGCATATCCGGGTCCCTCCTCGGGACATCCCCTATGACCGGATCGTGTCACTGCCATTCAACAACAGCGTCACGACCCGATCAACCCTTTGTTGGGAGGGCTCTGGACCAGCGGCTCACGAATGATCCACGCCCGGACGCTTCTCCACCACCTCGTCGATCAGGCCGAAGGCCTTCGCTTCTTCGGGCGACATGAACTTGTCGCGCTCCATGGCGGTCTCGATGGTGTCGAGATCCTGCCCGGTGTGCTTGACGTAGATGTCGTTCAGGCGCGAGCGCAGCTTCAGGATTTCCTGGGCCTGGATCTCGATGTCCGAGGCCTGGCCCTGGGCGCCGCCCGACGGCTGGTGGATCATGATGCGGCTGTTGGGCAGCGAGAAGCGCTTGCCCGGCGCGCCGGCGGCCAGCAGCAGCGAGCCCATCGAGGCGGCCTGCCCCATGCAGACCGTCGACACCTGCGGACGGATGTACTGCATGGTGTCGTAGATGGCGAGGCCGGCCGAGACGTAGCCGCCCGGCGAATTGATGTAGAGCGCGATGTCCTTGTTCGGATTTTCCGATTCAAGGAACAGCAGCTGCGAGCAGATCAGGCTGGCGACGGCGTCGTTCACTCCGCCGATCAGGAAGATGATCCGCTCCTTCAGCAGGCGCGAATAGATGTCGTACGCGCGCTCGCCCCGGTTGGTCTGTTCGATGACCATCGGGACCAGAGCATTCATCTTCGGCTCGAAGTCGTACATGTGTTCTTCCCTGCCCCCGCAGTTGGCTGAACCGGTGATCGTCGCCGGTACGGAACCACATATAGGAACCTTTGGGGGCGGATGGTAGTCCGCCCCCACTCCTTTTGGGGAGTTAGGCGGCCTCGGCCTCGTCCTCGTCCTTCGTCAGATCTTCGACGCTGACGGTCTTCTCGGTCACCTTGGCCTGATCCAGGATGTGATCGACGACCTTGTCCTCGAAGATCGGGGCGCGGAGATTCTCGAGCGCCTGCTGGTTCTGCTTGAAGAACTCGAACACCTGACGCTCCTGACCGGGGAAGCGGCGGGCCTCGTTGATCAGGGCGCGGTTCACCTCGTCCTGGGTGACCTGGATGTTGTTGCGGCGGCCGACTTCCGACAGCAGCAGACCCAGGCGGACGCGGCGCTCGGCGATCGAGCGGTACTCGGCCTTCAGCTCGTCCTCGGACTTGTTGGCATCCTCGCCGGCGGTGCCGTTCTTCAGCTCTTCCTGCAGGCGGGCCCAGATGCCCTCGAACTCGATGTCGACCATGCCGGCCGGCACCTCGAAGGAATGGGCCTCGGCCAGCTTGTCGAGCAGCTGGCGCTTCACGCGCAGGCGCGACAGGCCGTCATACTCGCCCTTGATGCGGTCGCGGATGGCTTCGCGCATCTTCTCCAGGCTCTCCATGCCGAACTCCTTGGCGAGTTCGTCATTGACCTCGGCCGGGACGTTCTTGCGCAGCTCCTTCACGTCGACCTCGAAGACCGTCGCGGCGCCCTTCAGGCGCTCGTGCGGGTAGTCTTCCGGGAAGGTGACGTTGACGGTGCGGTGCTCGCCGGCCTTGGCGCCGACCAGCTGCTCCTCGAAGCCCGGAACGAATCGGCCGGCACCCAGCTCCAGCGGGTAGTCCTTGCCGTCCATGCCTTCCAGCGCCTCGCCGTCGACCGTGCCGGCGAAATCGATCACGGCGATGTCGCCGGTCTCGGCAGCGCGGTCCTCGGTGACCGGGGCCTGGGTCGAATGGGCCGAGGCCAGACGGGCCAGCGCCTCTTCCACCGACTCGTCGGTGACCTCGGCGACCGGCTTCTCCAGCTCGATGCCGGTGAAGTCGCCCGGCTCGACGTCCGGCAGCAGCTCGACCGCCATCTTGTAGGTGAGGTCGCCGCCGTCCTCGTACTTCTCGACTTCGATCTTCGGCTGCAGGGCGACGCGCAGGCCACGCTCGCTCAGTGCCTGGCGCGAGCTGTCGGAGATGGCGTCCTCCAGCACCTCGGACAGCACGCCGCCGAAATAGCGCTGCTTGATCACGGTGACCGGCACCTTGCCCGGACGGAAGCCCGGCAGCTGGACCGTGCGGCGCAGCTCTTCCAGCTTGCCGTTCACCTTCTCTTCGATGTCCTTGGCGGAAATGACGACCTGAAATTCGCGCTTGAGGCCGTCGGTGCTGGTCTCGGTGATGTTCATCGGAACGAAAGCCTATCTCGTTGTTCCGGCCCGGCGGCGCCCGTCCGGGCGGCCCGAATCCGTGTTGTCCATGCGGTCCAAGGTGTTGCCATGGTGCGGGCGAAGGGACTTGAACCCATACGACCGAAGTCACTGGAACCTAAATCCAGCGCGTCTACCAATTCCGCCACGCCCGCGTTCATGGCAAAGGCAGCCGCGACGGGTGCCGAAACACCCGCCGGACCGCCGGCGAAGTCCGGTCTATAGCACAGCGCGGCGGAAGCAAACAGGCAAATTGGCTCCGTTCAAGAGAGCGGGGTCCGCTCCGTTCGCGTCAGCCGCCCGCCTTGGCCAGCGACCGGACCGCCGATGAGGCGATGATGCGCCCCTCGCCGGTATAGGCCTCATGGTTCGCGTCGATCTCACCCAGCCGGTAACGGTAGTTGATCATCATCCCCAGCGACTGCCTAACCCCCTTGGCCGACCGGTCGGCGAGCCAGTTCAGCCGTTCCATCCGGGCGCCGTTGGTCAGGTGGAAATGCGCCACCGGATCCAACGCGCGGGCGCGGCCATTGCTTTTCGCCTCCTGAACCGCGGTCAGATAATGGGCACACATCCGCATCAGGGGGCCCCGCAGCCGCTTCTGCAACTCCTCATCCTCCGCCCAGCCGGAACGGGACAGCGCACGGGCGAGCAGCGGCGATTCGTCGGCGCCGAGTCCGCCCTCGGTCGACACCTCGGCATCCTCGGCCTGCTCCAACTCGGTCAACCGCTCGGCGATGCGCTCGGCCTCCGTGTTGGTCAGAAGGGCATCGCCGTCTCGCTCTAGCATCCGGTCGAACCAGCGGCGGAAACCGGGGATCGGCGACAGGGTGGCATAGCACTTGATGTTGGGGAACTCGGTCGCCAGCCCGTCCACCACCCGCTTGATCAGGAAATTGCCAAAGCTGATGCCGGCCAGCCCGACCTGGGCGTTGGAGATCGAATAGAAGATGGCGCTGTCGGCGCTCTTGGGATCGCAGACCGGCGCGGTGGGATCGAGCAGCGCCTGCACAGTGTCGGACATGCCCTGGACCAGAGCCACCTCGACGAAGATCAGCGGCTCGTGCGGCATGCGCGGGTGGAAGAAGGCGAAGCAGCGCCGGTCGGAATCGAGCCGGTCCTTCAGATCCTGCCAGCCGCTGATCTCGTGCACCGCCTCATACTTGATCAGCTTTTCCAGCAGCGAGGCCGGACTGTCCCAGGTGATGCGGTGCATCTCCAGGAAGCCGACGTCGAACCAGGCGCGCAGCAGGTTCTTCAGATCGTCTTCCAACGCCTGCAGCAACGGCTCGCCGCGCGCCATTTCCATCAGCTCTGCCCGCAGGTCGACCAGGAACTTGACACCTTCCGGCAGGGCGTTGAACTGGGTCAGCAGACGCAGGCGCGGCGGTTCCAGCGCACGGCGGAGCGCCCGTTCGGCATGGCCGCGGGCGACCGGGTCGGCCGCCGCCTGGAAGGTCGCCATCGCCTCCGTCACCGCGTCGCGGTCGACATCGAAATCGCGTGCCAGCATCACGAGGAAATTGCGGCGGCCCTGGGGATCGAGCGCCAGATAGGTGCGGCCGAGCTGGGCGGCACGGGCGCGGGCGGACACCTCGCCGCCACGCGATTCCAGGCAGGCCTCGATCTGCTCCTTCAGCCGTTCGGCGTCTTCGCGGGGCAGATGGGTGCGCGGCGGAGCACCGACGGCGCCGCGGGCCGATGCCGCGATCTCGCGCCAGCGGGTGCGCAGGTTGTCCAGCGCGCGGTCGAAGAAATTGGGCTGCGCGGCCGGGGATGGCGGCACGGGCTCCAACGTGGTGGTATCAGGTGCATCGCTCATGCCCCGGAGTCTGGCCCGCCTCGACCGCCGCCGCAAGGGGGCGCGTGGAGGCTGCCGTCGGAAGTACCTCCGGCAATTCGCTCGCGCGGCCTTCGGCGGGTGTCAGCCCTGCGCCTTCAGCGCCTTCAGCACGGCGGGCAGCGCCCCCGGCAGATCGTCGGAGATCAGGCCGGGGCCGAGCGCCCTACCCGCCTCGCCATGCAGCCAGACGGCGGTGCAAGCCGCCTCGAACCCGTCCATCCCCTGCGCCAGCAGGCCCAGCACGATGCCGGCCAGCACATCTCCCGTTCCTGCGGTGGCCAGATCGGGCGGCGCGTTGACGTTGACCACGGCGCGGCCGTCCGGCGCCGCGACCACGGTGTCCGCCCCCTTCAGCACCACCACGGCACCCGACCGGGCGGCAGCGGCGCGCACCCGCGCCAGCTTGTCGCCGTCCATGCCGACGGAGTCCCCGAACAGCCGGGCGAACTCCCCCTCATGCGGGGTCAGGACGCACCGCTTGTCGAGCCGGTCGAGCAGCTCGTCGGCAGAATCGGCGAAGCTGGTCAGCGCATCGGCATCCAGAACGCAGGCCTTGCGGGCATCCAGCGCTGCCATCGCCGCGGCGCGGGTCTGCGCGCCCCTGCCCGCTCCCGGCCCGATCAGCACCGCATTCTTCCTCTGGTCCTGCAGCAGCCGTGCGAAAGCACCGGCATCCTCCAGCGGATCGACGATGACGCTGGCGCAGCCGGCGGCATAGATCGGGAAAGCCTCCTGCGGGCAGGCGATGGTGACCAGACCGGCGCCGGCACGCAAGGCAGCGACCGAGGCCAGCCGGGCGGCTCCCGTCATCCGCGCCCCGCCGAGAACCACGGCATGGCCGCGCGCATATTTGTGGCCGTCCAACGCCGGCCAGGGAAAACGGTGACGCCACAGCGACGGCTCGTTGACCGCGGTCTGCGGCGCGATGCTGTCCAGCACCCGCTCCGGAATGCCGATGTCGGCGACCACCACCTCGCCGCACAGGGTACGGCCGGGCAGCAGGACATGGCCGGGCTTGCGACGGAAGAAGGTGACGGTCAGCGCCGCCTGGGGAGCCGCCCCCAGCACGCGGCCGCTGTCGCCGTGCAGGCCGCTCGGCACGTCCACGGCCACCACCGTGCGTCCCTCCATCGCTTCGACGATGGCGCGGGCAAGGCCGTCGAGCGGCCGGGACAGGCCGGCGCCGAACAGCGCGTCGATGATCAGCGGATTGCCCTTGAGGATATAGGGATCGGCCGCCTCGATCGGACCGGGCCAGCGCTCGGCGGCAACCGCGGCGTCGCCGGTCAGGGACGAGCGCGTGCCGAGCAGGGCCAGCCGCACCGGCCAGCCGGCCTCCAGCAGAAGCCGGGCGATGACGAAGCCATCGCCGCCATTGTTGCCGGGGCCGCAGAGCACGGCGGTCGGGTGCGGCGCCCATCGTTCGCACACCGCGCGGACAACGGCGGCGCCCGCGGCCTCCATCAGGGCCGGACCGGGCACACCGGCGGAGATGGCCAGCTGGTCGGCCCGATACATCTCCGCGACGGACAGAAGCTCATCCATCCCCCACACTCCCCGACCCTGGCTTGTCTTGCCGTTGCCTGAGCGGGCGAGGATGCGCACGCCCGCTCTACCCGTAGACGATGTCATCACCTGCGAGAATCATGCGGACACGCATAAACGCCCGCGAAACGGCTGCTTTGCCGTGCGGGCGTTTATAAGACCAGAATTTTTCCTGGACGCGAATAAGAAGATGGGGCGATGGATGGGACTCGAACCCACGACCGCTCGGACCACAACCGAGAGCTCTACCAACTGAGCTACCACCGCCGCCGTCAGCGTTTCCGCCGTCGGGAGCCGCGTTATGCTCCACCGCGGCTGGCCGGTCAAGCGCCTTTTTCACGAAAAGTGAAAAAACTTCTTTCGGAGCGGAATGGCACCCCTTTCGCCCGACCGCTGCCGCCATAAAACGCCCATCAGCGCGGAGCGCTTGCGCCATTTGCACAAATATTGTTCAATCCGCCGAATCCTTCGGCAGCGCCCTGCCCCATCGGACGGCATCCGACCGTCTTATGACCAGCGCCGATGCTGCCGGACCGGTTCGGCCGAATGTGGCACGCTCCATGCTTACCGTCGTCGCTGTCGGCAGTGCCGTGGACGGTGCCTGCCGGCGTTGGCACCTCGTACACGAGAGACCCATGAAGAAGATCGAAGCCATCATCAAGCCGTTCAAACTCGATGAGGTGAAGGAAGCCCTTCACGAAGTCGGGATCAAGGGGATCACCGTCACCGAAGCCAAGGGCTTCGGCCGCCAGAAGGGTCACACCGAGCTTTACCGCGGCGCGGAATATGTCGTGGACTTCCTGCCGAAGGTGAAGATCGAGGTGGTGATGGAAGATTCCCTGGTGGAACGCGCGATCGAGGCGATCCAGCAGGCCGCTCATACCGGCCGCATCGGCGACGGCAAGATCTTCGTCACGCCCGTGGAGGAAGTGGTCCGCATCCGCACCGGCGAAAAGGGTGCCGACGCGATCTGATCGCGTCCGGCCAACCCCGCCCCTCCAAACCGGCTCCCTTCCGACCAGCATCCGCCAACATGCGCCGTTTTCCCCATCCCCTCACGCCGGCCCCGGCCGCATCCTTCGCCGAACGGCCGATGGCCGCCTATGGCGAACGTGCGACTTTTTCGGTTGGCGCGTTGTACGGGGAAGAAAGGCGTGAGATAACGTCCGCCGCGAGCGCCGCCCTCCGCCGCCACAGCCCCGAAGGGGCTGGGGCAGTGGCTTGACGCAGCGGGATCCAACCCTCTTAAAGCGTGGAAAAAGAGACATGTCCGACATCAGCAAGGTCTTCGACCTGATCAAGGAACACGACGTCAAGTACGTGGACCTGCGCTTCACCGACCCGCGCGGCAAGCTGCACCACACGGCCCAGCACGTCTCGACCATCGACGAGGACGTGTTCGAAGACGGCATCATGTTCGACGGTTCCTCGATCGCCGGTTGGAAGGGCATCGAAGAGTCGGACATGATCCTGAAGCTGGACCCGACGACGGCCGTCATGGATCCGTTCGCCGCCCAGCCGACGCTGAACATCCTCTGCGACGTGTACGATCCCGGCACCGGCGGCTCCTACGCCCGCTGCCCGCGCGGCATCGCCAAGGCCGCCGAGCGCTACACCGCCTCGGCCGGCATCGGCGACACCGTCTTCTTCGGTCCGGAAGCCGAGTTCTTCGTCTTCGACAACGTGAAGTACACGGTCGAGATGAACAAGGTCTCCTACCAGTTCGATTCGGACGAAGGCACCTATTCGTCGGACAAGGACTATGAGGACGGCAACCTGGGCCACCGTCCGGGCACCAAGGGCGGCTACTTCCCGGTCGCCCCGATCGACAGCTGCAACGACCTGCGCGCCGAGATGCTGAGCGTCCTGGCCGAGATGGGCGTTCCGGTCGAGAAGCACCACCACGAGGTGGCCGCCGCCCAGCACGAGCTGGGCATCAAGTTCGACACGCTGGTCCGCACCGCGGACAACATGCAGTACTACAAGTACGTGGTGCACAACGTCGCCCACGCCTACGGCAAGTCGGCGACCTTCATGCCGAAGCCGGTGTTCGGCGACAACGGCTCGGGCATGCACTGCCACCAGTCGATCTGGAAGGACGGCCAGCCGCTGTTCGCCGGCAACCAGTATGCCGACCTGTCGGAGCTGGCGCTGTACTACATCGGCGGCATCATCAAGCACGCCAAGGCGCTGAACGCCTTCACCAACCCGTCGACCAACAGCTACAAGCGCCTGGTTCCGGGCTATGAGGCTCCGGTCCTGCTGGCCTATTCGGCCCGCAACCGTTCGGCGTCCTGCCGCATCCCGTACGTCGCCTCGCCGAAGGGCAAGCGCGTCGAGGTCCGCTTCCCGGATCCGTCGGCCAACCCGTACCTGGCCTTCGCCGCCATGCTGATGGCCGGTCTGGACGGCATCCAGAACAAGATCCATCCGGGCGACGCGATGGACAAGAACCTGTACGACCTGCCGCCGGAAGAGCTGGCCAAGGTCCCGACCGTCTGCGGCTCGCTGCGCGAAGCCCTGAACTCTCTGCGCGAGGACAACGAGTTCCTGCGCAAGGGCGACGTCTTCACGCAGGACATGATCGACGGCTACATCGACCTCCGCACGGAAGAGATGATGGCCTTCGAGACCATGCCGCACCCGATCGAGTACAAGATGTACTACTCGGTTTGATGTTGCCTCGCGGCGTCCGGCAACGGGCGCCGCGGCCGGTCACGCATCATTCGAAAGCCGCTCCCGGTTCGCGCCGGGGGCGGTTTTCTTTTTTGGCCTGTTCGATCCAGACGCCGAGGTCCGGCGGTGCGCAGCCCTTGCGCTCGGCGCAGTCGGCCTTCGCACAGGTGCAGGCCGGGAACAGGCAGCCGTCGCCGTTCAGGTCGGTTGCCCGCACCGCAAGGTCATAGCGGACACCGCGCATGATGGCGGGGCCGGCGGTGCTGTGGCGCTCGTAATGCTCCACGACATCGCGGACGCGTGTGAGCAGTTCCCGCCGTTGATTCTGTCCCGGATCCATGCAGTCGCCCCCAGTCGCCGGTGATTGCAGACATGAACAGGGACGCCGGAAAACCGCCTCCTGTTCCGGCATCCAAGCGCAGTACGGCACAAGGAGAACTCGGCGCACAGGAATGATGCGGCAGCCCGGCTGTTGGCACGCCAGTGACCGAGATGAGTGACCAGGATGGGAGAGACTGCAATGGATCGTGATCGGCTGCACCGCGTCGCCAAGGCGCTGGGCGACGTCCGCCTCTATGAAAAGCACCACACCGGGGAGTTCATCACCATGCGCCTGCGCGACTCCCTGGCCGACACCCCCGGCTATGACGAGGAGGAGGTGGACAGGAAGCTGTTGGAACTGGCGCGGGTGGCGCTGGAGGCGGCGGAATAGCGGGGGGAGGGTGACGAAGCGGCGGGCGGCCTGTTGGTGGGGGTGAAGCGTCCACCAGAGGGAGACTGCCGCCATGGCCGAAGAGAAGACGTCCGACATGCCGCAAGGTGACCGTCCCGCCACCAAGCCGATCCCGGTCAAGCCGGCGGTCGAACCGATGAGCGACAAGGATGAAGCGCCGCCGGGCACGCCGGGGACGGGCGAGACCATCGATCCGAAGACCGGCGAGAGCTATGTGCAGGGGATTGGCGGGGCTTGATGGGTGGTAGGTGTCGGCTTACGAGGCCCCCTCCCTACCCCTCCCCCGCTGGGCGGGAGAGGGAACTGCCGCCGCTCTGCAAATCTCCCCTCTTCCGCGAAGGGGGGAGGGAGGGAGCATGCGATGCCAACCGCCCAAACGAAAAGGGCCGGCTCCTGCGAGCCGGCCCTTTCGCATTCAACGCACCCGCGTCACGCCACGAATGGCGGGAGCGCGGTGAAGTTGGCGGCCTTCTCCACGATCTGGCCGACGCGCAGCAGCGTCTCCTCGTCGAAGGGGCGGCCGATCAGCTGGAGGCCGAGCGGCAGGCCGTCGGCGCCGAGACCGGCGGGGACCGACATGGCCGGCAGGCCGGCGAGGTTGATCGGAACGGTGAAGACGTCGTTCAGGTACATCTGCACCGGATCGTCCATCTTCTCGCCGATGGCGAAGGGCGTGCTGGGGGCGGTCGGCGTCAGGATGACGTCGCAGCTCTTGAACGCCTCGTCGAAGTCCCACTTGATGCGCGTGCGCACCTGACGGGCCTTGTTGTAATAGGCGTCGTAATAGCCGGCCGACAGCACATAGGTGCCGATCAGGATGCGGCGCTGCACTTCCTTGCCGAAGCCGGCGCCGCGGGTGTTCTCGTACATTTCCTTGAGGTTGCCGCCCTCGACCCGCAGGCCGTAGCGCACGCCGTCATAGCGCGCGAGGTTGGACGACGCCTCGGCCGGCGCGATGATGTAGTAGGCGGCCAGCGCATATTTGGTGTGCGGCAGGCTGACCTCGACCGGCTCGGCACCGGCCTCCTTCAGCCAGGCGATGCCCTGGTCCCACAGCGCGGCGATCTCCGGCGACAGGCCCTCCACCCGGTATTCCTTCGGAATGCCGACGCGCAGGCCGCGGATATCGCCGGTCAGCGCGGCGCGGAAATCCGGCACCGGCATGTCGACGGAGGTGGAATCCTTCGGATCGAAACCGCACATCGAACGCAGCATGATCGCCGCATCCTCGACCTTGCGGGTCATCGGCCCGGCCTGATCCAGCGAGGAGGCGTAGGCGACGATGCCCCAGCGCGAGCAGCGGCCGTAGGTCGGCTTGATGCCGACGGTGCCGGTGTAGCCGGCCGGCTGGCGGATCGAGCCGCCGGTGTCGGTGCCGGTGGCGCCCAGCGCGGCGCGTGCGGCGATCACCGCGGCGGAACCGCCCGACGAACCGCCGGCAACGATCTTCTTCTCCCAGGTGCCGGGCGCGCCGGGGCTCCACGGGCTGACCGTCTCGCCCTGGTGGGCGGTGATGGTGGCCGAGCCCATGGCGAATTCGTCCAGGTTCACCTTGCCCAGCATGACGGCGCCGTCGCGCCACAGCTGGGAGGTCACCGTGGATTCATATTCCGGCTTGAAGCCGTCCAGGATATGGCTGCCGGCGGTGGTCGAAACGCCCTTGGTGCAGAACAGATCCTTCACCGCGATGGGAAGGCCGTCCATCGGCCCGGCCTCGCCCTTCGCGCGGCGCTCGTCGCTGGCCTTGGCCATCGACAGGGCGGCGTCGGGGGTCTCGGTGATGAAGATGTTGAAGGGCCGCACGGCCTCGACCGCGCGCACATGCGCCTCGGTCAGCTCGACCGCGGTGAAATCCTTCTTGGCGAGGCCGTCCAGGGCCTCCGCCATCGTCAGATGCGTGAGCGCCGTCATCACTCGACCACCTTGGGCACGACGTAGAAGCCTTCGGCCGTTTCCGGACCGTTCGACAGGACCTGCGCGGCATAACCGCCGTCGGTGACCTCGTCCTTGCGGCGGCGCAGCTTCTGCGCGGCCACGCTAGTCATCGGCGGCACGTCCTTCGTGTCGACCTCGTTGAGCTGTTCCACGAAGGTCAGAATCTGGCTCAGTTCCCCAGCCAGGGATTCCAGTTCCTCGTCCGGCACCTTGATGCGGGCCAGATGCGCGATCTTGGCCACCGTGGCCTTGTCGAGCGACATGCCTCTACTCTCTTCCAAAACATTGGAAATCGGCCGCGAAGCTATCACCCGCGCACGCCCACCGCAACGTTTGCGGCCAGCGCCCCGCTCAGAAGGCGTCCGGATTGCCCGAAGACACAGCGGCGGCCAGCGCCAGCGGGCAGCCGCAGGACCGGCAAGTGGTCTGCTGGAGCACCTGCAGCACCCGCGCATCGGGCAGCGTGATCCCAAGCGCACGTTCCACCGCGGCGATCTGGCGCTTGTGGTCGGCGCTGGCGCCGCAGGCGGCATCCAGCATGGCGCCATAGTCGGACCGCGGCTGCGCCGTGATCGCCTGCGCGGCCCCGGCGGCGAAAAGGCCGGCGCCGCCGGCAGCCAGCCCGGCCAGCACCGCGCGCCGGTTCGCACCCGTCCCTGTCCTGCTCATCCGTCCGCTCCGTCGATGGGTTGACCGACTATACGCCGCACGGGCCGGCCCGCCAGCGGACGAATCATTAAATCTGTGGATGCTCAGGCGGCGATGCGCGAGACCGAATGCCAGCTGGCACGGTCCATGCGCAGCTTGAACAGGGCGATCGGCTCGCCCCAGGGAGTCACCCGCGTCTCCAGTGCGATCGGCGTCAAGCCGAGCTTCGCATAGAGCAGCAGGGCCGGCGTGTTGGTGTTGAAGCAGTAGAGGGTCAGTTCGGGCAGACGGTGATGGTCGAAGGCGCGGCCGATCATCGTCCGCACCAAATATTCGGCGATGCCGCGGCGGCGCAGGGCCGGGTCGACGCTGACATTGCCGATGCTGGCGGTCCGGCCATCCTCGAAGGTGGCATAGTTGGCATAGCCGACGACCCGCTCCCGCCCATTCTCCGACAGGGTCACAACGGTCGGATCGCGGCGGGTGTCCAGCGTGGCCCGGACCTGATCCACGGTCAGCGGCCAGACCGCGCGCGGGAACAGGAAATACAGTTCCTCCGCGCTGCGGGGAAATCCGCAGATGGTCGGGATGTCGCCGTCGGAAAGCGGCCGGTGCGACAGAGAGGGACGGGTCGATGCGCTGCTCATGCTTAGAAGAATAAGTATCTTTAACAACAACTCAAGCGTTCTTGCGGTCGCAGGGCTGCGGCCTTATGGTCGGTGCATGATCCACACCCTCTCCGAACTCGCGGCCCGGCTGGGCAAAAACCAACGTTTGCTTGGACTTGACGTCGGCACCAAGACCGTCGGGCTGGCGGTTGCCGATCCGGGACTGATCGTCGCATCCCCGATCGGCACGCTGAAGCGGACCAAATTCACCCAGGACGCGCGCGAGCTCGGCAAGACCATCCGCGATTACGGCATTGGCGGACTGGTGGTCGGGCTGCCGCTGAACATGGACGGGACGGAGGGACCGCGCGCCGAGTCGGTGCGCGCCTTCGCCAACAACCTGCTGGAGCGCCCCGACCTGCTGGGCTGGGAGGCGGAGATCGCCTTCTGGGACGAGCGGCTGTCGACCTCCGCAGTCGAGCGCTTCATGATCGGCGAGGCCGACATGACCCGCAAGCGGCGCGACGAGGTGGTGGACAAGATGGCCGCCGCCTACATCCTTCAAGGCGCGCTCGACATGCTGGCCAACCAGCGCCGGCTCGCCGCGGAAGCGGACGAGGATGAGCGGGGCGACGAAGACTACGACCGCGATTGAGGCCGGTCCTGGCCGGCCGTCGCACGTCGCAGGTCACTCAGGCATGGCTCTTGGGCTGAAGCAGTGCGGCACGGCGAAGAAGCTGTGACGGGTCGACCCCCTGCACCAGCAGCAGGGCACTGGCCTTGACGAGGGCGGCCGGCGTGTCGGGGGTGAGCGCCAGCGCGCGGCAGTAGATCCCCTCCGCCAGATCGGCGTGGCCGGCGGCGGCCAGCCTCTCCGCCGCCGTCAGCAGGCCGTCCATCGCCATGGCGAGATCGCCGTCGAGGTTCAGCGCCCCGGCGAATGCCTGCACCGCCCCCGGCAGATCGCCCTGGCTTTCCAGCACCAGCCCATAGGTGGCCCACCAGACGGCAACGCCCGGCCGGCCCGTGATGGCCTGGGCAAGAAGCTCCTGCGCCTCGCCCCAGCGGCCGGCCTGCGCCGCGATCAGGCCCTGACGGTAGATGCTTTCGGCCTGATGCGGCGTCATCGTCTTCGGTCCAGTCTCAGGCTTCGGGGCGGCCGAGCTGGTCCATCAGCTCGCGCCATTCGCGCTTGGACAGGCCGCTGGCCTCCTGCGACACCGGTTCCCCGGCCAGCAGGCGCTTCACCACGTCCAGGCCGGTGCGCGACAGGTGGGCGCCGCCCATGCGGTATTCGGTGAAGGACTCGAACACCGCCGGAACCCAGCGCTTCACCACGTCCAGCATCGCATCGGCATAGACGCGGATCTCGTACTGGGCGTGGGCATCGGCGCGCAGCGACAGGAAATGCAGCAGATTGTGGAGATCGACCTTCCAGTACCACTGGGTGTAATAATTCAGCGACAGGTTCATCCGCGCCAGCTCGCGCGCCAGACCCTGGCGGGAGGGGTCGATGACGGTGCCGTCCTCGCGCTGGTTCAGCATCTCTTCATAGTGGCTGTAGGCGCGTTCGGAATCCTCGCGCAGCAGCCGCATGACGTCGGCCGCCTCCTCGCCCTCCAGCACGTCGCCACGGCCCTGGCGGTTCACCACGGCCTGGGCGCCAAGCTGGTCCGGCGCCGGCACGTAGAACTCGCGGTCGAGGATGGAGTAGCGCGCCGAATATTCGTTCACGTTCGCGGTGCGGTGGCGGATCCACTGGCGGGCGACGAAGATCGGCAGCTTCACATGGAACTTGATCTCGCACATCTCGAACGGGGTCGAGTGGCGGTGGCGCATCAGATACTTGATGAGGCCGGAATCCTCGCTGACCTTCTTGGTGCCCTTGCCATAGGACACGCGCGCCGCCTGCACGACCGCCGAATCGTCGCCCATATAGTCGATGACGCGGACGAAGCCGTGGTCCAGCACCTCCAGCGGCTGATAGAGGATCTCCTCCAGGGCCGGGACGGTGGCGCGGCGGGTGGTGGCGGTGACGGCGCGCAGGCGATCGATTTCGTCGCGCTGCTCGGGCGTGATCGGCATGGTGACTCCGGGGTTACGGTGCCGGCTGTCTTACCAGACCGCGTGGCAGTCGGGAACGGTGAACGAACGGTCCCGCCCGCGTCACGGCAACGCATTCGGCGATGATGTCACACAGCCCCTTCCCTTGCCGGACGGGAGTGCCTATATTCGCGTCGTCGGTTCGCCGACTATGGCGATAAACGCCTTGTGGAATAAGCGTTGTGGACCCGGGGGCGGTACCCGGCGCCTCCACCAACCATACACCGGACTCGTTGACCGGGGTCGTTGGGGGCGAAACAGGATCGACACGCGTGGTAAAGGCATGGTTTTCGCTCGGCATGGTTCCGCCGTTATCGGGCCGTTGCAATAGTTGCCAACGACAACGTTGCTCAGGCTCGCCTCGCTGCCTAACGGCGGCTGGTAGCCTAAACCTAATCCCCGCGGGTTAGCGCCCAAGGGTGGGGCCGTGGGCCGCCTAGCAACAGAAGGCCCACACCTCTCTTCCCGGCGTCCGGACCTGGCATTGCGTGCCGGTGGGACGCCAGACCGATGCGTTATCAGGGACCCGCCCAAGCATGCCGAAAGAGCAGCTCCGCTATGACCGGATGGTCGAGACCGCGTTGCGCGGCGTTGTCCGCGACGCTCTGACCGAGGTTGCCGAGCGCGGCTTGCCGGGCAATCACCATTTCTACCTGACCTTCCGCACCGGTTTTCCGGGCGTCGAGATCCCCGAGTATCTGGCCTCCCAGTATCCCAACGAGATGACCATCGTCCTGCAGTTCCAGTATTACGGGCTGGACGTGGCGGACGATCATTTCGAGGTGACGCTGAGCTTCAACAACGTGCATGAGCGGCTGGTGGTTCCGTTCGCCGCCATCACGACCTTTGCCGACCCGTCGGTGAACTTCGCGCTGCAATTCCAGCCGCTTGCCGCCGCCGAGTCGGCGGAGGTCTCCTCCATGCCGCCCCGCGCCGCCGCCGAGCGCGCAGAGGAAAAGACGGAGGAAGCCGCCCCGGCCGAAGAGCCGAAGCGCGGTGAGGTCGTGGCGCTGGACGCCTTCCGCAAGAAGTAACCGCCTCCCGACCCATGCCCACCCGGCCGCCCAGCGAGTATGTCGCCAGTCTCTGCGAGATGATGGCGCCGCTGGGCGATGTGCGGGCGCGCCGCATGTTCGGCGGCTATGGCCTGTCCATCGACGGGCTGACCTTCGCGCTGGTCGCGGATGAAACTTTGTATTTCAAGGCGGACGACGTGAACCGCCACTCGTTCGTCGAGTTGGGTCTGGAGCCCTTCCAGCCGATGCCGGACAAGCCGACCACCTTGTCCTACTACCCTCCGCCCGACGCCGCACTCGACGACCGCGACGAATTGCTGCCCTGGGCACGGTCGGGGTTCGAGGCGGCATTGCGGGCAGCGGCGAAGAAGGCCGCGAAGGTGAAGCGGACGTAAGACGCCCTCTCCCGGACCGGAGGAGGGCGTCTCAAGCCACCCTCAAATATTCTCCGCCATGTGGATCGTCGCGTTGCTGGCCTGGGCGCCGGTGGTGCGCTGGCGCATCTGGCGGGCGAAGCGCAGGGGATTGGGGAGAAGGTTCAGCATCGAGCCGATCTTGCCGACTCCCGAGGTCGCCTTGCCCACCGCCATCACATCGGCCAGCCGGCGGTCGATGAAGGCGCGGGTCTCCACATGCCCGTCCGACTTGTCATCCAGCCAGTAGAAGGTGGAGGAGCTGACCACGGCCGACAGCAGCGCCCGCTTGGTATAGTGGTTGTAGTCGGTGGAGGTGTCGCCGGCGGCGAACCACATCGCATCCACCGTGCGGTAGAGCAGCCGCAGACCGAGCGCCACATTCTGCGGCATGGCCAGATAGGAGAGCTGCCGGCGCTTCGCCTCGCGGTGGGGCTCCAGCACCTCGAAATAGGTGCGGACGGCAAGCGAGATGCGCTCGCGCACCTTCATCTCGTCCAGCGGCATGGCCTCCAGCCGGTCGAGCATCTGGCGGTCGGTCCAGTCGGCGAAATGCTCCACCGCATCGGTCACGCCGCCGGGGAAGGCGCGCAGCAGCGCCGACGGCTCGTGGCCGGCCATCTGGGTGCCGTCGCGCAGGGCCTGCAGGCTCCAGCCGTCGAAGACGACATTGGGCAGGCTCGCCACCAGGATATCGTCGCGAAGCGTGTCGATGCTCATAGCCAACTCTCCCTGCGCCCGCCCTCAGGTCCGGGACGGCGCGTCCGTGGCCGCGCCCGGCGCGGCGGTGATATCCTTAACCGCGGCGAGCGCGGCGTTGATATGATGCATCTCCTCGGTGCAGACGAGGAGCCGCAGGTCGTCCATGCGATCAAGATAGAGCACGCCATCCAGATGGTCGACCTCGTGCTGGACCACACGGGCGTGGAACCCCGACGCCTCGCGCTCGATCCGGGCGCCGTCCAGCCCGTATCCCCGGTAGCGGATGCGCCCATAGCGCGGAACCAGGCCGCGCAGGCCCGGAATCGACAGGCAGCCTTCCCAGCCCCGAACCCTGTCGCCGGACAGCGGCTCGATCACCGGGTTGACCAGGACGGTGTTCGCCACCTCCTCTCCCTCGCCGCGGTCGGCGGGGACTCGGAACACGATGATCCGGCGCGACTCCGAGATCTGCGGCGCGGCCAATCCGACTCCAGGGGCGTCCAGCATGGTGGCGATCATGTCGGCCGCCAGCCGGGCGATGGCCGGATCGGTCGGGTCGGAGATCG
Organism: Azospirillum humicireducens; assembly: GCF_001639105.2. Taxonomy (NCBI): domain Bacteria; kingdom Pseudomonadati; phylum Pseudomonadota; class Alphaproteobacteria; order Rhodospirillales; family Azospirillaceae; genus Azospirillum; species Azospirillum humicireducens. The sequence goes on from NZ_CP015285.1 coordinate 1,690,497, forward strand.
GCGCCGCGATCTGGCGGAGCACGGGATTGCCCATCCGGGCGATTGGAAGCACTGGCATGCCGCTATATCTGGAGTGTGGATGCTCTCGGAGCAACCGTTTCCTGCGGTTCCGGTTTCCGTGCATCTCGCCGGACTCATGCTTGCGGACCGCCAGGGGAATCGCATTTGAGAAAAGAGGGTAGCGCGGCGAGCTGAAATGGATTCAGTAGGGAGGCTCTGTTGGTCAGAGAAGGAGCCCCCGATGTCGTGGTACGCCAAGGTGTTTGCCGCTTTACCGGACCCTCGCACGGGGAATGCCAAGCGGCACGACCTCCTGGAGGTTCTCACGATCGCGCTGACGGCGTCGATCTGCGGGGCTGAGAGCTGTTCGGACTTTGCCGATTTTGCGGTGGACCGGGAGGCTTTGTTCCGGGACTTCCTGCGTCTGGAGAACGGGATTCCGAGCCACGACACATTCTCGCGGATCTTCCGGCTTCTCGATCCGGCCGCCTTTGCGGCGTGCTTCGGGCGGTTTCTGGACGAGTTGGGGACGGCAGGCGCGGGCGTGCTCGCCATCGACGGCAAGACGCTACGCCGCTCCTTCGACGACGCGGCGCGCGCCAACCCGCTGGCAGTGGTCACGGCGTTCGCCTCGGCCACGCGCGTGGTGGTGGGCCAGCAGAGCTTCCGGGTGGCCGAGGGCGACAGCGAGATCGTGGCGGCGCGGGCCTTGCTGGGATGCATGGACCTGACGGGATGGCTGGTGACCGCCGACGCCATCCATTGCCAAATGGACACCGCGCGCATCATTCGCGACCAAGGGGGCGACTACCTTCTGCGGCTCAAGGCCAACCACCCCGCCCTGCATGGCATGGTGGTGGACTATTTCGCCGATCCGCTGACGCTGGCCGAATTGAATACGTACGAAACCACCGATGCCGATCACGGCCGTATCGAGACCCGCCGGGCTTGGGTCAGCCATGACCTGAGTTGGCTGCGCGGTCCCAAGTCGGCTTGCTCGGAACCGGCTCTGCTCCCCGACATGGCCTGCCTGGGCATGATCGAGGCCGCCGTCGAACGCAATGGCAAAACCACCGTCACCCGCCACTATCACCTCGCCTCGCGACCGCTTGGCGCCGAAGAGTACCTCAACGCCGCTCGGGCACACTGGTCGGTGGAGAACGGCCTCCACTGGGTTCTCGACGTTACCTTCGACGAGGACCGCGCCAGAAACCGCAAGGATCACGGCCCGGAAAACCTCGCTACCCTGCGCAAACTCGCCCTCAACGTCCTCAACCGCGCCCGCCCCGACGTCTCCGTCCGCCGCAAGCGCAAACGCTCAGGATGGTCCGACGACTTCGCCAGATCCATCCTTGGGCAAATGCGATAACCCTGTGCGGACCGCAGACTCCCCTTCACAAAGGCGATGGGGCGTGCTACACACTGCGCCCACACAAGGGGTGCGCCCGCCGCGCATGCCTATTTGTTGCCATTGCGCAACATGCTTCACTTGGAAGGGTGACGGTTAACGTGCAAGTTCTGGTCCGAGATAACAACGTCGATCAGGCCCTCCGCGCGCTCAAGAAGAAGATGCAGCGCGAGGGCATTTTCCGTGAAATGAAGCTCCGCCGTAACTACGAGAAGCCCTCGGAGAAGCGTGCGCGCGAGAAGGCTGAAGCGGTGCGTCGCACCCGCAAGCTGCTCCGCAAGCGGATGGAACGCGAGGGCTACTAATCGCCGGTCGCGTTCAGCGACTGCGAAGGGCGCGTGTGATGCGCGCCCAAGACCCCTTGTGTCTTGCACCCGACCGTCCCGCGAGCCTCGCGTGGGCGGTTTTGGTGTATCTGCATCATTTCGTTTTGCCGAAACTGTGCGTCGGACAAGCGTATTGAACGGCCAGCCAGCCAAGCGCCCGGCCGTCGTGGAAAGGCCCGAGTCATGAGCGCTTCCAACCTCACCGCCCGCCAGTCGGTCCCGGCGCTACGCGCCCGCAAGGGGGGCGAGCCCATCGTCTGCCTGACCGCCTATACCGCCCCAGTGGCCAGGCTGCTCGATCCGCATGTCGATCTGCTGCTGGTGGGCGACTCGCTGGGCATGGTGGTCTACGGGCTGGACAGCACGCTGCCGGTGACGCTGGACATGATGATCGCCCATGGCGCCGCCGTGGTCCGCGCCTCCCAGCGCGCCTGCGTGGTGGTCGACCTGCCCTTCGGCAGCTACCAGGAAAGCAAGGAGGCTGCCTTCCGCGCCTCGGCCCGCGTGATGGCGGAGACCGGCGCCCAGGCGGTCAAGCTGGAAGGCGGGCTGGAGATGGCGGAGACCGTGGCTTTCCTGACCGCCCGCGGCATCCCGGTGATGGGCCATGTCGGGCTGACTCCGCAATCGGTGAACACGCTCGGCGGCTACAAGGCCGTCGGCCGCGACGCCGAGGCGGCGGAGCGGATCGCCGCCGACGCGCGCGCGATTGCCGAGGCCGGCGCCTTCACCCTGGTGATCGAAGGCACGATCGAGGCGCTGGCCCGCCGCATCACCGAGGAGGTGGCGATCCCCACCATCGGCATCGGCGGCTCGCCGGCCTGCGACGGTCAGGTCCTGGTCACCGACGACATGCTCGGCCTGTTCGGCGCCTTCCAGCCCAAATTCGTCAAGCGTTACGCCAATCTGGGCGAGACGGTGAGCGATGCCGCCGCGACCTACGCCGCCGAGGTGCGCAGCCGCGCCTTCCCCGGACCGGAGCATTGCTTCGGCGTGAAGAAGGCCGCGGCGGTATAGCGCCCCACTTCGTTCTTCCTCCGTTCCAGGCGATCCGGTAAAGTCCGGCCGTCATGGATGCACCCTCCCCTGCCCTGATCCCGCCCAACGTCGCCGCGTGGTTCCGGTCGCGCGGCTGGGCGCCGCACCCGCATCAGGTCGCAATGGTCGAGGCGGCGGAACGGGGCGAGAGCGCGCTGCTGATCGCCCCCACCGGCGGCGGCAAGACGCTGGCGGGCTTCCTGCCATCGCTGATCGAACTGGCCGAACGGCCGCGCGATGGGCTGCACACCCTCTACATCTCGCCGCTGAAGGCGCTGGCGGTGGACATCCAGCGCAATCTGGAAACACCCATCGCCGAGATGCGGCTGCCGATCCGGGCGGAAACCCGCACCGGCGACACGCCGGAGGCCAAGCGCAAGCGCCAGCGCAGCCATCCGCCGCACATGCTGATGACGACGCCGGAAAGCCTGGCGCTGCTGCTGTCCTACACCGACGCCGACCGGCTGTTCCGCAATCTGCGCTGCGTCATCGTCGACGAGCTGCATGCGCTGGCAGGATCCAAGCGCGGCGACCTGCTGGCCCTCGGGCTGGCCCGCCTGTCACGGCTTGCTCCCGCCGCAAGGCGGGTCGGGCTGTCGGCCACGGTGGCGGAGCCCGAACGCCTGCTGGCCTGGCTGTCGCGCCGCGGCCGGCATGAGGGAACCGACTCCGACGACGTGCGCCTCGTGCTTGGCCGCTCCGGCGCCCAGGCGGAGGTCGAGATCCTGACCTCGCAGGAGCGGGTGCCCTGGGCCGGCCACATGGCGATGCATGCGATGAAGGAGATCTACGAGCGCGTCCGCCGTCAGCGCACCACCCTGCTGTTCGTCAACACCCGCGCCCAGGCCGAACTGGTCTTCCAGGCGCTGTGGCGGGTCAACGACGACAACCTCCCCATCGCGCTCCACCATGGCTCGCTGGCGGTGGAACAGCGCCGCAAGGTCGAGGGCGCCATGGCGCGCGGCGAGCTGCGGGCGGTGGTCGCCACCTCCTCGCTCGATCTCGGCATCGACTGGGCGGCGGTGGATCTGGTGGTGCAGATCGGCGCGCCCAAGGGGTCGAGCCGGCTGGTCCAGCGCATCGGCCGCGCCAACCACCGGCTGGACGAGCCCAGCCGCGCCCTGCTGGTCCCCGCCAACCGCTTCGAGGTGCTGGAATGCCGCGCCGCGCTGGAGGCCGTGCACGACCACACGCTGGACGGCGAGGCGCCGCGGCCGGGCGGGCTGGACGTGCTGGCCCAGCATCTGCTCGGCATGGCCTGCGCCGCCCCCTTCCTGGCCGACGATCTGTATGAGGAGGTGGTCTCCGCCGCCCCCTATGCCGCGATGACCCGCGACGAGTTCGACGACGTGCTGGATTTCGTCGCCACCGGCGGCTATGCGCTCGGCGCCTATGAGCGGTTCCAGCGCCTGAAGCTGCGCGAGGATGGCAGGACGGCGGTGGCCGGCCCGGCGGTGGCGCGCCAGTACCGCATGAATGTCGGCACCATCACCCAGGAGGCGCTGCTGCGCGTCCGGCTGAACCGCGGCCCGGTGCTGGGCGAGGTGGAGGAGTATTTCATCCAGGGCCTGACCCCCGGCGACACCTTCCTGTTCGCCGGCCAGCTTTTGAAGTTCCTCGGCGTGCGCGAGATGGAGGCGCAGGTCGCCAAGGGCGGCACCGGCGATCCGAAGGTTCCCGCCTATGCCGGCGGGCGGCTGCCGCTGACCACCCATCTGGCCGAGCGGGTGCGCGCCATGCTGGCCGATCCGCACCAGTGGGAGGGGCTGCCGGAGGATGTGCAGGAATGGCTGCGGCTTCAGCGCTACCGCTCGGTCCTGCCCAGCCGCGACGGGCTGCTGGTGGAAACCTTCCCCAAGGCCGGCAAGCGCTTCCTCGTCGCCTATGCCTTCGAGGGGCGCAACGCCCACCAGACGCTGGGCATGCTGCTGACCCGGCGGATGGAGCGCCTCTCGCTGGGTCCGCTGGGCTTCGTCGCCACCGACTATGTGCTGGCGGTGTGGTCGCTGCGCTCGCCAACCGATATGGACACGCTGTTCGACCAGGACATGCTGGGCGACGACCTGGAAGCCTGGATGGACGAATCGTCGATGCTGCGGCGGACCTTCCGCAATGTGGCGCTGATCGCCGGGGTGATCGACCGCCGCCATCCCGGCCAGGAGAAGACCGGGCGCCAGGTCACCTTCTCCTCCGACCTGATCTATGACGTGCTGCGCAAGCACGATCCCGGCCATGTGCTGCTGCGGGCGACTCGGGCCGATGCGGCGGGCGGTCTGACCGACATCCGCCGCCTGTCCGATTTCCTGGCGCGGGTGCGCGGCCGGATCACCCACAAGGACCTCGACCGCATCTCCCCGCTGGCGGTGCCGGTGATCCTGGAGATCGGACGCGAGCGGGTGGAGGGCAGCGCCACCGACGAACTGCTCGCCGCCGCCGAGGCCGAGTTGCTGGCGGAGGCGATGCCGGAACTTGCCCCTCCGAAACGTGCCAAACCGGAACAGGGCCGGTTGATCCTGTGATGAGCATGACCGGGACGATGGACTGTGCGGCGCTGACTCTGTGCGGCGCCGACCTGCTGGCCGATCCTTCGGGCGCGCTGCTGTGGCTGGCGGAGGGCACCCTCGCCGTCGCCGACCTGCATCTGGAGAAGGGCTCGGCCTTCGCCGCACGCGGCCGGATGCTGCCCCCCTACGACACGCGGGCGACGCTCGACCGGCTGGCGGAGCTGATCGCGCGAGAGCGGCCGGCGCGCGTGCTTTGCCTGGGCGACAGCTTCCACGACCGCCGCGCGGCGGAACGGATGGCTCCGTCCGACGTGGAGCGGCTGCGCGGCCTGACCGGCGCCGTAGCGGACTGGGTGTGGATCACCGGCAACCACGACCCCGAACCGCCGCAGGGCCTTGGCGGACGGGTGGCCGCGGAGCTGTCCATCGGCCCCCTGACCTTCCGGCACGAGGCGCAGCCCGGTGCGGTGGGTGAGCTGTCGGGGCACCTGCACCCGGCGGCAGCGCTGGCGCTGGCCGGACGGCGGGTGCGCGAGCGCTGCTTCGCCACCGATGGCGCCAAACTGATTCTGCCCGCCTTCGGCAGCTTCACCGGCGGGTTGAACGTGCTGGAGTCCGCCTTCGACGGACTGCTGGCGCGGCAGTTCGAGGTGCTGATGACGGTGCGCGGCCGGGTCTATCGCTTCCCCTGCGCCCGTTTGTCGCCGGACCGCGCGCGCTGACGCTCTGGCCGAAGCGTGAGCGCGGCCTATATCGGTTTGTCCGGAGCAGACCAACAGAGCGCCGCGCATGCCCGCCCCCATCGCCACTCCCATCATCGTCTGGTTCCGCAACGACCTGCGTCTGGCCGACAACCCGGCACTGACGGCAGCGGCCCAGGCCTCGGCCGAACGCGGCGCGCCGGTCATCCCGCTCTATATCCTGGAGGAGGAGCCCGGCGATCCCCCCTGCGATCCCTGGCCGCTCGGCGGGGCCCAGCGCTGGTGGCTGCATGGCAGCCTGGAACGGCTCGCCACCTGCTGCGCCCGCCACGGCTCACCGCTGCTGCTGCGCCGGGGCGAGCCGGGGGCCGTGCTGGACGCGCTGATCGCCGAGACGGGGTCGGAGTGCGTGTTGTGGAACCGCCGCTACACACCCGCCCAGACCGCCCGCGACGCGGCGATCAAGGAGCGGCTGAAGGCGCGCGGCATCGACGCCCGCAGCTTCAACGCCGGCCTGCTGGCCGAACCCTGGACCGTCCGCAACAAGAGCGGAGGTCCCTTCAAGGTCTTCACCCCCTTCTGGCGCCACCTCTCCGCGACGTTGAGCCCACCGTTGCCGACCCGCGCGCCCGCAGCCCTGAAGGCACCGGACAAGGCACCGGCGGGCGATGCGCTCGACAGTTGGGGCCTGCTGCCGACCAAGCCCGATTGGGCCGCGGGCTTGCGCAAGCGTTGGGTGCCGGGAGAAACGGCGGCGCTGTCCCATCTCGCCGATTTCCTCGAGCGACCGGTCGGGGTCTATGCCACGGAACGCGACCGCCCTGACCGCGCCGGCACCTCCGCCCTCTCCCCCTATCTGGCCTTCGGGGAGATCGGACCGCGGCAGGTCTGGCATGCCGCACGCCATGCCGCCGAGGCCCGGCCGGAGCTTGCCCCCGGCGTCGATTCCTTCCTGCGCGAGGTCGGCTGGCGCGAGTTCCAGTATCATCTGCTGCACCACGCACCGGAACTGCCCGACAGCCCGCTCGATCCCCGCTTCGCCGACTTTCCCTGGCGCGAGGATGCGGCGGGCCTGCAGGCCTGGCAGCGTGGGCGCACCGGCTACCCCATCGTCGATGCCGGCATGCGGCAGCTGTGGGAGACCGGCTGGATGCACAACCGGGTGCGGATGATCGTCGCCTCCTTCCTGGTCAAGGATCTGCTGCTGCCCTGGCAGGAGGGGGAGCGCTGGTTCTGGGACACGCTGGTCGATGCCGACCTCGCCCAGAATGCCGGAAATTGGCAGTGGGTGGCGGGATGCGGTGCCGATGCCGCCCCCTTCTTCCGCGTCTTCAACCCAGTGCTGCAAGGCGAGAAGTTCGACCCGGAAGGTGATTACGTCCGCCGCTACGTCCCCGAACTTGACCGGCTGCCGCCGCGCTGGATCCACCAGCCCTGGGCCGCCCCGACCGAGGTGCTCCGGCAGGCCGGCATCCGGCTGGGCGCCGATTACCCGCGACCGATCATCGACCATGGTGCCGCCCGCGACCGTGCGCTGGCCCTCTTCAACGAGCGCAAAGGGCGGGTCGAGCCGGTGTCCTGACCGCGCCACCTTCACCGAACGGTCATCGGCCTGCCCGCAAATGGTCACGCCCGGTTGCTATCTTGGCATTGCGGCCCGGTGCGGCCGCCCTGTCCCGCCCAGCCTTCCGGGTCAGAGCGATAAGAACGCCGGCCGCTCCGCCGCGGCCGATGCATGTTCAGGCTCGGAAAAGAGCCCGGCCCCAAAAAGAACAACCGCCACTCGGCAAGGCGGCCCCAACCCCGGGGCCGCCTTTTCCATGCGCGTTGCGTTGCCGCCCATGATGTTATAAAGTAACACCCATGTCTTCGCTCCACGACCATACCCACTGCATCGCCGACGCCCTGACCCGTGCCGACGCGCTGTGCGCCGAACGGGGGGCGCGGCTGACCGCGCTGCGCCGCCGTGTGCTGGAGCTGGTGTGGTCCAGCCACCGGCCGCGCGGCGCCTATGCGATCCTGGAAGATCTCAGCCAGCAGGACGGCAAGGCGGCGGCGCCGCTGACCGTCTATCGCGCGCTGGAATTCCTGGTCGAACAGGGGCTGGTCCACCGCATCGAATCGCTGAATGCCTATGTCGGCTGCGCCGCACCGGGGGCTGTCCATTCCGGGCAGTTCCTGGTGTGCGATGCCTGCGGCGATGCGGCCGAGATCGACGATCCGGGTGTCGGCTCGGCCATCGTCGCCGCGGCGGCCGAGCGCGGCTTCCGTGTCCAGCGCCCCACCGTCGAGGTGCGCGGCCTGTGCAAATCCTGTCAGGAGAAACCCCGTTGAGCGCTCCCGCCGCCTCTCCCGCCCGCCTTCCCGTCTCGGTGCTGACCGGCTTCCTCGGCAGCGGCAAGACCACGCTGCTGCAGGCGCTGCTGCGCAACCCCGGCATGGCGCGCACCGCCATCGTCATCAACGAGTTCGGGGAGGTCGGGCTCGACCATCTTCTGGTCGCCAAGGCGTCGGAGAACATGGTGCTGATGGACAGCGGCTGCCTGTGCTGCACCATCCGCGGCGATCTGGTGGACACGCTGCGCGACCTGTTCCTGAAGCGGGTGAAGGGCGAGATCCCCGACTTCGACCGGGTTGTGGTGGAAACGACCGGGCTGGCCGATCCGGCGCCGATCATCCACACCCTGATGTCGGACCCGCTGCTGGCCGCCCGCTTCCGTCTGGACGGGGTGATCGCCACGGTGGACGCGGCGCACGGCTCGCTCCAGCTCGACCGCCAGCCGGAAAGCGTCAAGCAGGCCGCCGTCGCCGACCGCATCGTCCTGACCAAGACCGATGTCGCCACCCCCGCGGCCACTGCCGCCCTGATGCAGCGCCTTGCCGCCATCAACCCGGCCGCCCCGGTCCTTCCCGCCGCCCATGGCGAGATCGACCCCAAGCGGCTGTTCGATGCCGGGCTCTACAATCCCGAGACCAAGAGCCCGGACGTCGCCCGCTGGCTGCGCGAGGAGGCCTATCGCGACGAACAGGCCAAGGCGCACGGGCACGAGCACCATGACCATGGTCATGGTCATCATGAACATGAACATGACCACGGGCACGACCATCACCATCACGACCATGGGCACGACCATGGGCACGACCATGGGCAAGACCATGGCGACCATTGCGGTCCCGACTGCGGCCACGACCATCATCACCACGACGCCAACCGCCATGACGACCACATCCGCGCCTTCTGCATGGTGATCGACCGGCCGGTTCCGTGGAACGGCTTCGTCGACTTCATGGAGGCGCTGATCGCCCAGGCCGGCGAGAATCTGCTGCGGGTGAAGGGGCTGCTGAACGTTCAGGAAAGCGAGCTGCCGGTGGTCGTCCACGGCGTCCAGCACATGTTCCACCCACCCGTCCGCCTGGAGGACTGGCCCAGCGAGGACCATCGCACCAAGCTGGTATTCATCACCCGCGATGTCGGGCAGACGGTGATCGAGCCGCTGTTCAACGGGCTGGTCTGGGGCGAGGGGAAGTAGGCGGAATAAGCATCGGCGACTGGGAGCCCCCTCCCCATCCCTCCCCCGCTCTCAGCGGACCTACGGTCCGCCTGTCGCGTCAGCACAAAGCGGAGCTTTGTGCGAGAGCTTCGCGGGAGAGGGGGCAGGAGCTTTGCGAGGGTTCAGCGGCAGTCCCCTCTCCCGTGATCGGACCGGCCTCCGGCCGGCCGAGAGCGGGGGAGGGTTAGGGAGGAGGCATTCGAAGCCGACACCTCCCCACCCTCACCGCCCCACCACCCGCCGCAGCGGGCTTTCGCCGACCGCCCACACCCCGCGGTCGGTGGCCTTCGCCCCGTCGAACACCAGCCAGCTCTGCCGTCCGTAATGCGGCAGCGGCCGGACCAGCGCCTGCAGCGCGGCAGCATCGGCGCCCGACACCACCAGCGCCGTCCGCCCGTCGGCCGCGCGCGACACCCACGCCCGCGCGCTGCCCCGTCCGGCCAGTTCCGCCGGCACCGGCGGCAGCCCGCGCCTTTCCAACTCCCGCGCCACCGCCGCGTCGGTGCCGACCAGCAGCAGCGGCGCAGTTCCCCCCCCACTCTCCCGTGCCACGCCGTCCATCAGACGGTCGGCCAGCGCCCTCGCGGCCTCGACCGCGTCGCCGTCGGCGGCGATCACCCGCTCGGCACCAGGGCGCAGGGTAACGTCGCGCAGGATCGGCGGCGCCTCGCCCGGCGCAAGCCGGCGGAACAGGTCGAAATCGGGATCGACGGCCACCGCCCGGACCGCAGCCTTGGCGGTCACGCGCAATGTCGTGTCCTTCCCATCGAAGCGCAGCCTGTGGTCCTCGACACCCGCAGCCGTCTCCAGCCGCACCGGCACGGTCAGGGCATAGGGCCGGTCGGCCTCCTGCCGCAGGGTCAGCAGCACGCCGTCACCATCGGCACGGGCATCCGCCAGCGTCAGCAGTGGTGCGCCCCGCCGCTCCAGCCATTGGGCGAACAGCCCGCCGAGGTCGCGGCCTGACGCCGCCTCGAAGGCGCGGCGCAGGTCGGACCAGCCGGCATCGCGGAAGGCGTGGTCGCTCCAGAAGCGCCGGATACCGGCATCGAAGGCGTCGCGGCCGATCTCCGCCTCCAGCATGTGGAACAGCATCGCCGCCTTGCCGTAGCCGACGATCTGCGCGGCGTCATGCGTCTTGGACCGGAACTCCGTCAGCGGACGGTCACGCTCGGCCGGCAGGGCGGCATAGTCGCGCAGCCAGTCCAGCCGCATCGCCCGCGCAGCGTCGGCACCGCGGTCGCGGGCGGCGGCGTAATCGGCCATGTAGGTGGTCAGCCCCTCCGCCCAGTTGCCGCCGGCGCCGACGCGCACGCCGTTGCCCCACCAGTTGTGCATGATCTCGTGGGTCAGCGACTGGCTGCGGATGAAGGGCAGCGGCAGGACGGAGCGGCCGATGGCGGTCAGTCCCGGAAAGCCCAACCCCACCGGCGGCGGAACCGAAACGATGCTGAATCCATCGAACGGATAGGCGCCAATGCGGGCCGCTCCGGCGGCGATGGCCTGCTCCGACAAGGCGAGATAGCCGTCGGCCAGCCCGGTCTGTTCGAGATGGCGGTAGAGACGCAGGCGCAAGGCTCCGGCCATCCGCTCCTCGACCGTCCAGGGACCGGCGAAGACGGACGGTTCCTCGACGCTGCGGGTTTCCTCGAACACGGCGCGGTAGCCGGCGGCGTCACGTTCCTCCTCCACCAGCCGCCCTGTCGCGACGGCGACATAGGGCGCCGGCAACCGCAGCGACAGCCGCCAGCTGGGCGGCCCGTCGGTATCGACGGCCGGGTCGGCCCCGGCATCGGGCAGCCAGCCGCCCCACCCCGGCAGGAACGCGCCCTCCCCGTCCAACGCCAGCCCGGTCCCGGCGGTGAAACCCGGCAGCCGCCCGCCATAGCGGATGGTCACCGCCCCGCCCCCGTCCGGGACGTTCAGCCGCAGCCGGTCGCCGCGGCGGTCGGTCGAAACGGAGCGGTCGCCGATCCGCACCTCATGCAGGATCAGCGCAGGGTCCAGCCGCAGAGACTGCGCCCCGGCCGGCAGGGTCAGCCGGTCCACGGCCTCCAGCCGGCCGGCGGCGGGGTCGAGCGTCAGCTCGATGTCATGGTGAAGCGGCGCGGCGCCGGCCGGGGCGACCACGCCCAGGACCAGGGCCGCTCCCGCCAGGGCCAGGGCCCGGATGCGCAGGGTCGTCATGCCCACGACTATAGCGCCGAAACGGCTGGGAGCCAGCGGCAGCCAGCTCCCTGCCCGTTCGTTGGCGGCTCAGGCGGCCCGGATGTTGGCGACGAAGCCTTCGACCTCGCCGCGCAGCTTCTCCGCGACACCCACCAGCCGGTCGGCTTCGCCGAGCATCGCCTCGGCCTTGCCGCCGGCATCGACGGACGCGTCGTTGGCGCCGGCCACGTTCAGCGACACCGCCTGGGCGCCCTCCGCCGCATTGTGGACATTGCGCGAAATCTCCGAGGTCGCCGCCCCCTGCTCCTCGACCGCGGCGGCGATGGTGCTGGCGATGCCGGTCATCTGCCCGATGATGCCGCCGATGTCGCGGATCGCCACGACCGCCGCGTCGGTCGCCTGCTGGATCTCGGAAATCTTCCGCTGAATGTCCTCGGTGGCGCGGGCGGTCTGGCCGGCCAGCCCCTTGACCTCGCTGGCGACCACGGCGAATCCCTTGCCATGTTCACCGGCGCGGGCGGCCTCGATCGTCGCGTTCAGGGCGAGGAGATTGGTCTGGCCGGCGATGGAGTTGATCAGGCTGACGACTTCGCCCACCTCGTTGGCGGCGCGGACGAGACCGTCCATGATCTGGTTGGTCTTGCTCGCCTCGTCGACCGCGCGATGGGCAATCTCGCTCGACACGCCGGCCTGCCTTCCGATCTCGCTGATCGAGCTGGTCAATTCCTCGGCGGCTGCGGCGACGGAACCGATGCTGGCCTTCGCCGAATCGGCGGCCTGGAACGCGGCGCTGCTGCGGTCGGTGGCGACGCTGGCGCTGTCGGTCAGGGTCCTCGCCGTCACCCGCATGGTTCCGGCCGAGGCCGTCACCAGCCGCACCACCTCGCCGATCGAGCGCTCGAACGAATCCGCCAGCTTGGCGAGCAGAGCGGCGCGGTCCGCCTGCGCCTTCACCCTCATCTCCTCCTGTTGCAGGCGCAGGGTATGGTTCTCGGCGGCGCGATCCTTGAACACGCTCATGGCCGCGGCCATCTCGCCGATCTCGTCTCGACGGCTGGAATCGGTCACTGCAACGTCGACATCGCCATCGGCAAGGCGGCGCATGACCTGGGTCAGCCGCGTCAGGGGCTTGGTGATGGAGCGGGCGATCAGCAGCGCCATGAGCGCCGCAATGCCGCCCAACATCGCTGCGATCAGAGCGGCTTCAAGCGCATGGGCGCGGAAATCGGCCTCGATGTGGTCGACGAAGACGCCGGACCCCACCACCCACTTCCATCCGGGCGACATCGCCGCATAGGCAACCTTCAGGAGCGGCGCTTCATCCGCGTTCCTCTGCCAGGAAAAATAGACATGTCCGCCGCCGGCGCGTGCCGCCTCGCCCAGCATCCGGGCATAGGGAACGCCGTTCACATCGCGAACCCCACCGAAGTCGCGCCCCTCCAACTGCGGCTGGACCCCGTGGACCAGCAGCTTGTTGTCCGGGCTGGTGATGAAGAAATAGTCGGACCGGCTGCCATGCCGCATGGTGCGGATGACATCGCGCGCCTTGGTCTGGGCGTCCTCGACGGACATTTCCCCCTTGGCCGAGCGATCCTCGAAATAGCGGACGACGCCCATCGCCACTTCCACCACGGCGCGGACCTTGTCCTGGTTGGCCACCTCCTGGGAGGTCCGCATCGACTTCAGCAGAAGCGCACTCCCCGCGACGAACACCAGCAACATGACAATCGGCAGGCTGATAAGCTTCCTGTTTATAGTAATTCTCAATGCCATCTGAGACTCTCGTCGAAGGTCGTGCGTTTTCGGCGCCATCATAGGCCCCATCGACGCCCACGATGAAGATGATTAAAACCCCAATTTGTGACGAAATTTATGATAGAAGAACTTCAAGTGCAGATTTCCAATTCACAGTCAATATTATCTCACCCATCAGCAATGGACCGACTTCGGTCCGAAGCAAGACGCAGAAGCCGGGAAAGCCGGCCGTCCCGAATCCCCAGCCCATCCAGATGCCGGACTGTGTTCGCGAGATACTCGATGTTGGGTCCGCGCTGGCCGCAGCAGTCGGCGATGCGACAAACCACCGCGGACTCATCCAGGCCGCGGCAATATTGCGGATGGTCGCGGTCGACGACGAAGCAACAGGCGCGCACCGCCTCCAGCCCCCCGGCAGACCGGCCGTCGCGCAGCCGGACCTGCAGCAGCTTCGGCCGATAGACGCGGTTGATCATCTCCCGCTCCCACAGGCAATCGAGCGTGGCCGGCACATCGGCCACCGCCACCCGGAAGACGATGCCGCGGCAGGAGCCGCCGCGGTCGAGCCCGAGAACCAGCCCCGGCCGCTCCGGCGTGCCTCGGTAACGGTGGGAGGAGACGCAGAAGCTGCGGTGATAGCCCGGCAAAGTCGCCGCATGCCGCTCGACGAAGGGAAATTCCGGGTTCCACATCAGGGAGCCATAGCCGAACACCCAGAGGTCGCTGCCGGGTTCGACCGCGATGTCGGCGGACCAGGCGGGACGCGGCAGCTGCGAATCGGGAGCCATCGGGTATGAAGACTGTCCAGAAGCGAATCGGCGATGCCCAAACCTAGCATGCGCCTTCCGGGGTCGCTATAAGGGTACGGAGATGGAACGGACATGCCACCGATGCGCCCCAGCCCCGCCACTTCCGCGCCGCGCCGCCTGCTGACCGGGCGCAGGATCGCCACGATCCTGCTGCTGATGGTCCTGCTGCTGCCGGCTGTCGTGTATAGCCTGTGGTGGTGGCAGGCGGCCCGCGCCGTACGCGGCGGGCTGGAGGACTGGGTTGCCGCGCAGCGCGACAACGGGGCGGTGGTGGAGCATGGCGGCCTGAGCGTCGGCGGTTTCCCCTTCGCCCTGCGGGCGGAACTGGAGAAGCCGCATCTGGCCACCCGCGGCGCCGAATGGCAGGGCGCGCGGCTGGTGGCGGAGGCGGCGCCCTGGAACCCCACCCGGATCGCCCTGACCTTTCCCGGCGAACAGCGGCTGTCGGTGGTGCAGCCCGGCCAGCCGCCGATCGACATCCTGGCCCCGCAGGGCGGCAATGGCGACGTGACCATGCGGATGTCGGGCACACTGGAGCGGCTCGCCCTTCGCTTCACCGGCCTGACCGCGCAGGTCGCCGGGCAGTCGGTGCCGGTCGCAGCATTGGACGTCGGCGCCGCCCAGCCGGACCAGCCGCCGGCCGAACGAACCACCGCCGGCCTGACCGTCACCCTGTCCGCCGACGGCCTGACCCTGCCCGACGGCATGCCACCGACGCTGGGCCGCGAGGTGAAGCGGACGGAACTCACCTTGCGCGTCATGGGCGCCCCGCCGCGCCCCGAACCGGCCAGCCTGTCGGCCTGGAGCCGCAACGGCGGCACGGTGGAGGTGGACCGGCTGGCGCTGGACTGGGGACCGCTGGGGGCGGTGCTGTCCGGCACGCTGGCATTGGATGCGCAGCTTCAGCCGCAGGCGGCGCTGACCGCCGAAATCCGCGGAGCGCCGGCGATCCTCGACGCGGTGAAGCCGATGATGCGCCCGAACGAGGCCGCCATCGCCCGCACCGTCCTGACCATGCTGGCCCGCCCGACCGGCCCGAATGGCGAGCCGGTGGTCACCGCCCCCGTCACTGTGCAGGACCGCGCCCTGTTCGTCGGCCCGCTGCGCGTCGCCGCCCTGCCCAGGGTCGTGTGGTGATCGAAGCGGGGGGCGCCCGTGCCGAACCGGCGGAAATGCAACACCCGCCAGGCGGCATGACGGATTCGTGACTCCGCCCCTTGTTTCACACCCCGCATCGGGTCAAATTGACGCAGTTCCTGTCGCGGCTGCCATGGTGCGTCGGTCGATGTGTCGGTTTCTTGCCTATTGCGGCGAGCCTGTGTTCCTGGAAACGCTGGTCTGCACGCCCTGCCATTCCCTGATCGAACAGTCGATGCATGCCGCGGAGGCGAAGACCGAGACCAACGGTGACGGTTTCGGCGTCGGCTGGTACAGCGAGCGGACCGAGCCCGGCCGCTATTGCGAGATCCGCCCGGCCTGGTCGGACGAGAATTTGCAGTCGATCTGCAGCCATGTCCGCTCCCATCTGTTCTTCGCCCATGTACGGGCGGCCACCGGAACCGCGGTCAGCCGCGCCAACTGCCACCCCTTCAAGGCCGGGCGCTTCCTGTTCATGCACAATGGGCAGGTCGGCGACTGGCCCCGCCTGCGCCGCAAGGTGGAGGCGATGATCCCGGACGAGCTGTATGGCACCCGCACCGGCACCACCGACAGCGAGGCGATCTTCCTTGCCGCCCTCGGCCAGGGACTGGAACGGGATTCGGTCGGCGCCTTCCAGCGCGTCCTGCACGCCATCCGCGACGAGATGCGGATGCTGGGCATCACCGCCCCCCTGCGCTTCACCGCGACCTGGACCGACGGAGAGCGGGTGTGGGCGGTGCGTTGGGCGTCGGACGACAAGCCGCCGAGCCTCTACTGGCGCCGCGGCGACAACGGGCTGATCGTGGTGTCGGAGCCGGTCGATTCCCAGCGCGACCAGTGGCGTCCGGTCCCGCCCGGCGGCGGGTTGGTCGCCCGCATCGGCGCGGCGCCGGAGATGTTCACCTTTCATTGAGGGGGCGAGTTCTGCGGAGTCAGCCCCCCAGCAGCCGCTCCTTCGGCAGCAGGATCGTCACCGCCGTTCCCCGCCCCGGCGCGCTGTCGACCTCGACGCCGCCGCCATGCAGCTCGGCGAAGCGCCGGACGATGGGGAGGCCCAACCCGACGCCCTCATGCTGGCGGACCAGCGAGCGTTCGGCCTGGGTGAATGGGTTGAAGATGCGGCCCATCAATTCGGTCGGGATGCCGGGACCGTCGTCGCGCACGGCAACGCCGACGAAATTGCCGCGGTCCTCCACCGCCAGCACCACATGGCCGCCGGGCTGGGTGAACTTGACCGCATTGTCCAGCAGGTTCAGCACCATCTCGCGCAGCCGGCGGCGGTCGATCCGCATACGGAAGGGCGGGCAGGGATGCACCGTCAACGCCAGCCGCTTGGCCGAAGCCTTCGGCGCCAGCATGTCGGCGCAGCCGGCCAGCAGCTGTGGGACATTGACGTCGCTCTCCTGGATCTCGATCGAGCCGGTCGACCCGCGCGTGTAGTCCAGGATGTTGTTGACCATGGTCAGCAGCGCCCGGCCGCTGTCCTCGATCAGCTTCACATATTCCAGATAGTCGGGATGGCCCAGCTTGCCCATCCCCTCTCCCGCCAGCACGTCGGCGAAACCGATGATGGAGTTCAGCGGTGTGCGCAGCTCATGGCTCATCACCGCCAGGAAGTCCAACTTGGCGCGGTCTGCCTGGCGCGCCGCCTCCAGCGCATCCGACAGTTCGGCCGTTCGTTCCGACACCCGGCGCTCCAGCTCGCGGTTCTGCTCCGCGGCGCGGCGGTAGAGCTTGCGGATCTCCACCATGTTGCGGACACGGTGCAGCAGTTCCCAGGCGATGAAGGGCTTGGTCAGGAAGTCGTTGGCACCCAGTTCCAACGACTTGCGCCGGGTATCCTGGTCGGTCTGGGCGGTCAGCACCAGCACCGGCACGTAATCGTCGCCGAAGACCGGCTTCAGCCGCTCCATCAGTTCGAAGCCGCTCATGTGCGGCATGCGGATGTCGATCAGCAGCAGGTCGAACGGCTCGGCCGCGCAGAGGTCCGGCACCTTGCGCGGATCCGTCTCGCCGATAACGCGGGTGTAGCCGTCGTGACCGAGGATTTCGCGCAGCAGGTCGACGTTGGACTGGTTGTCGTCCACGATCAGGATGCTGGCGTCCCTGACCTGCTGGGCGAGCGCCGGGTCGAACTGGCTCCTGTTCATTGGGGAGTCCGCACCTTTGACCATCCACACCGGCAATCAGATTCATTTCTGAACGGATCGAATGCAAATGAAATGAGCGGAGGCCCCCACCGGACCGTCCCGGTCAGGCCCGCTTTTCCCAGCCGCCGCGCTCGGTCTGCTGCCAGTAGGTCAAGGAATGGCCTGCCGACTTGCAGGCCTTCCAGCGCTGGCGGGCGGCCAGCACCGCCTCGTCGTCATTGCCGTCGAACAGGTCGCAGACAAGGTCGTAGCTGTCCATCCGGTCGCTGACACAGCCGTCCACCGTCACCAGCACGGTGGCGCCGTTGGGGTTCTCGTCGGCATCGGTCAGCCACACCGGCTGTTTGTCGGCGAAGCCGTCGCGCGCCGCCCCATGCGGCAGGAAGGAGCCGGGATCGTAGGTCCACAGATGCTGGTTCAGCATGTCCACCCTCTCCGGCGACCCGGCGAGCACGACGGCGCGCCAGTTGCGCTCAAGAACCTTTTCCAGGATCTTGGGCAGCGCCTGCTCCATCGTGCGCCGTTGCAGATGGTAGAAGCGGACTTCGGTCATGGCTCCTTCACGCACACATCAAGCCTCGGCCATCACGCCTCGTGGAAGTCCGCCACGAAACGGTCGAGCAGACGCACGCCGAAGGCGGAGGCCCCCTTCGGAACCGTGGCGCCGTCCTTCTTCGCCCAGGCGACGCCGGCGATGTCGATGTGGGCCCAGGGCACGTCGTTGACGAAGCGCTTCAGGAACTGCGCGCCGACGATGCTGCCGGCCCCGCCGCCCGATCCGGTGTTCTTCATGTCGGCGGCCGGCGATTCGATCTCCTTGTCATAGGCGTCGCCCAGCGGCATGCGCCACACCGGCTGGCCCACCTTCAGGCCGGCGGCCGTCAGGTTCGTGGCAAGCTCGTCGTCGTTGGCGAACAGGCCGGCATGCTCATGGCCGAGCGCCACGATGACGGCACCGGTCAGGGTGGCGAGATCGACCATCAGCTTGGGCTTGTAGACGTCCTGCGCGTACCACAGGCAGTCGGCCAGCACCAGGCGGCCCTCGGCGTCGGTGTTGATGACCTCGATGGTCTGGCCCGACAGCGAGGTGACGATGTCGCCCGGACGCTGCGCCGTGCCCGACGGCATGTTCTCCACCAACCCGACGATGCCGATGGCGTTGACCTTCGCCTTGCGGGCGGCCAGCGCATACATGGTGCCGATCACGGTGGCGGAGCCGCCCATGTCCCACTTCATGTCTTCCATGCCGGCCGCACCCTTGATCGAGATGCCGCCGCTGTCGAAGGTCACGCCCTTGCCGATGAAGGCGACCGGACGCTTGTCGTCGGCGTCGGGGTTGCCGTTCCAGCGCATGACGACCACGCGCGGCTCGAAGGCGCTGCCCTGGGCGACGCCCAGCAGGGCGCCCATGCCGATCTTCTTCAGCTTCTTCTGGTCGAGGATCTCGACCTCGACACCGAACTGCTCCAGCTCCTTCGTCTTCTCGGCGAGGCTTTCCGGATAGATGACGTTGGCCGGCTCCGACACCAGATCGCGGGTGAAGCGGATGGCGTCGGCCAGCGTGTCCAGCTTCTTGAAGGCGGCCTTGGCGGCGCCCTCTTCCTCGACCAGCAGCGTCAGCTTGCGCAGGCTGGGCTTCGGCTCCTTCTTGTCGGCCTTCCGGTCGTTGGTCCGGTACTTGTCGAACTTGTAGGAGCGCAGCTGCGCGCCGAAGGCGATCTCGGCCGCGGCGGCGGCCGGCGACTGCGTGGCGCCCTCGGGCAGCTCGACCAGCAGCGCCGCCTCGTCGGCGGCCTTGTCCAGCTGAACGGCAATCGCGCCGCCGGCAGCCTGGAGGATCAGGTCGGTCAGGTCCGCACCCTTGCCGATGCCGACCAGCAGGATGCGGTCCAGCTCGGTCCCGGCCGGGGCAAGCAGCGTCAGCGTCTCGTCCTTCTTGCCGGTGAAGCGGGCGGCGGCCATGGCGCGGGCCAACGCCCCGCCGGTCTTCAGATCGAGCTCGCGCCCGAGCGGGCCGAGACCGCGGTCGGCGGCGACGGTCACGGCAAGCACGCCGGAAGCAGGCAGGGACGGCTTGGCGAAGGAGAACTTCATCTGGTCCTCTTGGGAGGTGGGGCGGAAATGCCCGGACGAATTCAGCGGCGGAAAGCCTACCCCACCGATAAGGAGCGCGCCACCCCGGCTGTCAAGGGCGGGAGGTGGTTGGAGTCTTGCGGAGCGAGACCCCCACCTATCCTCCCCCGCTGGGCGGGGGAGGGTTAGGGAGGGGGCATCAGCAAGCGCTCACTCACGCGTCGATCGCCTTGCCCAGCTCGACCGGATCGACCTCGCCCTGCTCCACGCCGACATCCGACACGCTCTCCTGCGAGACGGTCTCTTCCGCGCGGCGTTCCAGCACGGCGGCGAAGAAACCGTCGGTGTCGTGCTTCGCCGGGGTCAGGCGCAGATACGGCCCTTCGACCGGCGGGGCGCCGGCCTCCTCCTCCGCCCACACCTCGGCGACCGGCTTCACGACGAAGTCGTGGTGGGTCTGCAGGAAGGCTTCGACCTGCGCCTCGTTCTCGTCATGCAGCATCGAGCAGGTGGCGTAGATCAGCCGCCCGCCCGGCTTCACCAGACGCGCCGCGCTGTCGAGGATGTTGGCCTGCAGCGGCAGCAGCTGCTCCAGCCCCGGCCCGAGCTGGCGCCAGCGGGCATCCGGATTGCGGCGCCAGGTGCCGGTGCCGGAGCAGGGGGCGTCGACCAGCACGCGGTCGAACTTGCGCTTGTGGCGCTTCACCCAGGGGTCGCGCTCGCTGGTGAGCGGATGCGCTTCGATGTTGTGCAGGCCGGCGCGGCGGAACCGCTCGGCCGCGCGCTTCAGGCGCTTGTCCAGCACGTCGCAGGCGACGACGCGGCCCTTGTTCTTCATCAGCGCGGCGACGGCCAGAGTCTTGCCGCCGGCCCCGGCGCAGAAATCGACCACCTGATGGCCGGGCTTCGGCGCAACCGCCAGCGCCACCAGCTGCGAGCCCTCGTCCTGGATCTCGACCAGACCGTCCTTGAAGGCGTCGACGCTGCCCAGCGGCGGCCGGCCCTTCACCCGCAGGCCCAGAGGCGACCAGCGCGTGGTCTCCGCCGTGATCTGCGCCTTGGCCAGCGCCTTGATGGCGCTCTGCTGGTTGGCCTTCAGCGGGTTGATGCGCAGGTCGAGCGGGGCCGCCTCCAAGAGCTTCTCCATCTCCACCCCGAAGCGGTCGCCCAGCGAGGCGCGCATCGCCGCTTCCGCCCAATCCGGACACTCCACCCGCACCGTCTCCGGCATGTCGGGATGGTCCATCGTGTGGCTTTCCAGCTTGCCGACCATCGCCAGCTCGTCGTCGGTCAGGCGGGCGGGGGCGAACTTGCCGCCGCTGAACATCTCCAGCACCACGCCGGCGTTGCGGTTCTCTTCCAGCAGCAGATAGGCCAGCACGCGGGCGCGCGGGGTGGGACGCTCGTAGCCGCCGCGCTCGATCCACCAGCCGAGCCGCGCATGGCGGCGCAGGATCGCATAGGCCATCTGGGCGACGGCGGTGCGGTCCTTCGACCCGATGTAGCGGCGGTTGCGGAAATAGGCGCTCATCACCGCGTCGGCGGGGCGAGGGGTCTCGTCGATCTCGGTCAGCAGATCGATGACCGCCTGGAGGCGGGCGGCGGGTGTCATGGCGTCTGGTCCCTTGGGGTGTCTCATGGCGGCGAACAGGACCGCGGCCGGCATGGTCCGGGTCGATGATCCGGAGTTCGGGCGGTCCTTCGCGTATGGCTGTCGATACCGCGTTTGCCGCGCGCTGTCACGCTTCGCCGCCGCGGGGCAGCCCGGACGGCGACTCGGGGGAACGCCGCTCGGCACGCTGCGCCGTGACAAGCGGCCGCGACCTATCCGAAAGTTCAGGTTGGATATTGACGACTCGGGGTAACCACCGGCACAAACAATCGGGTGATGTGACCTTCGCGTGACCGGTGCGGCCCCTGTGGCCGGCGGGCGGCCGGGTCTTCGACCGACATGATGGATCTTTGCGGCGGAGTTGCGCGATGGCGGCTGCGGCTGGGGTGGCGTGTGCGCGTGTGTTGAAGCGGGCCGGCAGGCTGTCGCTGGTCGCGGGGCTTCTGGCGACGCTGGCGGCCTGCGCCGGCACCGCCCCGATGGTCGAGGGGCAGCGCCCGACGGCTCAGCGCCCGACGCTGGATCAGGTGGCGCCCGACTTCCGCCATCTCGCCGGCTGGATCGACGACGACCATGCCCAGGCGGTGCCCGCGGTGCAGCGCACCTGCGGCTGGGTGAGGAACCAGCCGCCCGGTAAGCCGCTGGGGCAGCTGCGCGCCGCCGGCACCACCGACGACTGGCGGGCAATCTGCGCCGCCGCCCGCGACCTGCCCCCCGGCGACAGCGAGGCGGCGCGCCGCTTCTTCGAGGCGTTCTTCGCGCCGCGCGACGTCAGCAAAGGCGAGGACGGCCTGTTCACCGGCTATTACGAGATCGAACTGCACGGCAGTTGGACGCGCACCGAGCGCTACAACGTCCCGCTCTACCGCATGCCGCCGCGCGGCAAACGCGGCCTCCCCACCCGCGCCCGGATCGAGGCCGGCGCGCTGAAGGGCAAGGGTCTGGAGCTGATGTGGGTGGACGACCCCATCGCCGCCTTCTTCCTGGAGATCCAGGGATCCGGCCGGGCGATCATGGCCGACGGGTCGGTGGTCGGGATCCATTACGCCGGCCAGAACGGTCACAGCTATTACCCGATCGGCCGCCATATCATCGACATCGGCGACGCCACGCCGGAGCAGATGTCGCTGCAGCTGATCCGCCGCTGGCTGAAGGACCATCCGGCGGAGGCCCAGCGGGTGATGAACCTCAACCCCTCCTACGTCTTCTTCAGGGTGAAGCCGGAGGTCGGCGCCCGCGGCTCCCGCAACATGGGGCTGACGCCCGGCCGCAGTCTCGCCGTGGATGCGGAGCATATCCCGCTGGGCGTGCCGCTCTGGCTGGAGGTGCGCGACGCCCCGGTGCCGGGCGGCGCCATCAGGCGGCTGGTGGTGGCGCAGGACACCGGCGGCGCCATCAAGGGCCCGGTGCGCGGCGACCTGTTCTGGGGCCACGGCCCGCAGGCGGAGGACGGGGCCGGCGTGATGAAGGCGCGCGGCCGCTACACCATGCTGGGGCCGCGCAACCTGTCGGTCGAGACCGCCCAGCGGAAGGGATGACCGCGGACGTGACGACGGCTGGAGGGAACATCCGGCTGGACCGGCTGACCGACCTGCCCGACCGCGATGCGGCGCTGGCGGCGCTGGTGGAGATCTTCTTCGCCTCCACCAGCCGGACGGAGTTCGCCTCGGATGCCGAACGCGCCGCCTTCCTCGCCACCTGGACCGGCTGGTATGTGGATGATGCGCCGCGGGACATCTGGATGGCGGTGGCGGATGACGGGCTGGTGGTGGGCTACCTCACCGGCTGCAAGGACAGCGCCGGCGCCCCGGAGCTTGCCCGCCGCATTCCGAAATACGAAGTCTTCGCCGACCGTTTCGCCGCCTACCCCGCCCATTTCCATGTGAATGTCCGGCCGGGCTGGCGGGAGCACGGGCTCGGCCGCCGGCTGGTCGACCGTTTCGCCGGGGATTGCCGGGCCGACGGCCTGCCCGGCGTGCATCTGATCACCGCCGTCTTCGCCCGCAATGTCGAGTTCTACCAGCGCGCCGGCTTCACCGACGCCTGCCAGCGCGGGCCGCTGCTGTTCCTGGGCCGGACGCTGAAGACCTGACTTCGGCTCCTGACTTTGGGGGCGCGGCTGTGCTAGGCAGAGCGCATCTCCCTGCCGGAAAGCCCGTTGCCATGTCCCGCCCGCCCCTGCTGATCGAAAGCCCGCAGAACCCGCAGTTCAAGCTGTGGGAATCGGCGCTGGAAAGCCGCGGGCTGAAGAAGAACGGCAAGTTCCTGCTGGCCGGGCTGAAGACGGTGCCGGAGGCTCTGCGCCACCATTCCGACCGCTTCGAGCGCATCCTGTTCACCGATCCGGCGCAGATATCGTCCTGGCGCCTGCCGCCGGGGGTGGAGCCGGTTCAGCTCGCCCCGGCCCTGTTCCGGGCGCTCGACGTGTCGGGCACCGGCTTCCCGCTGCTGGTCGGCGCCGTGCCGAAGATGCCGGCCATCGACCTGTCGCAGCCGCCGCAGGGGCTGGAACTGCTGTGCGCGCTGGGCGATCCCAGCAATCTGGGCGCGCTGCTGCGCAGTGCAGCATCCTTCGGCGTGTCGCGGGTCGTGCTGCTGGAGGGGGCGGCGCATCCCTTCCATCCCAAATGCCTGCGCGCGGCGTCCAACGCGCAGTTCGCCCTGACCCTGCTGCGCGGCCCGCGCTGGAGCGCGGTGAACGAGGCGGCGGGGCCGCTCTATGCGCTGGACGGCGGGGGAGAGGATCTGACCCGCTTCGACTGGCCGGCGGACATGCGGCTGATCCTGGGCGAGGAAGGACAGGGGGTGCCGGCGGACTGTCCGGCGATCCGGCTGTCGGTGCCGACGACCGGCGCGGTGGAGTCGCTGAACGCCACCGTGGCGGTCAGCGTGGCGCTGTTCGCGCGGTATGCGGCTGGTAAGGGGTAGGCTTCGGATGCCCCCTCCCCAACCCTCTCCCGCAAAGCGGGGGAAGGTTGGGGAGGGGGCAATCGTCAGCCGACGCCTCCCTACCCCATCACCGAAGCCAGCACCTGCACAACCTGGTCCGACCCGTAGGGTTTCTTCAGCACTGGCACGTCCGAAAACCGTTCCGGCACCGCGGCCGACTCGCCATAGCCGGTGGCGAACACGAAGGGGATGCCCAGCTCCCGCAGCCGGTCGGCGACGGCGACCGAGGTTTCGCTGCCCAGGTTGACATCCAGAACGCCGACGACCGGCGGATCATCCTCAAGCAGGCGCAGGGCGTGGCGGACGCCGGCGGCGGTGTTGACGCGGGCGGCGCCGAAGCTCAGCAGCACATCCTCCGTCGCCATCGCGATGATCATGTTGTCCTCCAGCAGCAGCACCGGGCCGTCGATGGAGAAATCGGCCGTCTGCACCCGCGGTTTGGTCCGGCCGCTGTCGGGCAGGCTGGCGGCGACGGTGACATAGTGTGCCGGGATCATGAAGCGCGCCCGCAGGCCCGACAGCGCATAGGTCACCTCGGCCACGCCCTGCAGGTCGTGGGGGACGGAGCGCTCGATCACCGTGGTGCCGAAGCCGGTGCGGGAGGGCGCACGCACCGGCGGGCCGCCATTCTCCCGCCAGTCGAACAGCAGCCGCCCGCCCTCGTCGATCGACCAATCGGCCTCGACCCAGCCGCCGCCGTCGCTGAGCGCGCCGTATTTGGCGGAATTGGTCGTCAGTTCATGCACCACCAGCGCGAAGACGGAAAATGCCTGCGGTGCCAGCAGCACGTCCGGACCGGTCAGCCGCACCCGTTCGCTCTTTGCCGAGAGATAGGCGCCGATCTCCGCCGCGATCAGAGCGCGCAGCGCCGCCGGCCCCCAATTGTCGGCGGTGATCTGGTCATGGGCGCGGGCCAGCGCCTCGATCCGGCCGGCGACGATGGCGGCGAACTGCTGCACCGTCTCCGCCCCGCTCTCGCTCTGGCGCACCAGCGCGCGGACGAGGCTGAGGATGTTGCGGACGCGGTGGTTCAGTTCGGCGATCAGCAACTCCTGCCGCTCGGCAGCCTCCTTGCGGGTGCGGCCGGCGACATCGGCCAGCCGCAGAACCACCTCCAGCAGAGTCACCCGCAGCGATTCGGCGCTGCGCTGGTCCAGATCGCTCCAGGGGAGCGAACGGCCATGCACGGTCTCCTTCCAGGCCTCGAAGCTCTTGCGGGGGGTCAGGCGCGGACCGTTTGGGCCGTACTGCGCCGGCTTCGACGGGTCGCCGCCCCAGGTGACGGTGCGGACCAGTTCCTTGCGGAAGAAGACCAGATAGTCGCGCGGCGTGCGCGAGACCGGGATGGCGAGCAGGCCGCAGGCCCGTTCGGTGAAGTCGCGGGCCGGCGGATGGACGGTTCCCAACTGGTCGGTGAGATAGACCTTGCTGGGCGGAGTCCGATGCAGGAAGCGCATGACGCCGAGAGTCTCCTCCCGCGTCGGCGTCTCGCCTTCCATGTGCAGCTGACCGTCGATGCAGCAGGCGAAGCCGTCGCACTGGATCAGCGTGCGCAGTTCGGTGGCGAAGGTGACGAGGCTGTCCAGCGGCGAATCGCTATCGGCCAGCATCGACATGATGCGGACATGGGCGCGGCGGACCTGCGCCTCGCGCTGATCCTCCTGCTCGCGCTCCCGCCCTTCAAGCAGGAGCGAGACCATCTGGCCGAACAGCTCCGCGGTGGTGCGCCGCTCGAAGGACAACGAGCGGGCCTGCCGGTTGTGGCAGGCAAACAGGCCCCACAGCTTGCCGTGCCGCAGAATCGAGACCGACAGCGAAGCACCGACGCCCATGTTGCGCAGATACTCGACATGGATCGGCGAGACGCTGCGCAGCAGGCTGAGCGACAGGTCCAGCGGCAGGCCGGTGGGGTCGAGCGCCGGGATCACCGGCACCGGCGGCGCGTTCACATCGGCGATGCAGCGCAGCCAGCTGCGCTCGTACAGCCGCCGGGCCTGCTGCGGGATGTCGGAGGCCGGATAGCGCTGCCCGAGAAAGCTGCCGATGCCGTGCACCGCCGATTCCGCGATCACCTCGCCGGCGCCGTCGGCATCGAAACGGTAAACCATCACCCGGTCGAAACCGGTCAGCGCCCGCATCTGGCGCGCCGACTCGCGGCAGAAGGCGTCGAAGCCGCGGGTGTTCTGGACCCGCCCGATCATGGAGCGCAGCAGCGATCCGGAATCCTGCGGCCCCGCGCCCTCGCTGGGTTCCGCCTCGATCACGATGGTGGAACCGGAAAGATGGACGGCGACGTCGCAGACCGGAGCGGTTTCCGACAGTTGCACGGAGAAGGCGCGTTCGACGCTGCCGTTGATGTGGGCCACCTGCAACCTGCCGCGGATGGTGTGCAGCGCGTCCGCATCGATCGCGCGCGACAGCGGCGTTCCAAGCAGATCCGCGGCCTCCACCCCCAGCCAGCGGCCGGTGTTGGCCGAGGCGTGCAGGACGATCCAATCCGCCGTTGCGGCGATCAGGAAACCGGTGGGCTGGATAAGGCCCAACTGGTGGATGGGCTCCCGGTCACAATCGGTGAGGTCGACAGACCCCGATGGAACCGGGCCGTTCATCGAACATAGACTTCGGACAAACGCGACCTCGAGCGGTAGCTAGACCAGCGGCGTTCGTCACGCCCTGACAAGGGATTCTTACAACAATCTAGGCACGGCCATGCATCGCCGCAACGCTCCAAATTGGCTATTCCTATGCTCTTATTAAGGAACATTAACTTAACATAGGATAAGTTCTGGCGCATTTCGCACGTAATTTGAGCCTTATCCTCGATCAAGGAGGATTTCGCCCGAGTTCCGCACCCCGTCCGCGCCAGATGACGTCTTGTGCCCGAAAGGGATTGTCACCCCCAAGATTCCGGTATGGAACCCATCGCATTCGTCGGGCTGCATCGAAGCGCTGCGCGGTTCAGGATTCCGCCCGTTCCATCAATGATCGGGTTGACCCATGACACCGCTGCCCACAGGCGAAGACGAGCGCATCCGCATCCGCGAGGTCACGCTGCTGTCCGACGACTGGTATGTGCTGAAGAAGACCAGCTTCGACTATCGCCGCCGCGACGGCAGCTGGCAGACCTTGAGCCGCGAGACCTACGACCGCGGCAATGGGGCAGCGCTGCTGCTGTACGATCCCACCCGCAGCACCCTCCTGCTGACCCGGCAGTTCCGATTTCCGGCCTACGTCAACGGTCATGCCGAACCGCTGCTGGAGGTGTGTGCCGGCCTGCTCGACGACCGCAGTCCGGAGGAGACGATCCGGGCGGAGGCGGCGGAGGAGCTGGGCGTGGCGGTCCGGGCGCCGCGCCGGGTGTTCGACGCCTTCATGAGCCCCGGTTCGGTGACCGAGCGGCTGGCCTTCTTCGTCGCCGAATACCGCGCAGCCGACCGCGGAACGGGAGCCGGTGCAGGGGGCGGGATCGCCGAGGAGGGCGAGGACATCGAGGTGGTCGAGTTGACCTTCGCCGACGCCCTTGCCATGGTCGCCAGCGGGGCGATCCTGGACGGCAAAACCATCATGCTGCTGCAGTATGCCGCCCTTCACGGACTGCTGCAGCGGTGACGGCCACCGCCCGCCGCGCCGGAGCAGGCGATTGGGACGGGGAGTGGATGATTGACGACACGGAACTTGACTGGGAGGACATCCGCGCCTTCCTGGCCACGGCACGCTGCGGCAGCCTGTCCGGCGCTGCGCAAAAGCTGGGGTTGAGCGCGCCGACCCTGGGGCGTCGGCTGAAGCGGCTGGAGGATGCGTTGGGCGGCCCGCTGTTCGACCGGCTGCCGAACCGGCTGGCGCTGACCGCACTCGGCCGGTCGGTGCTGGACAGTGCCGCGGCGATGGGCGACGCCGCCGCGACCTTCGCCCGCCATGCCGACCGGCTGGCCGCGGCGGCGCAGCCGGTGCGGGTGACGGCGACGACCTCCGTCTCTGCGTTCCTCACCGTCCATCTGCCCGACCTGCTCGCCGAAACGGGAGCGGACCTGACCATCCTCAGCACCCGCAACGCGTTGAACCTCGCCCAGCGGGAGGCCGACATCGCACTGCGGATGGACCGGGTTCCGGACCAGGGCGATCTGGTCACCCGCCGTCTGGCCAGCTTCGGCTTCACGCTCTATGCGGCGCGGGGTCTGCACGCCGACTGGTCCGGCCGCTGGGACGGCGTCCCGGTGGTCGGCCTGCCGGAGACCAGACGGCGCCCCTCCCAATCGGGATGGGTGGACGACACCGTCCTGGAGCGCGGCGCCCGCATCGTGGCGCGGCTCAGCGAATTGCCAATGCGGCTCGACGCCGTTCGCCGCGGGCTGGGCCTGTCGCTGCTGCCCTGCGTGCTGGGCGATGCCGAACCGGCGCTGGTCCGCGTGGTGGAGCCGCCGGCAGCCCTGCGTGAAGACGTCCATCTGCTGGTCCACCGCGACCGGCGCGATGCGCCGGCCGTCGCGGCGGTGGTGGAGGCGCTGGTGCGTCTGTTCCGCCGCCACGCCGACGCACTGGCAGGGAAATGACCCTCAGCCGCGGCCGGCGATCAGGCTGTCGGCGGCCGCGCGGGCTTCAGCCGTGACGGTGGCGCCGGACAGCATGCGGGCGATCTCCTCGCGCCGTTCGTCGCCGTCCAATTCGGCGACGCCGGTGGTCACCTGCTCGCCCTTCTGCGACTTCTGCACCTTCAGATGGACGGCGCCGCGCGCCGCGACCTGCGGGCTATGGGTGACGACCAGCACCTGCAGGCCATGGCCCAGCGTCTCCAGCCGCTCGCCCACCGCCGCGGCAACGGCGCCGCCGATTCCGGTGTCCACCTCGTCGAACACCAGCGTGCCGACGGTGGAGGTCTGGGCCAGCACCACCTTCAGCGCCAGCATGAAACGCGCCAGCTCGCCGCCCGAGGCGATCTTGTTCAGTGCCCCCGGCGGGGAGCCGGGGTTGGTCGCGACCTGGAAAGCGACGCGGTCGATGCCGGACGCGTTCCATTCCGCCTCGTCGAGCGGCTCGACCAGCGTGCGGAACTTGGCCTTTTCCATCTTCAGCGGCGCCAGTTCTCCGGCCACCGCGATATCCAGCCGGCCGGCGGCCTCGCGGCGGGCGGCGCTCAGCGCCTCGGCGGCCTTGTGGAAGGTGACGCGGGCCTGCGCCGCCTCCTTCGCCAATTTGGCCAGCAGGTCGCCCTGATCCTCGATCAGCAGCAGGCGGCCGGCCATCTCCTCGCGCAAAGCGGCCAGCGCGTCCACGTCCACGCCATGCTTGCGGGCGGCGGCGCGCAGCGCGAACAGCCGCTCCTCCAGCTTTTCCAGCGCGCGCGGGTCCATATCGACCCCGCTGGAGACGGCCTGCAGGGCGGCGATGGCCTCCCCCGCCTCGGTCGCGGCGCGGTCGAGGGCGGCGATCACCGGGTCGAGCGTGCCGCCGGCCCGGTCGGCGATGCGGCTCAAGGTGCGGATGGCCGAGGACAGAGCCCGCTCGACGCCACGGTCGCCCGACAGCTCCGCATAGGCGGCATTCATGCCGTCGACCAGCTTCTCCCGGTGCATCAGCACCGCGCGGGTCTCCGACAGTTCCTCCTCCTCGCCGGGCTTGGGGGCGAGCGCATCCAACTCGGCCACGGCGTGGCGGAGATATTCCTCTTCGGAGCGGGCACGGGCGATGTCGGCGGCGGCGGAATGGCGCGCATCCTCGACCTGACGCCAGGCCCGGTGCGCCGCGGCGACCTGCGCCGCCTGCGCCGACAGCCCGGCATAGGCATCGAGCACGCCGCGATGGGTCTGAGGGTTCAGCAGGCCGTGGGTGTCGAACTGCCCATGCACCTCGACCAGTTCGGCGCCGAGCGACTTCAGCAGCCCGACGCCGACCGGTTGGTCGTTGACCCAGGCGCGGCTGCGCCCGTCGGTGTTGACGGTGCGGCGGATCACCAGGGCGCCATCGCCTGCATCGGCGTCGAGCCCCTGCTCCTTCAGGATGGCAAAGGCCGGGTGGTCGCCCGACAGCTCGAACTCCGCGGTGACGGAGGCCTGATCGGCGCCATGGCGGACCAGACCGGAATCGGCCCGCGCGCCGAGGGCAAGCCCCAGCGCGTCGAGCAGGATCGACTTGCCGGCGCCGGTCTCGCCGGTCAGGGCGCACAGGCCCTTGCGGAAGGACAAGCTCAGCCGCTCGATCAGGACAACGTCCCGGATCGTCAGCGACACGAGCATGGAGCGTCCTAGAACAGGGAGTTCCAGGCTTTGCTGATCCACGACTTCTCGTTTCGCTCGGGACGCAGATTGGCGTCCACCAGCAGTGCGTAGCTGTCCGTGTACCATTCGCTGCCGGGGAAGTTGTGGCCGAGCACGGCCGCGGCGGCCTTCGCCTCGTCGGTCACGCCCAGCGCCAGATAGGACTCCACCAGCCGGTGAAGCGCCTCCGCCACATGGGACGTGGTCTGGTAATTTTCAACGACGACGCGGAAGCGGTTGATCGCGGCGGTGTACTGGTGCTGACGCAGGTAGAAGCGACCGACCTCCATTTCCTTGCCGGCAAGGTGGTCGTTGGTCAGATCGATCTTCAGCTTGGCGTCGCGGGCGTATTTGCTCTCGGGGAAACGGCGCACCACCTCCGACAGGGCGTCGAGCGCCTGCCGGGTCATCCGCTGGTCGCGGCGCACATCGGTGATCTGCTCGTAATAGCACAGTGCCCGCATGTAATAGGCATAATCGACATCCGGGCTGCCCGGATGAAGCTGGATGAAGCGATCGAGCGCCAGGATGGCGTCGTCATACTTCAGATCCTGATAGTGGGCGTAGGCGGCAAGGAGCTGCGCCTTGCTGGCCGACTCCGAATAGGGATGCTGCCGCTCCACCTCGTCGTAGAGCTTCGCGGCCTTCTTGAAGGCCTCCTCGCGCATCGCAGCGTCGGCTTCGGACAGAAGCTGATCGGCCGGACGTTCGACATACGCGTCCTCCTTGGTGGAGGAACAGGCGGTCAGGGCGGCGGACAGGAGGATGGCCGTCAGCGGCAGGCGGTACGGGCGAGGAAGCATCGTCGTCTTGAGCGCTTTCGAAGTTGCCCCTGTATAGCACGCGGGGGTAAGGGCGCCGCAAGCGGTAACGCGGGGGTGGGACGGGCAATCGGATCTGGAGAGTGGAAATCCGGTCAGACCCTTCGCCCCCCGCAGGCAAAGGGCTTTTCCTTCACTCACCCGAACAGCGCGTCGATGTCGGCCTGGCTGATGTTGCCGCTGTCGGGGGTGGCTTCGGCCGGGCCGTGCAGATCCAGATCCTCGTCCTTCTTGGTGACGGACGGCGGCAGCGGCATCGCCTCGAACTCGCGCTTGTTCCACAGGCCCATCATCGCGTCGACGCGCTCCTCGATGAAGGACATGGCGCGGACGACCTTGGTGATGCGCTGGCCGGTCAAATCCTGGAAGTTGCAGGCCTCGTAGATGCGGACGATCACATCGACCATGTCGTTGACGCGGTCGTTGTGATAGCCCTCCGGCAGCGACGACTTCAGTTCCGACACCACCTCTTCCAGCTCTTCGGCGCAGGCCATGATGGTGTTGGTCGCGGCCTCCGTCGCGGCGACGACGGCGCTCAGTTCCTGGCTGGCCTGCTGGAACTTGTCGTCGCCGGCCAGCGGGTGGCGGATGGCGGCCATCTCCACCTTGGTCGCCTTGATGCGGCCGGAGATGTCGGCGATCTCCACCTGGATCTGGTCGATCTGCGCCGCGTCCATGGTCAGGAAGCGGTCCAGCTTGGCGCCCAGGTCGCCGATGGCGCGCAGCACCTCGGTGTTGTCGGCATGGACCACCTGGGCCGGCACCGGAAGCGCCGCCGCGGCGGCACCGTCTTCGATCAATGCCTGGAACGGGTGCCCGGATTTGCGGGCTTTCTGAAGCTCGGCCATGAAGGGCTTGGTCATCTGCTTCATCCTCGGTCCCGCCTCTCGGAAACGGCCGCCTATGGCCTGGGTGGTGGCTATGTGGGGTGGTTGATCGTCTGGTTGCGTACCGGGTCTGCGTTCTGGAACCGTCGTCCGCGCCCCATGGGGCCATCGGCCGGACGGGCGGGTCAATCGGGGGAAACCTAGGGGGGAGAGGTCGGCCGGGCGGGCCGGCGCGGCTTCCCCGCCCTATCCGAAGAGAGCGTCGATGGCCGCCTGATCGAGGGGCACCGGCGGTTCCGCCGCCGCGGGCGGCGGGGGCGGTGCGGCGGGCTTGGGAGCGGCCTTGGCCTTCGGCGCCGCGCCGGGCGGCTTCGGTACCGGCTTCTTCGCCGGCGCGGGCGCCGGAGCCGGGCTGTCGAACATGCTGTCGATGTCCGCCTGGCTCGATTGTACCGGTGCGGCGGCAGGGGCCGGCGCGTCGAACATGCTGTCGATGTCCGCCTGGCTCGCCTTCACCGGTGCGGCGGCGGGCGCCGGCGCATCGAACATGCTGTCGATGTCCGCTTGGCTCGCCTTCACCGGTGCGGGGGGCGGAGGAGGAGGCGGAGGAGGCGGAGGCGCGGGGGCAGGCGCCGCAACGGCGGCCGGGCTGTCGAACATGCTGTCGACATCGGCCTGGCTGACGCCGTGTCCGTCCAGCTGCGGACCGTTCAGCAGATGCGCATCCGGCCGGCTGTCGGTCTGCTCTTCCTTGATGACGATGCCGGCCAGGCCGTCCTCGCCCCAGATGCTGATCATGGCCATGACGCGCTGCTCGATGTAACGGAGCGCGTTGACCACCTTGCTGGTGCGCTGGCCGGTCAGGTCCTGGAAGGAACAGGCGGTGAAGATGTCGTTCACCTGCGTGTCGATCTCGCCGCACATGGCGGGATCGGCCCCGCTCGCGCGCAGCTTGCCCGCCAGATCCATCAGCCGTTCGGCCGCATTCAGAATTTCGAAGGACGCCCGTTCGGTCGATATGACGATGGCGTCGAGTTCGTTGGTGGCGGAGAGGATCTTGTCGCCGGAGCCGTCGGGTGGCCGCAGTGCCGCAACTTCCCGCCGCGCCTGTTCGATCGATGCCGCCATTTCCATCAGCTCGCGGCGCAGGACGCCGACATGCTTGCCGGCCTCCACCGCTTCGTTCTGCCGGTTCCAGGAGTCGCGGAACTCCTGGAGCATGGCGCGCACCTCTTCCGTCGCGGCCCCGAGGGACCGCCGGTGAAGCCGCCGCAGGAACGCCCTTCCCTTCGCCGATCGGGCGATGGCGTCCTCGATCTGCTCGAACTCCTCATCGGACAGCTGCGGAAGCTGCTCCAAACCGGTCCACTCCCCAAACTGGATTCGCCAGCCGCCCCAAGGACCGGGCACCGGGCGGCAAATGCCGCCGTCCACCCGGACCGGTCACGATAAGCTCCGAACGTCCCTTGCGGGATCTTCCCTCGCGGGATCAGCCGCCGATGACGGCCTGAATCTTCTGCTTCAGCGTGTCGGCGTTGAAAGGCTTCACGATGTAGTTGTTCACGCCGGCCTGCTTGGCGGCGATCACGTTCTCGGTCTTGCTTTCGGCGGTGACCATGATGAAGGGCGTGGCCGCCAGCTTGGCGTCGGCGCGGATTTCCTTCAGCAGCTGGAGGCCGGTCATCGGCTCCATGTTCCAGTCGGAAATGATGAGGCCGAACTTGCTCTCACGCAGCTTCGCCAGCGCCGACACACCGTCGCCGGCCTCGTCGATGTCGGTGTAGCCGATCTGGGTCAACAGGTTCCGCACGATGCGCCGCATGGTGGCGTAATCATCGACGACGAGGATCTTCATCTAGACGTCTCCGCAATAATCCGTTGCCGGTGTCTGTCCGGCCGTTACGCCCACCCGGCGCGGGGGCTGCGCCGTAATCCGGGAAGTGATGCCGACTGTAGTGCCCTAACTGCCGCCAAAAGTCATCCCCTTGGGACACACTGCATCAGCCTGGTAAAGAACGTGTTACCACGCGGGACATCATCTTGCCGAATCAGGGTCATCCCCACGTATGAAGTCCCTTGAGCGGGCGGGCGCACCCGATTTGATGCGGCCTCACCCCCCGTTCACAGCGGCGCCGTCGCCCCGGCGAGCCAGCGGCGGGCCGCCTCGTCCAGCAGCGGCGACAGCGACTCGCGCACCCGCGCATGGTAGGCGTCGATCCAGGCGGTCTCCGCATCGGACAGCAGCGCGCGCTCGATCGCCGAGCGGTCGATCGGCACCAAGGTAAGCGGCTCGAACTCCATCATCTGGCGCTCCGCGCCGGCCGGCATCTGGCGCTCCGCGCCCTCCGGCATCTGGCCCTCCGCGCCCTCCGGCTCCACCGACCGGACGACGATCAGGTTCTCGATGCGGATGCCGTAGGCGCCGGTCTTGTAGTAGCCGGGCTCGTTGGACAGGATCATGCCCGGCTGCAGGGCCACGCTGTTGCCGACCTTGGAGATGCGCTGCGGCCCCTCATGCACCGACAGGAAGCTGCCGACGCCGTGGCCGGTGCCGTGGTCGTAGTCCAGCCCCGCCTGCCACAGCGGCAGACGCGCCAGCGCGTCCAGCTGCGAACCCGTCGTGCCGCGCGGGAAGCGCACGGTGGACAGCGCGATGTGGCCCTTCAGCACGCGGGTGAAGCGGTCGCGCATCTCCGCCGCCAGGGCGGGATCGAGCGCGCCGACCGCCAGCGTGCGGGTGACGTCGGTGGTGCCGTCCAGATACTGGGCGCCGCTGTCCAGCAGGAACAGGCTGCCCGGTTCCAGCCGGCGGTCGGTCTCGGGAGTCACGCGGTAATGGACGATGGCGCCGTTCGGACCGGCCCCGGCGATGGTGTCGAAGCTGACACCGCGGAACCGCTCATTCTCCCGCCGGAAGGCCAGCAGCCGCTCCACCGCCGCAAGCTCGGTAAGATTGCCCTTCGGCGCCTCCTCCGAGAACCAGTGCAGGAAACGGACGATGGCGGCGCCGTCGCGGACGTGTGCGGCGCGGGTGCCGGCCAGCTCCGCCGGGTTCTTGCAGGCCTTCGGCAGGGCGCAGGGGTCGCCGTCGCGCTCCAGCTTCGCGCCGGCCAGATGCAGCCGGTCGACGATCCAGGCCGAGGTGCAGGTCGGGTCGGCCAGCACGCGGGCGGAGCCGCGGGCGACGGCGTCCAGCGCCGGCCCGAACTCCTCCACCGGCCGCACCCGCACCTGATTGCCCAGATGGGCGCGGGTCTGCGGCGCCAGCTTGCGCGGGTCGAGGAACAGGTCCACCGACGCATCGGCCGACAGGATGGCGAAGGACAGCGGCAGCGGCGTGCAAGGCACATCGGCGCCGCGGATGTTCAGCAGCCAGGCGATGCTGTCCGGCTGGGTCAGCACCGCGGCGGCGATGCCCGACCGGCCCAGCCCGTCGGCCAGACGCGCCCGCTTGTCGGCGGAGCTTTCGCCGGCAAAGGCCTCGTCCTGCGGCATCACGGGGGCGAGCGGCGCCGGCGGCTGGCCCTGCCACACCGAATCGAGCGGATTGTCCTCGCAGGCGATCAGCAGAATCCCCGCGCGTTCCAGAGCGGCGCGGGTCTTCTCCACCCAGCCGATGGTGTGCAGCCAGGGATCGAAGCCGAAGCGCCCGCCTTCCGGCAAGGCGGCGACGATCCAGTCGGTCAGCGGATCCTCGACCAGATGCCTGTACTCGTACAGGTCTGACGGCACCTCGCTGCGGACCTGCAGGGTGTAGCGGCCGTCGACGAAGATCGCGGCGCGGTCGGATGTCACCACCGCATTGCCGGCGGACCCGGTGAAGCCGGTCAGCCAGCCCAGCCGCTGGGCGCGCGGCGGCACATATTCGCCCTGATGCTCGTCGCCGCGCGGGACGATGAAGCCGTCGAGATCCCGGCGCTTCAGCGCGGCGCGCAGATCGGCAAGCCGCTGCGCCGGACCGGGCCGGGCGGGCGGCGCCTCCGCCGCCAGGACCGCCTTCAGCGCCTGGAGTTGCTCGGCCAAGGCCGGGGGCAGGGCCTCGCCCACCAGCACCAGCCACGCCGCCGGGTCCTCCCCCTCCGGCGCCGCCAGCACGCCGGCCAGCAGCGCGCGGATATCCATGGGGGAGCGGCCGGTTCCGGCCTCTGTCAGCAGGGTCGCAAGGGCGTCGTCGCCACGGTAGGCAGCGGAGGGAATCGCGCTGGGCACGGAACCTGTTCCTCGGAAGGGTGAAGCCTGTGGTCCCAGGCTAGGCACCCGGCCGGGCATGCGCAAGCGGCGGGGTGGCGGCTATGCCGGTTGGGGTGGGTCCAGCTCCGCCCCTACACCGGCAACCCCGCGTCGTCCGGCAGCCCCAGCCGCTCCAGCACGCGCTTGCGGGCTTCGCCGCGCTCGATGTCGGACACATGCAGCAGGCCGCCGATGCGGCGCAGCAGGCTGGCCTCCAGGTCGTTCAGCACGCCGTCGGCATAGGCCACCTCCCACAGCATCTCGACGATCCAGACGCGGCCGCCGGGCGGACAGCGGTCCATGATGATGCTGACATAGCGGTGGTAGGGCGACACGTCCTCGGTGTCGAAGACGGCGGCGGACAGCAGGTCCTGCGCCTCCTCCTCGGTCAGGTGGAAGTGGCGCCGGGCGACGGCGATGATGCGGTCGCGCTCCACCTGGGTGATGGTGTCGTCGGTGCGCGCGGCCTCGACCATCAGGGCGGCGGCGGCGGCCTGCAGGGCGTCCTCGCCCGGCTCGGCGCCGTCGTCGTCGCCTGCGAACAAGGACCGGATGCGGTTCAGCATGGTGGCTCCCCAGGTGATTGTCGAAACATCATACCTAGGGAAAGTCGCGACCCGGCCCTTTGGTTTCAACGTCCCCTGGCTTAACGCTTGACCACAAGAGTGGTCCATTCCCCGACCGGGATGCGCGCGACCAGACGCAGGCCCTGGTTGCGGTGGGCCTGGATGACGTGGCGCTCCTGCCGGTTCAGCAGACCGGCCAGCACGGCATAGCCGCCCTTCTTCAGATGGCGGCGCAGCTGCGGCGCCATGCGCGACAGCGGGCGTGCCAGGATGTTGGCGGTGATCAGGGTGTAGGGCTTGTGCCGACCGACGATGCGGGTGTTGTAGCCGTCGCCGCCCTGGGCGCGGATGCTGGTCTTCGCCCCGTTCAGCGCGGCGTTGATGCGGGTGACTCGCACCGCTTCGGGATCGATGTCGACGGCGGTCACGGCGACGCGCCAGCGCTTGGCCACCGCCAGCGCCAGGATGCCGGAGCCGCAGCCCATGTCGAGCGCGCCGCGACGGCCGCCGCGCGGCAGCTTCAGATGGCGTGACAGCCGGTCGAGCGCCTGGAGGCAGCCGTTGGTCGAGCCATGCTCGCCGGTGCCGAAGGCGGTCGCGGCATCGACCAGAAGCGGAATGCTGCCGGCCGGCACGATGCCCTCATGGTGGGAGCCGTGGACGAAGAAACGCCCGGCGCGAATCGGGGGGAAGCCCTGGTAGCTGTGCGACACCCAGTCGATCGGCGGCAGGTTCTCGATCGCCAGCCGCGGCTCGTCGATCCCCAGCGCCTTGGCCAGCACGGCGACGCGCGACTGGAGCCGAGCCTCGTCGGGGGCGCCGTACAGCGTCGCCTCGACCAGCCAGTTGCCGCCCTCCTCCAACTCGAAGGTCGACACCGCATCGGCATGGTCGCCCACCGCCTCGGCGAAAGCGGGCGCATGGGCTTCGGGAACGACCAGCGCGATGCGCCAGAGCGGGGTTTGCGACATGACAGGGGCTTTCCGACGACGACGCGAGAAGAAGCGGCGTTTTTAGCATCAAGCCGGAAAGAGACCAAGGATTCCGGATGCCGGCCGGATGGCAGGAAAACCCCTACCGCCCCGACAGCCGGTCGGCGATGTCGTGCATGCCCTGGGCGCGCAGGACCGACTGACGGTGGCGCACCAGACGGCGCTCCAACGCCTTCTCCATCGCCGCCCCGCCGAGCAGCGCGCCGTCCGCCCCCTTCAGCCGGTCGGCAAGGTCGCGGGTCAGCACCCCTTCCGCCTTCGCATCGCGGCGGTCGAGCGGCTGGTCGCCGGCGATGCTCTGGCGCAGCCGCTCCAGCAGCACGGCCCGGCTCTGCGGCGCGCGGCCCTGCAGGACGAGACGGCAGACCTGGAGCAGCGGCGCGGCCATCGGCGCCAGCGCCGGGTCGGGATCGCGGTCGAACAGCGCGTCGGCCAGCGCGCAGAGACCGGCATGCAGATTGGGCTGCGCGCCCAGCAGTTCCTTCATCGTGTCGGCGGACCCCATGATGTCGGCGACCACCCCGTCGAGCAGGGCCAGATGCCGCGGCCAGACGTCCTCGTCGATCATCGCCAGCAGCAGGTCCAGCTTTCCGGCCAACGTCCCGCCGCCCTCCAGATGCTGGCACAGCAGGATCAGGAACAGCGCGTCATGCCCCGCCTCCCCCACCGATTCCTCGATCCGGTTGCTGGTGCCGGGCAGGTCGGCGGCGTCGAAGCGCGGCAGGCGCCGCCGTTCGGCCAGCGCGTCGCGGGCGGCCCCGGAAACCGCCTCCACCAACTGCCGCAACTCGCGGGCACGGGCGGCATGCGACACGCCGTGAAGGTCGGCATGATGGCGGGCAACCGCATGGATGGCGGCGCCCAGCAGCGCGCCCTGCTCCTCCAGCCGGCGGAACAGCGGCCAGGAATGCAGCAGCTCGGTCGGGGTGATTCGCTGGGCATCCAGATAGGGCCGCAGCAGCCGGCCGATGACCACCCGGCTTTCGAAGCCGCGCAGATCGTCCGGATTGCGGCAGAGCGGCGCCCCTTCCGCCGTGCCGCCCAGGGTCAGGCCCTTGCGCGCGACCTGGGGGGCGGTCTTGTGCAGGATCACCGTTTCCAGCGACAGGCCGGCGATGGTGCGGAACTTCACCACCTTGGCCTCCTCCACCCCGGAGGCGGCCAGTTGGGAGCGGGCGGCCGACAGGGCCGACTCCTGGTCGGTGTAGGCGCCTTCGATCAGCCAGCGCCCCTCGCGACGGCTCTGCACCTCGTAACTGACGCTGCCCGTTCCGAACACGGCGGAAGACCTCCGGCTCCGTTGCAATGCTGCAATAGTGGCCGCTGGCGGGAGCCGCCGCTGTGACGGCCGTCACAGTGCGGCAAACCGGCAGCCGGCATTGTCCCCTGCCCCCCTTGCCCGCCCCGTCAGCCGGCCTTCTCGGCAGGCACGACGAAGCTGTCCATCACCTTCTTGGTGCCGGAATGGTCGAAATCGATCTCCAGCTTGTCCTCCGCCACCGTGATGACGGTGCCGTAACCGAATTTCTGGTGGAACACGCGCGCCCCCTTGGCGAAGGGCGCATCGGGCCGCGGCCGCGGCGCCACCGCATAGGCGCCCTGGTCCAGCGTGATCGTCTTGGGCGCCGGCGCCTGCCGGGTGGAGCCGCGGAACTGGAAGCCGCCGGCGCCCCCGCCATAGCCGCCAGACCCGCCGCCGAAACCTCCGCCGAAACTCCCCCGCCCGCCGCTGCCGGCGAACAGGCCGTTGGCGGCCTCGGCCTCGACATTGTCCTGCGGGATTTCCTCGACGAAGCGGGACGGCAGGGCGCTGACCCAGTTGCCGTAGAGCCGGCGGTTGGCGGCATGGCTGACATAGGCGCGGCGGCGCGCGCGGGTCAGGCCGACATAGGCCAGCCGCCGCTCCTCCTCAAGCCCGGCGATCCCGGTCTCGTCCAGCGCGCGCTGGTTGGGGAACACGCCCTCCTCCCAGCCCGGCAGGAAGACATGGTCGAACTCCAGCCCCTTGGCGCCGTGCAGGGTCATCACCGTGACCTGCTCGATCCCGGCGGCCTCGGCATTCTCCATCACCAGCGCGACATGCTCCAGGAAGCCCGGCAGATTCTCGAACTCCGCCATGGCGGTGATCAGTTCCTTCAGGTTCTCCAACCGTCCGGGGGCCTCGGGCGTCTTGTCCTCCTGCCACATGCGGGTGTAGCCGGATTCGTCCAGGATGGTGCGGGCAAGCTCGGTGTGCGGCACCGTCGCCATCAGCGTCCGCCAGCGGAAGAAATCCTGCAGCAGGCCGCGCAGGGTGGCGCGCAGCTTCGGCTTCAGCTCGTCCGTCTCGGTCAGCGCCCAGCCGGCCTCGGTCAGCGAGATGCCTTGCGCCCGCGCCGCGGTGTAGAGGGTCTGCATGGCCGCCGGCCCGACGCCGCGCTTGGGCAGATTGACGATGCGCTCGAAGGCGAGATCGTCGTCGCCCGAATTGACCACGCGGAAATAGGCCATCGCATCGCGGATTTCCTGCCGCTCGTAGAAGCGCGGACCGCCCAGCACCTTGTATGGCAGGCCGAGCGTGATGAAGCGTTCCTCGAACTCGCGGGTCTGGAAGCCGGCGCGGACCAGCACCGCGATCTGCGCCAGCGACGTGCCCTTGCGCTGCAGCGTCTCGATCTCCTCGCCGACCCAGCGCGCCTCCTCCTCGCCGTCCCACACCGCCTTGACCTTGACCGGCTCGCCGCCGTCGGCCTCGGTCCACAGCGTCTTGCCGAGACGGCCCTGGTTGTTGGCGATCAGGCCCGATGCCGCCGCCAGGATATGGCCGGTGGAGCGGTAGTTCTGCTCCAGCTTGATGATGGTCGCGCCGGGGAAGTCGGTCTCGAAGCGCAGGATGTTGCCGATTTCCGCACCGCGCCAGGCATAGATCGACTGATCCTCGTCACCGACGCAGCAGATATTCTTGTGCGCCTGCGACAGTATCCTCAACCAAAGATACTGCGCCACGTTGGTGTCCTGATACTCGTCCACCAGCAGATATTTGAACTTGCGGTGATACTCCGCCAGCACGTCCGGGTGGTTCTGGAAGATGGCGAGGTTGTGCAGCAGCAGGTCGCCGAAGTCGCAGGCGTTCAGGGTGCGCAGGCGGTCCTGGTAGGCGCGGTAGATCGCCACCACCCGTCCGCCGGCCACGTCGCCGCCGTCGGCGTCGCCCAGGCGGTCGGGGGTCAGGCCGCGGTCCTTCCAGCGCTCGATCGCGCCCAGCACCTGCCGGGGCGGCCATTTCTTGGAATCGATGTTCTCGGCTGCCAGAAGCTGCTTGATCAGGCGGACCTGATCGTCGGTGTCGAGAATGGTGAAGTTCGACTTCAGCCCGACCAGCTCGGCATGGCGGCGCAGGATGCGGGCGGCCAGCGCGTGGAAGGTGCCGAGCCACCAGCCCTCCGGCTCGATCCCCACCAGATGGGCGACGCGCTCGCGCATCTCGCGGGCGGCCTTGTTGGTGAAGGTCACGGCCAGGACCTGGAAGGCGGCGGCGCGGCGGGTCATCAGCAGATGGGCCAGCCGGGTGGTCAGCACCCGCGTCTTGCCGGTGCCGGCGCCCGCCAGAACCAGCACCGGCCCGTCCAGCGCCTCCACCGCCGCCCGCTGGGTCGGGTTCAGCCCGTCCAGATAGGCGAAGCGCTGCGCCGCGCTTGGAAAGCCCGTGGCCGGACCGGCTGCGGGTGGAGCGGCATGGCTCAACGGATCGTCGTCGTACGCGTCTGACATGGTCGGCCCGGCTTGGAGAAATGAAGAATACTCGGCTCAAGCATGGGAATGCTGTCTTGCAGTCGGAACGTATATAGCACAGAGCGACCCGGCACGAACCCCGCGAGAAACCCCGCCCTCCGTTCGGGAAAGTGCGTCCGCGCGGCCAAGCCTAAGCAGGCTTCTCCAGATCGGGCCACAGGCCCGGCCTGGAGAAGCCTGCGGACTCCATGGTTTTGCAGGTTTTCCGAGCCCGCCCATCTGTGGGCGGAGTTCGGAAAACCTGCTTAGGCCGAAGGGCGGGCGCTCAGGACATAGGCCTCCAACCACCGGACGGGGGTGCAATCATCATGCAGCCCATTCCGGCCGACAATGAAGTCCCGCCATATTGCATCCGAGAAACACGATCAAGTCAGAGACCATCGATTAACGAATTGCCCTTTTCTGTCACAGCCGGTTATTCCACTCGACCATCGAAGTTCGAATTATGTCCGCATCTTGTCTTATCCAGGCTTACGACATATGCCCATTGCTCGACGCGAAATTTACCTAAGCGAAATTTTGCGCCGCGCAAATCGGGGGTATCTATGGATCACAACGGGGCACCCCACACCCTGAGGGGGGAAGCGGGCCGGACGCGGGAGCGACGGTCGGGGATGCCCCGGAAGCGCCATTCGGCGCCACTTTGATCGGAACGGAACAAAAGGCGGGCTGAGACCATGGATGCCATCAACGTTTTCCTCATCGATGCCAACAAGCTTTTCCGTGAAGGCATGAAGCGCCTGTTCGAAGGCACGTCCTTCAACGTCGTCGGCGAGGCCGGCAGCCTGCGCGAAGGCCTGACGGCGCTCGGCACCGGCACCACCCCCGACCTGATCCTGATCGATCTGCCGAGTGGCGCCGACGAGGAAGTGGAGGCGATGCGCACGCTGCGCGAGGGGCACCCGTCGATCCGGATCGTCATCCTGACCAACGACCTGGAAACCCGCCGCCTGTCGGCCGCACTGGGTGCCGGCGCCGGAGGCTACCTGCTGAAGGACATCGCCTGCGAAGCGCTGATGCAGTCGCTGAAGCTGGTGATGAT
Organism: Azospirillum humicireducens; assembly: GCF_001639105.2. Classification (NCBI taxonomy): domain Bacteria; kingdom Pseudomonadati; phylum Pseudomonadota; class Alphaproteobacteria; order Rhodospirillales; family Azospirillaceae; genus Azospirillum; species Azospirillum humicireducens. Next base: position 1,733,182 of record NZ_CP015285.1, read on the forward strand.
GGGCGAGAAGGTGTTCCCGACCCATCTGGCCGAGCTGCTGGTCAGCGGCCGCACCGAGGACATGGGTGCCGAGTTGCCGACCCGCCGCAAGGGCCTGTCGCAGCGCGAGGTGCAGATCCTGCGCTGCCTGCTGAGCGGCAACAGCAACAAGATGATCGCCAACCACCTGAACATCACGGAAGCCACCGTGAAGGTTCATCTGAAAAGCCTGCTGCGCAAGATCAACGCGTCCAACCGCACCCAGGCCGCCATCTGGGCGCTGAACAACGGCATTGGCGACCAGGCCGCGGAGACGGGCGTCGCCGCCACCGTCTGATCCCCTTCCGGTCCAGCATTTCGCCGAAGGTCTCGCCCGCTTTCCGTCCAGGCCGCCCGCCCCTTCCATCCGGGGCCGGCGGTCGGCGGAGCGGCGCGGTGCCGTTTTCCGGGACCGCGCCTTATCCCATTCCGGTGCGGTGCCGTTCCGGCCCCCGCTTCGGGGACGGAATACACCGGCATAGAGGAAGCGGTCTAAGACCAAAAGCGAACTACAGCGTCAGAATGGCCGTGCCTATGTGAACGTCCGGGCCGATGACGCCATCCCGGCGTGACATCGCCGCAACCATCCTGGAAATGCCCGCGATGAACGTGCTGATCGCCGACGATCACCTGTTGTTCCGAGATGGTCTGCGCCGCCTGTTGGCGCAATTCGACGCCGACATGACATTCTTCGAGGCCAGCACCTATGACGAGGTGAGGACGCTCTGCGACGGGACGAGAGCCTTCGACCTGATCCTGCTTGATCTCGGCATGCCGGGCTGGACCGGCTTCTCGGCGCTGGGCGACATCCATGCCGGCCTGCCCAAGGCCCTGCTGGTGGTGGTGTCGGGATCGGAGAAGCGCTCCGACCTTCTGGCCGCGCTGGAGAACGGCGCCGCCGGCTACATCCCGAAATCCTCCAGCGCCAAGGTGCTGCTGGGTGCGCTGCAGCTGGTGCTCGCCGGCGGCATCTATCTTCCCGAACAGGCGATCCGCGGCGACCGCGTCGATCAGATGCAGGGCGGCTATGGCAGCGGCGCTGCCGGCGAGGCGCCGGACGAGTCCGCCGCGTTCGGCAACGGCATCGGCGACCAGCTGACGCCGCGCCAGCGCGACGTTCTGGCCCGCCTGCGCGACGGCAAGTCCAACAAGCAGATCGCCCACGAGCTTGGGCTGACGGAAGGCACGGTGAAGGTGCATGTCACCGCCATCCTGCGGCATCTGGGCGTGCGCAACCGCACGCAGGCCGCGCTGACGGCGCAGAGCCTGTAGCCGTCAGAGGCAGGTGCGGCCCCTACCGCTGCGCCCGCTCCACCGCGGAGACCAGGGCCAGCAGGGCGCCGCGCAGTTCGGCGGCATGGGTGCGCGGGCGCACGGCGGCGGCATCGGGCACCGCAACGACGGTCAGCGTCCGACAGCCGGTCAGCCGGCTTTCGAGCAGGGCGAACAGCTCCGCCGGCTCGCTTCCCTGCATCAGCGTCACCGGCACCCGCACCGCCGGCAGTTCCGCCCCCAGTTCGCCGAGGCGGTCGGTCAGGTTCCTGGGCCGCGGCCGGCCGAACCGGGCGGACAGCGCGTTCCAGTGCCGCCGCAGCGGCGAATCGGCCCCGACATCGTCGACGATCATCACGCCGCCGACCCGATCCGGAAAATCCAGCACCGCGACGATGGCGAGCGGCGCCGTCACCGCACTCGCCACCAGCACCGGCCGCCGGCCGCCCCGCTCCGCCAGCAGCGGCGACAGCCGCGCCGCGGCGGAGGCGGGCAAGGTCAGCCATTCCTGCCCCGACGGAACATGGTCGAGCAGGCGCCACCAGGCCCCCTTGCCGGGATGGAGAAAGATCACCCGCCGCCCCGACGGATCGCCCGCCCGGTCCACCTTGCGGTCGCCGGACGAACCGACATCGATGCCGGCATCCATCCGGTCCGACGCCGTGCCGTCCACCGCGACGCGGACGGACTTCGCCCGTCCGGTACGGACGGTGGAGGGCTGGCTGTGAAAGAACACGTTGGGGTTCCCCGGTGCTGGCGTTCCGCGATGGGACTTTCCCACCGCCGAATCCAACCCTAACGAAGCCGAACGCAAGTCGTCCCGTACGATAAATCGGGCAAAACCCTTAACACGGCCTGGAAAGCCACCCTGTCCGCAAAAGGTTTCAGCCGCCGCCGAAATGGCTCAAAAACAAAGCAAATCCCATTACTTGCCGGTGCTGCTCCCGCCGGCGCCATGCGGCGGCGCTCAATGCAGCGTCACCTCCATGTCCTCGCCGTCCGGCGCCACCGCCATCGGGCGGCGCAGTTCGCCGGCCAGACTCCGCCATTCCGGCGCTCCGCCCAGCTGTTGCAGCAACTGCGCGGTGAAGGCGAAGACGGCGTGTTCCAGCGGCCCGTTGTCCTCGGCATGGGCGTTGACGGTCAGGCAGGACTCGGCCGCGCTCTCGAAGATGGCGGCGGCGGCGCTGCTGCCCGGTCCGGGATCGGGCAGCGGCACGGCCTTCGGCGTCTCCCCGCTCACCCGCAGGCGCGACAGGTTGTCGGCCAGCAGGCGGGTGCGGATGGCGTTGTCGACCGCAGCGGCCATGGTGTAGCCGGCCTCTTCCTCGACGGTGGCGCGCAGGACGCGCAGGCCGGCGATCAGCCCGCGGACGACGTCGCCGCCGTTGCCGCGCTTGGCCGCCGCCGCGACGGCGGTGCCAAGGATGGCGGCGACCACCGGCGCCAGCGACTCGCCCTCGCGCGCAATGTTCGGCGCATCGGCGCCGGGGTCGGTGTTCAAAGCCTCGTTCATGCGGCCTCCGATCCGTATGGTCCGGAAACGGGCGGCCCGTCGGCGGTGATGCCGGCGGAGGACCTGTCCGGACGCGTCGTCATGATGCCTGTTCCTGATCTGTGGGTCCGTCGGATCCGGTTCAAGGCATGGAATGCATGCCCCTCCCCCTCTTTCGCGCCGCCGGACGGGGTGCCCCGCCCCTGCGGCAGGTCCCGCAATCGAAAGCCGCCCCTCTGGTCCACGGCACGGGCCGTCCCCACATCTGCGGCGAAAGGGAGGGTTCCTGTCATGCCTCTGCTCAGTCTTCTCCTCAATGCGCTGTGGTTGATCACGGGCGGCATCTGGATGGCGCTCGGCTGGCTTCTGGCCGCGGTCCTGATGGCTCTGTCCATCATCGGCCTGCCCTGGGCCCGGTCCGCCCTGACCATCGCCTGGTACACCCTGCTTCCCTTTGGACAAACCGCCGTACGCCGGGATGAGTTCCGCGGGCGCGAGGACATGGGCACCGGCGCGCTGGGCTTCATCGGCAACGTGGTGTGGTTCGTGCTGGCCGGCTGGTGGCTGGCCCTCGGCCATCTGATCGCCGCGGTGGGGCTCGCCATCACCATCATCGGCCTGCCTTTCGCCTGGGCGCATCTGAAGCTGGCCCTGCTGGCGCTCTGGCCGGTCGGAACCGAGATCGTACCGGCCCAGGATGCCGACCGCCGCCGCATGCTGGGCCGGATCTGACGATCCCGCAGCCGACGGCCCCCGGTTCCGTCAGGGCTTGAGCGGAACCGGGGCCGCCGCCGCAGGACGCTGGCCTCCAATCAACCGGACATGCCGTTGCCGCGGGACCATGTTTGCAGTGCGAAAATTTCCGTTCCGAAACCGATGCTTACGTCATTAACCGTTGCTAAAGGATATACGCCCGAAACTGTCGCAGTATGTCAGCGTGGTTTCAGGCTTCCGGAACGAGGGGACATCGCTCTTCATGTCTTGGCTGTCGATCTTTTCCGGGGGCAACAAGGCGTCCGGCGACGCGAAAACGAGCAGCGGACCGCAAAAGGAACGCCCATCCGCGCCGCCGACCATCGTCATCGACCACCATGAGTATGTGCCGGAGGAGTTCGTCCTCGGCTCGTTCCGCATCCGTCCCTATGACGGCGACCTGATCGCCAAGCAGAAGTTCGATTTCCGCCTGCAGTTCGACCTTGGCGGCGATCCGGTGGACGTCTCCTGCATCGGCATGGTGGTGAAGATGACGGAGGAAGCCGGCCTCGTCGCCCGCTACCAGTCGCCGCAACCCTTCTACGAACGCAAGCTGATCGATTATCTGAAGGCGCTGCGGGGCCTGTAAGACGCCGTTTCCGCCCGAAGATGGTGGTGCCGCGCGGCGGCTGCCACTATATCTATGGGCATGCCGATCCGTCTTCTCCCTGAAACGCTCGTCAACCGCATCGCCGCCGGCGAGGTGGTCGAACGTCCCGCCGCCGCCGTCAAGGAACTGGTGGAGAACGCCATCGACGCCGGCGCCACCCGCATCGACGTGGTGGCGCGCGACGGCGGCAAGTCGCTGATCGCCGTCACCGACGACGGCTGCGGCATGACCCCGGACGAGCTGGTGCTGGCGGTCGAACGCCATGCCACCTCCAAGCTGCCGGGCGACGACCTGCTCGACATCCGCTCGCTGGGCTTCCGGGGGGAGGCGCTGCCCTCCATCGGCGCGGTCAGCTGCCTGACCATCACCAGCCGAGCCCGCGGCGCCGACAGCGCCTGGAGCCTGACGGTGGATGCCGGGGCGAAGGGGTCGCCGCAGCCGGCGGCGCTGGCGCAGGGCACGCGGATCGAGGTGCGCGACCTGTTCGCCGCCGTGCCGGCCCGGCTGAAGTTCCTCAAGGCCTCGCGCACCGAATACGACCACATCGCCGATTGCCTGGAACGGCTGGCGATGGCCCATCCCGGCGTCGCCTTCACGCTCAGCGACGGCGGGCGCGGCGGGCTGCGGCTGAGCGCGGCGCAGGGCGAGCTGCTGGACGCCCGGCTGACCCGGCTGGGCGCGCTGATGGGCCGCGATTTCCAGGAGAATGCCGTGCCGGTGACGGCGGCGCGCGAGGGCGTGACGCTGGCCGGCTGGATCGGCCTGCCGACCCTGCACCGCCCGACCGCCAAGCACCAGCACCTGTTCGTCAACGGCCGCCCGGTGCGCGACAAGCTGATGGTGGGCGCGGTGCGCGCCGCCTATGCCGATTTCCTGCCGCGCGACCGCCACCCGATGCTGGCGCTGTTCCTCGACATCGACCCGCAGGAGGTCGACGTCAACGTCCATCCGGCCAAGGCCGAGGTGCGGTTCCGCGACCAGGGTCTGGTGCGCGGCCTGATCGTCGGCTCGCTGAAGCACGCGCTGGCCGAGGCCGGACACCGTGCCTCCACCACCGTCGGCCTCGCCACGCTGGGCGCCCTGCGGCCCGAATCGGCGGGAGAGACCGACGGCCAAAGGGATGGCGGCTTCACCCCCTCCCCCCTGCCCTACGGCCGCTCCGGCGGCGGCGGTTCGGGCGGGAGTTGGGGCGGATCCTACATGCCGACCGCCGTGCCGCGCGGACTGGCGGAGCGTTCCGCCGCCTTCCAGGCGCCGTCCCAGACGGGGCTGCCGCCGCTGCAGGGCCGTCTCAGCGGCTTCGGCAACGGCTTCGCCCCCTCGGCCCGCCCGCCGGAATACCGCGCCCCCGACCCGTCCGCGCAAAAGCCCGAGCCGCCGCCCGACAGCCACCCGCTGGGGGCGGCACGGGCGCAGGTCCACACCACCTACATCGTGGCCCAGACCCGCGAGGGCATCGTCATCGTCGACCAGCACGCCGCCCATGAACGGCTGGTCTATGAGCGGATGAAGACCGCCCTGCTGGAAGGCGGGGTGAAGCGCCAGGCCCTGCTGATCCCCGAACTGATCGAGCTGGACGAGCCCTCCGCCAACCGCCTGCTGGCCCGCAGCGCCGAACTGGCCGAGCTGGGTCTGGTGATCGAGGGCTTCGGCCACGGCTGCGTCATGGTGCGCGAGGTTCCGGCCCTTCTCGGCCAGTCCGACGTGAAGAACCTGATCCGCGACCTTGCCGAGGAACTGTCCGAACTGGGCGACGCCCTGTCGCTGAAGGAGCGGCTGGAGGAGGTCTGCGCGACGATGGCCTGCCACGGGTCTGTCCGCGCCGGCCGCACGCTCAGCGTCGACGAGATGAACGCATTGCTGCGGCAGATGGAGGCGACTCCGCACAGCGGGCAATGCAACCACGGGCGGCCGACTTATGTGGAGTTGAAGCTGGCGGATATCGAGAGGTTGTTCGGGCGGAGGTAGGAGAAAATCATTGCGGATCTATTCCGACTAATTTGCGAGTGAAAGAATGAAAGAATTTACATTTGAAAACTGCGCAGAAATAATAGTCAGACAACATCTACATAGAAAATCTCTGTCAAATCCATATCGGGATGAATTGGACGGCTTGGCTTGGCCAGGAATTGTTCTCGCTCCATCAGGGCGAGATGGTGTTGTTTGACAAAACCATCTCTTCAGCAACTCAAGACCTCGCCGATTTATTGAGGAGAGATGTTTGGTCTATTGGCTACTATGAATGGCTGAATTTGGTGAGGGAAAGCGTAGCGTATGCCCTAGACGCCATCAATCCGAATACAGACTTTCCTATTATGGTTAGAGATTTTTTAGATTCCGTCAAGTCGTCTTTGAATCAGAGTAGTGCCACAATAGGTAGCTTTGAATTCGCATTTGGCTGTACATTGTTCGATGGCATCACGCCTTCCCCACATCGTATCGGCTCGGTCCTCCTGGAAGCTCGCCAAGACTGGCTGGAGCGCAAGTTTGCTGACGGTGCTATATCGAGTCTGATGCGGGAACGTTTGCTGCGTGCTTGGAATGGCCAACAAAACCGTAAGCGCAAGCGGACCCGCGATAGCTATATTGAAAAATCAATATTAAGCATGAGCAATGACGCTCCGTTCATCTGCAGCGTCACAACTAATAGCATGACTTTTGGCTTCGGTCGTCAGCGAGCAAAAATTGCAGCGAGGCTTGCACTAGCTTCCATCGCACTACTGTGGAACCCGACATCAAAAGTGTTGGACAAGATGAATTTGGTAGAGGATCGCACCTTTCGAATCATAAATGAAATTTCTTTTCAAAATAGAAAAATTTTTTTGCGGGAGTCGCAAGTCACACTCGCCGGCTGGGCAAAAGTTAACCGAAGGTGAATGGAATGAATTCCGATCAAATTTTTCCAGTCATTTTGCCATATTAGGAATTATATTAAACTCTATCACTGATCCCACTGTTCCTTCGAATTCCAAAAAGACAATTCATTATCTTACCCATGCACTAATGTGGTTCTACCAAGGCTGTCGAGAGGATGAGCATGTGATCGCCGTCATCAAATTCGCTGCAGCTCTGGACTGCTTAGCTTTGGGTAATTACAAGAAAGGTATCATAAATCTAATTACAGCACGGACGGGAATTAAAAATGACCAAAGCCTTTGGATTAGAGGGAATCAAACTGCCGAAGATGCGGTTGAGGAGATTTATGATTATGCCCGCAATGCAACATTGCATGGCCGTAAGGACGACAAGAAAGGTAGGCCAGACAGCATGCCATTTAACGACTGGGAACCAGCACGCGAACGTGCCGAGGCTTTGGCCCGATACTGCCTGCTCACATGCATTGATTGGACAGCGCAGAACCCTGGCATTGATGAACCGGATCACTGGAAAACAGTGACAGAGGCATAATAGAACACCATCGGATATCTCTTTGGGTAAATGAAAGCCCGAAGATTGGATGTTTCCAGATCTGCCTTAATCCTAAAAGATACATTTGGAATATTTCATATTTCCATCGAGCCTATCCCATACTTCGCACCCATCGACACCTGCCCCGAACGCATGTATAGTCCCCGTATCTACGACGGGAGCCCCCCATGCGCACCGAAGTCGCCCGTTGGGGCAACAGCCTTGCCCTTCGCCTGCCGCGGCCGATTGCCGATCAGACCGGCTTTGCCGAAGGCACGCCGGTGGAAATCGAGGTCGAGGACGGGCGCATCGTCATTCGTCCGGCCATGCCGCGCTACGCCCTGGACGATCTGCTCGCCGGCATCACGGCGGACAATCTGCCGGACGAATCCTTCGACGATGAACCGCGTGGGCAGGAATTGCTGTGATGTTGCCGGATCGCGGCGATCTGGTGTGGATCGACTTCACGCCGCAGGCAGGACATGAGCAAGCAGGACGACGCCCCGGATTGGTGCTGTCGCCCCGCGCCTATCACAATCGCACGCCCTTCGTCGTGGTCTGCCCGATCACCAGCAAGGTGAAGGGCTATCCGTTCGAAGTCGCGTTGCCGCCGGGGCTCGCGGTCGGCGGGGTCGTGCTGGCCGATCAGGTAAAAAGCCTCGACCGTCGCGTTCGCCAACTCACCCCTGCCGGCTCGGTACCCGAGGCGGTGCTCCAGCAAGTGCTTGCCAAACTGGCGCCACTGCTGTCGCTCCGCCTCTGACACCGGCCACCAAACGGCAGTGTCAAGCAATGGCAAATCTTGCTCCCACCACGGGAGCGCTATAAACTCCCTCCATGCGGATCATTTCACGGCGAACTCTGCGGGAGCACTGGGAGAAGCCTGGCCGGAGTGACAGCGAGGCACCGTTGACGGATTGGTTCAACGTCGTTCGCAACGTCGACTGGTCGGATACGGCAGCGGTCAAGGCTCAGTTCCGCTCGGCGTCTTTTGTGGGTGACCGGGTGGTCTTCAACATTGCCGGCAACAAGTACCGGCTGGTTGCCGGAATCGATTACCGGTATCGCACGGTTTATGTGAAATGGGTCGGCACGCATCGGGAATACGACGCCATCGACGTGAGAACGGTGTAATCATGGATGTTCGCCCAATCCGGTCCGATGAGGACCACGCCACCGCCCTGGAGGAGATCGAACGCCTGTGGGGCGCCGATCCCGACACCGACGACGGTGCGCGGCTCGAAATCCTGATGATGCTGGTGGACGCCTATGAAGAGGCCAACCACCCGATTCCGCCGAGCGACCCGATCAGCGCCATCGAGTTCATGATGGACCAGCGCGGGCTGACCCGGCACGATCTGGAACCGATGATCGGCAGCCGCGCCCGTGTCGCCGAAATCCTGAACCGCAAGCGGGCCTTGACCTTGCCGATGATCCGGCGGCTGTCGGAAGGGTTGAAAATCCCCGTCGATATCCTGGTGCGCGACTATCCCGTCAAACGGGCGGCCTGACCAGACTGCCAAACACCAACGGGCGGCGCTCCCTTGCGAACGCCGCCCGCCTCCCCTCAGTACCCCACCGTGAAGCGCTTGCGCTCATGCTTCGGCGTCTCGATCTCGTCGGCCAGCGCCACGGCGAAGTCCTCGTAGCTGATCCAGCTGCGGCCGCTCTCGTCCGCCAGCAACCCGTCGGTTCCCAGCCGGAACTTGCCCGTCCGCTCGCCCAGCACGAAGTCGGCGGACGGCGACAGGAAGGTCCAGTTCAGGGTGGGTTCGGCCTTCAGGCGGTCGAGGAACTCGGCGCCCTTGGTGGCTTCGGCGCGGTAGGCCTCGGGGAATTCCGGCAGGTCGAGCACGCGCACGCCCGGCGCCACCTCCAGGCTGCCGGCGCCGCCGACCACCAGATAGCGCGGCACGCCCGACGCCTTCACCGCGCCGATCAGGCTGTCGGCATCGCCCATCAGGAACATCACGGCGCTGACCACCGCGTCATGACCGGCCAGCAGCGGGGCCAGCGTCGCGGCGTCGTTGGCGTCGCCGGCCTTCACCGTCAGGCCGGGGGCGGCGGCGACCTTGGACGGATCGCGGACGATGGCGGTCACGGCATGCCCACGGCTGAGCAGTTCGGCCTGGATGCGGCTGCCGGCGCGGCCGGCGGCGCCGATGATGGCGATGTTCATGGCAGATGTCCTCTGACTGGGTTTCCAATGGTGACTTGATGCCGTTTTGGAAATCTGGTGTAAAGAAGGCACCTTTTCGTGACATGGTCACCCGCATGTAACCGCCGGGCGGCCCGCTTGGGAGTGGATGGGGATGGACAGGACCTTGCTGGGGCTGGGCGGCAAACGGCCGTCGGAGATGGATCAGCTGCCGGACGCCTATGCCTCCGGTTGTCCGACCCGGCATGCGCTCGACCGCATCGCCGACAAATGGACGGTGCTGATCCTGGGTTTGCTGGAAGGCGGACCGATGCGCTTCAACCAGCTGCGCCGGGAGATCGAGGGCATTTCGCAGAAGATGCTGTCGCAGACCCTGAAAAGCCTGGAGCGCGACGGGCTGGTCAGCCGCAAGGTGTTCGCCACCGTGCCGGTCACCGTCGAATACGCCATCACCCCGCTGGGCGCCACGCTGGCCGAAACGCTGGTGCCGCTGCGCATCTGGGCCGAGACCCACATCGCCCAGCTGTTGGAATCGCGCGCCGCCTATGACCGGGCCGAGAGCGACGCCCCGGCCCGGCTGGACGTCGCTTAACCCGGATCGCCGGGCATTCCTTGCGCCTGCGGATGATGCACTCTATCCGGTTCGGCAGCGATTCGGGATCCGGTTGCGGTCCTGTCCGGCGGGCTCGCTGCGTGCCGCCTTGAACCGGGGATGCCGCTCGGAGGTCGGCGGCGACAGAGCGCAGATCGCGGCATTCTTGCACCGAAGGTTCCGGATCATCGCCGTCCGGTCCCCCGTCCAGCCGGTGGCGATCGCCGTCCCGATGCCGGACCGACAGGCGGGCAATAACGGCAAGTCCACTTTGGTTGCGGGTCAATGTTGCTGAAGGGGCTGACCGTTTGTGGCGGCAGCACTGCGGCAAAGTTGCAGGTCAGGCACCCGGTATCTGGCATGCAAAACTTTTTGCGAAGGTATGCCAGTTTCCTTATGTTGCATTACAGCATGGCCCGGCCTTGCCCGCCGGAACCAAGCGTCCGGCAGCGATGCTTTTCGGCCTCATGCACTGTTGTCCCTTGTCGATACCCCCTTCCCTTGGCCCTCCCTTGGCCTCTCGCTGACGATAAGGATGCCCCACCATGATCGAGACCCAGGCCCTTCTGTTCCTCGCGCTGACCGGCATGATCGGCCACGCCGTCTACATGGCCAGCGGCCGGGGCGGCTTCACCGTGATCGAGCCGGAGAAGGAGGAGACGGAGGAGGAGACCATCCTGTTCACCTCCGACCGGTTCCAGCAGACGCCGCAGAAGAAGCCCGGGACCGAAAAGGGCGAGGATCGTCCCTTCTGGCTGGAATGACGGACGGACCGGGATCGCTTGTCGCGTCCCCGGCCCGTCGCCTGTCTTGTCTCCTAAGTCGACCCCTCAGGCCGATCCCTTACGCTTGTGCTTTCAGCCGTTGGCGGTACCCGTTGCCGCTCCGACCGGGACGGCGCGGGCGATGTCGCCCTGCTCTTCACGGCGGGCCAGCTCCTCGTTGCGGGCGTGGTGGCGGGCCAGCATCGGCTTGAGGACCAGCAGCGCACAGGCCGCGGCGGTCAGGTCCATGGTGGCGGTGACGTACAGCACGGTGGCCCAGGTGCCGGTGGCTTCCATCAGCAGGTTGCCCAGCGGGACCAGCAGGGCGGCGACGCCCTTGGCGCAGTACAGGACGCCGTAGATCTTGCCGGCATGCTTGGTGCCGAAGGTGTCGGCCGAGGTGGCGCTGAACAGGCTGTACACTTCACCCCAGGCCAGGAAGACCATGCCGCTGAGGATCAGGAACATCATCGGGTCGTGGCCGAACTTGCTGAGCATGATGATGCCCAGGCCTTCCAGGGTGAAGGCGACGAACATGGTCGCCTCACGGCCGATGTGATCGGAGATGAAGCCAAACAGCGGACGGGAGATGCCGTTCATCACGCGGTCCAGCATCAGGGCGAAGGGCAGAGCCGCCATGGTGATGCCCAGGACGCTGACCGGCGCTTCCTTCACGCCCAGATCGTGGGCGATGACGCCCAGCTGCGCCACGGCCATCAGGCCGCCGGTGACGGTGCCGATGAACATCGCCCACATCACCCAGAACACCGGGGTGCGGATGGCTTCGCCCAGCGTGTAGTCGCGACGGGTCTGTGCGACCTTGGTGGAAGCCTTGACGTGCTCCTTCTGCGGCATGCGCAGGAAGAAGGCGGCAGCGATGATGATCGCACCCTGCAGCAGGCCGAACCAGAAGAAGGTCGCCTGATAGCCGCTGCTGTGGATCATCGCGGAAATCGGCAGGATGGTGAGGGCCGAGCCGGCGCCATAGCCGCCCGCCGTCAGGCCGACCGCCAGACCGCGCTTTTCCGGGAACCACTTCAGCGCGTTGTTGACGCAGGTGGCATAGACGCAGCCGACGCCGATGCCGCCGATGGCCGAGCCGACATACAGCATGCTGAGCGAACCGGCATAGCTGTCGATGACCCAGGACAGGCCGGTGAAGAAGCCGCCGGCGCCGACGATCACGCGGGGGCCGTACTTGTCGATGAAGTATCCCTCGATCGGCGTCAGCCAGGTCTGCACGACGACGAAGATGGTGAAGGCGGTCTGGATCGAAGCGCGCGTCCAGCCGTGCGTCGCCTGGATTTCCGGAACGAACAGCGTCCAGGCATACTGGATGTTGGCCGCAGCCACCATGCAGACGATGCCGACGACGATCTGCATCCAGCGGACCGCATCGGACACCGGCGCCTGAGCCGCCGCCGGTTGTGAATTCATATGAGCCATCGTGCCTCCCAATGATCTTGCCTGAGCCGGTGGCGCGGCCCCTCTCCCGGGGACCGGCGCACCAATCACGATTGCGGAATGACCCGGACGGACCGCTCTTGCTGACGGTTCCATTCCGGAACTCGGCGCGGATGCCGACAATCGCTCGGAGTTCGATTGTCCCGGTTTTGGAATGCCAGATATGAAATCTGGTATGCCAAAACCGGGGACAAAAAGACCCGGACGGACGGTCCGACGCCGTATGCACACCTACTGACCAAGTAAAACTTACGTCTCGTGCCGCTTCGAATGCCCGGTCCACATCGGTTCTTGTGTCCGATCACTCGGTGCGACGCACATCCTGTAAAAAGAAGCCGTGCCGGTACCTGCACGGCCCCCTCGAACGAGGGTGTGCAGTCTTAGGAGATAGATAGATGCCGCCGTTTCCATAGAGGAACCGCATCGGCGACACATAATCTTTTGCTCGGATTGTTTTGGAACTCAACAGTCCATTCGGGCTTTCCGTATGATGGAAAAACACCGGAGAGCGCCTTGGGACAGGCAGGGCTCATCCTCACCCGGCCGGTGGGCGGGAGCACGGAAAATGAAACTCGGGCCGGGAGGAACGGAATTGGACGGACTGCGCGGCCGGCGGATCAGGCCGGGTGGCGGACCGTCAGGAAGGCGACGCGGGTGTCGCCATAGCGGCGCTCATCGACGGCGGCGAAGCCGTCGGGCAAAGGCAGGGGATCGCGGTCGGCGACCTCGACCACGGCGAGAGCGCCGTCGGCAAGCCAGCCGGCCTTCAGCAACCCGTCCAGCGCCCGCGGCGCCAGATCCTGGCCATAGGGGGGATCGAGAAAGGCCAAGGCGCAGGCCCGCGGGGCAGGCGGCGGCTTGGTGGCATCGGCGCGCAGGATCCGCGCATTGCCGGCTTCGCCCAGGGCATCGACATTGGCGCGCACCGCGTCCAGCGCCGGCCGGCCCATGTCGAGGAAACCGCACCAGGCGGCACCGCGCGACAGGGCTTCCAACCCGAGCGCGCCGGTTCCGCAAAAGGCATCGACGACCGCGGCGCCCTCGAACGCGGGCGCCCAGTCGGCATGGACCAGGATGTTGAAGATGGCTTGCCGGGTGCGGTCGGTGGTGGGGCGGGTGTCGCGCCCGCCCGGCGCCACCAGACTGCGGCCGCGGTGCTTACCGCCGACGATCCGCACGCGGGCGCTCCGTCCGTCCGCCGGCACCGCCGCCCGACCTGTCGCCACCGGCCTTCGGCCCGCCCTTCGGCGCCGGACCGGCGCCCTTCGGGCCCGCGGACCTGGAGACCGCCGATTTCGGGCCGGCAAACTTGGCGTCCCTCGGCTTATCGTCCCTCGGCTTGGCATCCCGGGACCTTGCGCCCTCGGAACGGGCGGCCTCGGAACGCGGGCCGTCCGACTTCGCGGCAGCCGCCTTGAAGCCGCCGGGCTTCGCCCCCCGCGGACCGGCAGCGCCGGCCGGCTTGGCGGCATCGCGGCCTTCGGGCTTGCCGGGCCGACCGGATTTGGCCGCCGCTCCGCCGAGCGACAGCGTGCCGCGCGACGCGGTTCCACGCCGGGCGGGTTTGGTCTCTTCAACACGGGCGGCTTCGGCCTCATGCCGCTTGGTGGCGGAGCGCGGCGCGCGCTTAGGAGCGGCCTTGGCGTCGGCCTTCGCCGCCACGGTCTTCCCTGGCGCGGTCTTTCCCGGCGCGGACTTGGCGGGGGCAGACTTCACCGCCGCGTCGGCTCTCGCCTTGGCGCGCTGCTTGGTGCCGGACTCGGCGGGCTCCGCCCCTTCGGGGGTGCCGAAGAAGGGAGCGATCTGTTCGCGGACGACGCGCTTCGGCACTTCCTCGACGGCCCCCTCCTCCAGCTTGCCGAGCTGGAAGGGACCGTAGGCGACGCGGATCAGCCGGTTCACCTGGAGCCCCAGCGACTCCATCACCTTGCGGATCTCGCGGTTCTTGCCTTCCTTCAGGCTGACGGTCAGCCAGGCGTTGCGGCCCTGGATGCGGTCGAGCACGGCCTCGATCGGACCATACTTCACGCCCTCGATGGTCGGGCCCTTCTCCAGCGCCGCCAGCTGCTTCTCATCCACCTCTCCGAACACGCGCACGCGGTAGCGGCGGGTCCAGCCGGTGGCCGGCAGTTCCAGGAAACGGGCCAGCTCGCCGTCGTTGGTGAGCAGAAGCAGGCCTTCGGTCGTCAGGTCGAGGCGGCCGATGGAGACCACGCGCGGCAGGTCGGCCGGCAGCCGGTCGAAGACGGTCTCGCGCCCCTTCTCGTCGCGGGCGGTGGTGACCAGCCCCGACGGCTTGTGGTAGCGCCACAGACGGGCGGGTTCCGGCTCCGGAATGACCTTGCCGTCGACCTGCACGATATCGCCGGAGCGAACCACGCAGGCGGGGCTGTCGAGCACGCGGCTGTTGACCGCGACGCGGCCCTCGGCGATCCAGCGTTCGGCGTCGCGGCGCGAGCAGAGGCCGGCGCGCGCCAGTCGCTTGGCGATGCGTTCACCGCCATTGGAGGCGGAATCGGATTTCTTGGCAGTATCGGAGCGGTCCATGGCCGGACCATAGGGCCTGGACGCGCCGCCCGCAACACGAGTCCGGCCCAGGATCGCCGGAATCCGGTTGACGGGCCCGGCGGGCGGTTGGCACCCTCCCCGCACATGCCGCCGCCTCCCTATACTCCTTCCTACATGGACCTCGCCTTCACCGCGGCCGAGGCAGCCGCCGCGCGCGGCGAGGTGCCGGTCGGCGCCGTCGTCGTCGATCCCGCGACGGGTGCCGTCCTTGCCACCGCCGGCAACCGGACGGAGGAGCTGTGCGATCCGTCGGCCCATGCCGAGCTGCTGGCGATTCGTGCGGCCTGCATGCAGCGCGGCCAGCCCCGCCTGCCCGGCTGCGACCTGTATGTGACGCTGGAGCCCTGCGCGCTCTGCGCCGCCGCGATCAGCTTCGCCCGCATCCGGCGGGTCTATTACGGCGCCTACGATCCCAAGGGCGGCGCGGTGGACCATGGCCCGCGCTTCTTCACTCAGCCCACCTGCCATCACGCGCCGGACGTCTACAGCGGCATCGGCGAGACACGGGCGGGGGCGCTGCTGCGGGACTTCTTCAGGCAGCGGCGGTAACTCCCCGGCCGGACGCGGGCTCCGTTTGCAGTGCAATATTACGCCCAATGGGGCGCAATAAAATTAATATCGGTCATTCCGAAAACAATCACCACTTCTGTACCGGAGGAATAAAAGAAAAACCAGCCCATGCATACAACCGCGGAAAATTCATAGGTGAAGACGATATACTCTGTTAAGTGTTTGTTTAGCGAATTGGTGCGCATGATATGCTGACCGGTTGTAGCCATCAGGAGTTATGAATGTTCTCGTTCCGCAAGCCGCAGGACAATCAAGCGGCCGAAGAGTTGGCCCTGCTGGGCCGCCATGCGGGAGTCGGGCTGTGGGACGCGGTCATCCACAACGGCGATCCCATGCATGCGCAAAGCAATTGGCATTGGTCGCCGGAGTTCCGCCGCCTCATGGGCTTCGACCGCGACGACAAGGCGGGCTTCCCCGACAAGGTCGGTTCCTGGGCGGACCGGCTGCATCCGGACGACGCCAAGCCGACCTTCGACGCCTTCATGGGCTGCCTGAACGACCGCAGCGGACGCACCGGCTATGACGTGAACTACCGGCTGAAGGTGAAGGACGGCAGCTACCGCTGGTTCCGCGCCATCGGCGGCGTCGCCCGCGACAGCAGCGGCCTGGCTCTGCGCGCCTGCGGCTCGCTGATCGACATCGACGCCGAACGGCGGGAACTGGAGCGGGCCAAGCTGCTCGACCGCCACGCCGGCGTCGGGCTGTGGGACGCGGTCTTCCACAATGGCGACCCGATGCATGCGCAGAGCCGCTGGCACTGGTCGCCGGAGTTCCGCCGCCTCGTCGGCTTCGACCGTGACGACAAGGCGGGTTTCCCCGACAAGGTCGGCTCCTGGGCCGACCGGCTGCATCCGGACGACGCGAAGCGCACCTTCGACGCCTTCATGGCCTGCCTGAACGACCGCAGCGGCCGCACCGGCTACGATGTCGATTACCGCCTGAAGCTGCGGGACGGCAGCTACCGCTGGTTCCGCGCCATCGGCGGCGTCGCCCGCGACGGCAGCGGTCTTGCCCTGCGCGCCTGCGGCTCGCTGATCGACATCGACGCCCAGAAGGTCGCCGAATTGCGGCAGGCCGAGATGGACAGCGAGCGCCGCCGCAGCGTCACCACCCTCGCCGAGACGCTGGACAGCGAGGTCGGCACCGCCGCCGACCGTGCCACCGCCAACGCCCAGACCGTCGCCGCCGCGACGGAGGAGCTGTCGGCCTCGATCTCCGACATCAGCACCCGCGCCAACGAGGCCTCCGGCGCCTCGCTCAAGGCATCGGAGGAGGCGAGCCGCACCAATGCCGCGGTGGAGGCGCTCGTCACTTCGGCCGAGCGCATCGGCGCGATCACCAAGCTGATCAACTCCATCGCCTCGCAGACCAACCTGCTGGCGCTGAACGCGACCATCGAGGCCGCCCGCGCCGGCGAGGCGGGACGCGGCTTCGCCGTGGTGGCGAACGAGGTGAAGTCGCTGGCCCAGCAGAGCGGCAGCGCCGCCGACGACATCGCGGCACAGATCGCCTCGGTCCAGCAGGAGGCCCTGCATGCGGTGGACGCCATCCGCCGGATCGGCGCCATCGTCACCGACGTCCAGCAGATCTCTACCACCATCGCCGCCGCCGTGTCGCAGCAGGAGTCGGCGACCAGGGAGATCGCCCACAGCGTCACCCGCGTGGTGCGCGACATCGAAGTGGTGTCGCAGAACATCGCCACCGCGTCGGAACGTCTGCGGGCGTGATGCGGAAATGAAAAAGGGGCGCAGCGATGCGCCCCCATTTCATTTCCGTCAAAGCGGAAGAGACCTTACCGACCCACCGCCCGCCAGCCGATGTCGCGGCGGCAGAAGCCGTCCGGCCAGTCCAGCGCGTCGACCGCCTTGTAGGCCGCCGCCTGCGCCTCGGCCACCGTCGGCGCCAGTGCGGTGACGCCCAGCACGCGGCCGCCGACCGACAGCACGCGGCCATCCTCGGCGCGCCTGGTGCCGGCATGGAAGACGGTCACGCCGTCCACCGCCCCGGCCTTGTCCAGCCCACGGATTTCCGTGTTCTTGGCGTAGTCGCCCGGATAGCCGTTGGCCGCCATCACCACGCACAGCGCGGTCCGGTCGTGCCAGCGCAGGTCGATGCTGTCCAGCACCCCGTCGGCCGCCGCCACCAGCGCCGCCAGCGCGTCGGACTTCAGCCGCATCATCAGCGTCTGGCATTCCGGGTCGCCGAAGCGGACGTTGAACTCCAGCGTCTTCGGCACCGGGCCGTCCGGCGTCTGCATGATCATCAGGCCGGCGAACAGCACGCCCTTGAAGGGCTTGCCTTCCGTCGCCATGCCCTTGACCGTCGGCAGGATGATCTCGCGCATCACGCGGTCCTGCAGGTCGGGCGTCAGCACCGGGGCCGGGGAATAGGCGCCCATGCCGCCGGTGTTGGGGCCGGTGTCGCCGTCGCCGACCGCCTTGTGGTCCTGGGCCGAGGCCAGCGGCAGCGCGTTCTCGCCGTCGCACAGCGCGAAGAAGCTGACCTCCTCGCCGTCCAGGAACTCCTCGACCACCACCTCGGCACCGGCGGCGCCGAAACGGCCGCCGACCAGCGCGTCGTCGATGGCCTCGAAGGCTTCCTGCTCGGTGCGGGCGACGGTCACGCCCTTGCCGGCGGCCAGACCGTCGGCCTTCACCACGATGGGGGCGCCATGCTTGCGGACATAGGCCTTGGCGGCCTCTGGATCCTTGAAGCGCTCGTAGAAGGCGGTGGGAACCCCGTATTTCGCCAGGATGTCCTTCATGAAGCCCTTGGAGCCCTCAAGCTCCGCCGCCGCCGCACTCGGCCCGAAGGCCTTGACGCCCAGTGCGGTCAGCCGGTCGACCAGACCCAGCACCAGCGGGCCTTCCGGACCGACGACGACGAAGTCGATGGCGTTGTCCTGGACGAAGCGCACCAGCGCATCCACGTCCTCCGACCCGATGGGCACCAGCGTTGCGACATCGGCGATGCCGGCATTGCCCGGCGCGCAGTAGAGCGCGTCGCACAGCGGCGAGTTGGAAATGGCCCAGCAGAGCGCGTGCTCACGACCGCCCGATCCGACGACGAGGACTTTCATGGGGTGGCGCTCCTTCCGCCTTGTTGCGAACTGCGCGCCTTGTATCATGGCGGCGCCCCAACTCAAGAGCGCCATGACCTCCGACACCGACTCCCTGCCCCTGATCGCCCCGGAACCGCGCCCCGGCTCCAACCTGCCGGAATTCACCGTCGGCGACCTCGCACGCCGGCTGAAGCGCAGCATCGAGGAGGAATTCGGCTTCGTCCGCGTCCGCGGCGAGATCAGCCAGCCGAAGAAGCACAGCTCCGGCCACTGCTACCTGCGTCTCAAGGACGACACCGCGGTGATCGAGGCGGTGTGCTGGCGCGGCACCATGGCGAAGCTGGCGGTGCGGCCGGAGGAAGGGCTTGAGGTCATCGTCACCGGGCGGATGACGACCTATCCCGGCCGCTCGCAATATCAGCTGATCATCGAATCGATGGAGTTGGCCGGCGAAGGCGCGCTGCTGAAGATGCTGGAGGAGCGCAAGCGCCGGCTGGCGGCGGAGGGGCTGTTCGACCCCGCCCGCAAGACGCGCATCCCCTTCCTGCCCGACGTGATCGGCGTCGTCACCTCCCCCACCGGCGCGGTCATCCGCGACATCCTGCACCGGCTGAACGACCGTTTCCCCCGCCATGTGCTGCTGTGGCCGGTCGCCGTCCAGGGCGAGCGCGCGGCGGCCGAGGTGACGGCGGCGATCGAGGGCTTCAACCGCATCCAGCCCGGCGGTCCGGTGCCGCGACCCGACCTGATCATCGTGGCGCGCGGCGGCGGCTCGCTGGAAGACCTGATGGCCTTCAACGAGGAAAATGTCGTCCGCGCCGCGGCGGCCAGCACCATCCCGCTGATCTCCGCCGTCGGGCACGAGACCGACACCACCCTGATCGACTTCGCGTCCGACCTGCGCGCCCCCACCCCGACCGCCGCGGCGGAGATGGCGGTGCCGGTGCGCGGCGAGTTGCTGGCCCAGATCCTGGACGACGAGCGCCGGTTGCTGGCCTGCGCGTCACGCGCGGTGGAGGACCGCCGCAACCGGGTGGAGGGGCTGGCCCGCGGCCTGGGCGACCCCCGCGCCCTGCTGGAGGGTCATGCCCAGCGGCTGGACGACCGGGCCGAACGCCTGAACCTCGCCGCCGCCGCACTGCTGGAGCGCCGCGGCACCCGCGTCGGCGAACTGGCCGCCAAGCTGCGCCACCCGCGCGAGAAGCTGGCCCAGGCCGGGCAAAAGCTGGCGTCGGAAAGCCGCGCGCTCGATTCGGCGCTGCGCCATGCCGTGACCACCGCCGCCGGCCGCTTCGACCGGGTCGCCGGCCGGCTGTCGCTGACCCCGGCGCGGGTGAAGCAGGAAGAGGGCGCCCGCCGGCTCGCCGACCTGACGCCGCGTCTCGACCGCAGCTATGCCAAGGGGGTCGCCGACAAGGCGGCCAAACTGGCGTCGCTGGGGCAATTGCTGGAGAGCTACAGCTACAAGGGCGTGCTGGCCCGCGGCTTCGCCCTGGTCGAGGACCGCGACGGCCGCCCCGTCACCCGCGCCGATCAGGCGACGCCGGGTCTGCCGGTCAACATCGTCTTCGCCGATGATGCCAAAGTTGCAGCAACCATCGACCGCAGCGCGCCCAAGGCGGAGACGGAGCCGGAGGTCAAAGCTGAGCCCAAGCCCGAGCCGAAGCCGGAGAAGAAGGCCAAGCCGCGGGTGGCGCCGGTGCAGGGCACGCTGTTCTGACGGCGTAGCCCTGCCGGCCGCTGCCATCTGTCGCAGGCGGCGCCCCTTCCCAGGCAGCAGCCGCCGGGACTAAAGCCATCGGCTTCACAGGCCCGCACCGCTATGCGCGTTGCGGGCCGTCCTCCGATGGCCGATTCATGACCTCTGCTCCGCGCGACTGCGACGTCCTGGTGGTCGGGGGCGGGAACGCAGGGCTCTGCGCCGCCATTTCCGCCCGCCGCTCCGGTGCCGCCGTCACTCTGCTGGAAAGCGCGCCCAAGGCGTTGCGCGGCGGCAACGCCCGCCATTCCCGCAATTTCCGCGTCATGCATGACCGGCCGACGCCCTGGCTGCAGGGCCGTTACCCCGCGCAGGACTACTGGGCCGACCTGGAAGCGGTGACGGACGGTGCGGCCGACGAGAGGCTGGCGCGCCTGCTGATCGCCGAGTCCGCCGGCATCCTCGGCTGGATGGGCGAAAACGGCGTGCGCTTCCAGAGCGGTGCCGACGACGTTCTGCCCTATTCCCGCAAGACCGCCTTCTTCCTCGGCGGCGGCAAGGCGCTGGTGAATGCGCTCTACGCCACCGCCGAAGGGTTGGGCATCGCCATCCACTATGACAGCGAGGCCTGTGCGCTTCATTTGACGGGCGGGCTGCCCTCCGCCACCGTGCGCCATCCCATGGCCATGCGGGTGATGCGGGCCGGCGCGGTCGTCGTCGCCTCCGGCGGATTCCAGGCCGACCGCGATTGGCTGCGCGACCAGTGGGGCGAGGCGGCCGACCGCTTCGTGATCCGCGGCACGCCCCATGCGACCGGCACCATGCTTCGGGCGCTGCTGGAGGAGGGGGCGCAGCCGGTGGGTGTCGCCGGCCATTGCCACATGGTCGCGGTGGACAGCCGCTCCCCCGGCTTCGATGCCGGCATCGTCACCCGGCTGGACGGGATCGCCCACGGCATCGTGGTGGACCGCGACGGCCGGCGCTTCGCCGACGAGGGGTCCCACACCGGGCCGACACGCTTCTCGGTGTGGGGGGAGCGCCTGGCGCGCTGTCCGGGCGCAGTCGCCTTCTCGATCTTCGACGCGGCCATCGAGACGCGCTTCCGCCCGTCCATCTTCCCGGCGATCCGCGCGGACGGCATCGGCGAATTGGCGGCGATGCTGGGCATCGATCCGGCGGCGCTGGAAACCACAGTGGCCGGCTTCAACGCCGCCATCGGCGGCGACGGCTCCGCCTTGGGCGGCGACGGCTCCGCCATGGGCATCCAGCCACCGAAGACGCGGCTGGCCGCGCCGATCCTGGTTCCGCCCTTCGGTGCCTATCCGATGCGGGCCGGCATCACCTCCACCTGCCTCGGCTTGCGGGTCGACGAACAGGCGCGGGTCCTGCGGGAGGACGGACAGGCCATCGACGGCGTCTTCGCGGCGGGGGTGATCATGGCGCCCAACATCCTCGGCTCCGGCTATCTGGCGGGGAGCGCCATGTCCATCGGGGCGGTGTTCGGGCGCATCGCCGGGCGGGAGGCCGCGGCCCATGCCCTGCACTGACGACAGCCCGGACCGGATCGCGGCAGAGGCGCGGCGGGCGCTGGAGATCTGCAACGCCTGCCAATACTGCAACGGCTATTGCGCGGTGTTCCGGGCGCTGAAGCCGCGGCGGCAGGTGGGGACGGCCGACCTGCTTTTCCTGGCAAATCTCTGCCACAATTGCCGGTCCTGCTATCACGCCTGCCAATACGCCCCGCCGCACGCCTTCGCCGTCAACCTGCCGAAAAGCCTCAGTCTGGTCAGGCAGAACTCCTACCGCGACCATACCTGGCCGCCCTTCCTGCGGGGACGGCTGCGCTATACCGGCAAGCCGGTGATCCTTGCCGCCCTGTTCGCGGTGGTAGCCCTGGCGCTGGCCGCGGCCTCGACGGTTCCCCCGGAGGCTCTGCTCGGACGGCACTCCGGCCCCGGTGCCTTCTACCGGGTGGTACCGTGGGAGATCATGGCCGGGTTGGCGGGAGGCGTCCTGCTGTGGTCGCTGCTGGCCATCGGCTTCAGCGTCGCCGATTTCTGGCGCAGCATGGGTCCGGCCCCCTCGGGCGTGCCGCTGCTGCCGGTGTTGCGGGAGACGCTGCGCGACGTCGTCACCCTGCGCAATCTGGGCGGCGGCGGGGCCGGCTGCTTCTTGCGGGATGGCGGCAGGGACGGCGGTCTGTCCCAGGCGCGGCGGCGCTGCCACCATGCGCTGTTCTACGGCGTGGCGCTCTGCTTCGCCGCCACCGGCGTCGCCACGCTGTACGATCATCTGCTGGGCTGGCAGGCGCCCTATCCGCTCGTCAGCCTGCCGGTCCTGCTGGGCAGCCTGGGCGGCGCCGGAATGCTGGCCGGCACGGCCGGGCTCGCCCTGCTGAAGCGCCGCGCCGATCCCGCACCGGTGGCCGAGAGCGTGACCGGCGCAGATTACGCGCTGTTGCTGCTGCTGTTCCTGACGGCGGTCAGCGGCTTCGCCCTGCTGGCCTTACGCGGGACGGCGGCGATGGGGCCGATGCTGCTGATCCATCTCGGCATCGTGCTCGGCCTGTTCGCGACGCTGCCCTATGGCAAGTTCCTGCATGCGCCGTTCCGCGTCGCCGCCCTGCTGCGGGCGGCGATGGAGCGGCAGGCAGAGGCCCGCAACCGGCCACCGGCCTGAAGGACGGGCCGGACGGGCCGCGCCCTGCCTCAGACCGGACCGGCAAAGCGCCAGCGCAGGGTCTCGCCGCTGCGGAAGGGCAGCACGGCGTCGCCTTCGCTGACCAGGATCAGGTCGGGAGCCACCGTCGGGCGGCGCTCCAACGCCACCTGCTCCTCGCTGACCGGCATGCCATAGAAGCGCGGGCCGTTGAGGCTGGCGAAGGCCTCCAGCTTGTCGAGCGCCCCGGCCTCCTCGAAGGCCTCGGCATAGAGTTCCAGCGCATTGGCGGCGGTGAAGCAGCCGGCGCAGCCGCAGGCCGATTCCTTGGCGGTGACGGTGTGCGGCGCGGTGTCGGTGCCGAGGAAGAACGGCCCTTCCCCGCTGGTCGCCGCCTCGACCAGAGCCAGCCGGTGCGTCTCGCGCTTGGCGATCGGCAGGCAGTAGAGGTGCGGACGGATGCCGCCCTGGAAGATGTGGCTGCGGTTGATCAGCAGATGATGCGCGGTGATGGTGGCGCCGATGCGACCGCTGGCGGCGTGGGCGCGCACGAACTGCACGGCGTCGGAGGTCGTCACATGCTCCAGCACGACGCGCAGGGTCGGGTGGCGTTCCAGCAGCGGGGCCAGGATGGTGTCGATGAACACCGCCTCGCGGTCGAAGATGTCGACCGACTGGTCGGTCACCTCGCCATGGATCAGCAGCGGCATGCCGATCTCCGCCATGCGCTCCAGCACCGGGGCGATGCGGGCGATGTCGGTGACGCCATGGGCGCTGTTGGTGGTGGCGTTGGCCGGATAGAGCTTGGCGGCGGCGAACACCCCGTCCTCGAAGCCCTGCGCCAGATCGGCGGCGTCGGTGCCGTCGGTCAGATAGGCCACCATGAGGGGGGTGAAGGCGACGCCGTCCGGCAAGGCCGCCAGGATGCGCTCGCGATAGGCCACCGCATCGGCGGAGGTCGCAACCGGCGGCTTCAGGTTCGGCATCACGATGGCGCGGCCGAACTGACGGGCGGTGAAGGGCAGGACCGCCTTCAGCATGGCGCCGTCGCGCAGATGGACATGCCAGTCGTCGGGACGGCGGATGACAATTCGGTCGTACGGCATGGATCGGGTCCCGGCGCTGCTGTCGGATGGGGCGGTTGGCCTGGACGACGTTCTATCGCCATCGCCGCGGCATCTCAACAGAGGCGGTCCCCGGAAGAGGGGCGCGGATCGCGAGCGGCGCCCCACCCGCCGGCCGGCGTTGGCGGGTGGGGTTGGCCGTTCCGGTGAGCCTTACTGGATGGTGGTCGAGGTCTTCACCCCCAGGATGCCGTCGATCTTGGCGGCCTGCTCCGCCGTCACCGGCTTGCCGCCGATGCTGGCGAGCTGCTGCCGGGCCTCGGCCACGGCCTTGTCGCGGGCGGCGCCGTCCTTCAGCGCATGGGCGGCCAGCATCTGCTCGTGATACTTGCCGAGCTGGGCGGACAGCTGGTCGGACGGCTTGGCGCCCAGTTCCTTGGCGACCGCCTCGGCCTGGGTCTTGGTCACTTCGGCCTTCGGGGTGGCCGCGACCTGCTCATGCTTGCTCTTGCCGGCATCCGCCTTGGTGGCGTCCGCCTTCGGCGCCTCGATCTTGGTGGCTTCGGTCTTGGTGGCCTCGCTCTTGGTGACGGCCTTCTGCTCGGCCTTCAAAGCCGGGGCGGGGGTCGTCGTCGTGGAGTCGGTCGTCGCGGCGGGGGCCGGCGTGGCCGGAACGGCCGGCGCGACCGTTGCCGCACCCGCGCTCAGCACGGGGGCCGTCGCCATCAGGGCGACGAACGCAAAGGTCGAAACGGACGAGCGGATACGCGACCCAAAGACGGTGCCGGACATTTGGTTTCTCCATTTCGGTGAGCGATCCTCGTTGCGGGATCGTGCTTAGATGAACGCGGCCCCGCTGCCGTTCATTCCACGCCCTTCCAAAAAATCTTCGTGCCTCACGAAAAATTTTCCCCCCGCGTTTTTGGGCGCAGGTGACGGGACCGGCGAAAGGGTCTAGAAAACGCACGCTTTTCCTATTCCAAGCGCGGACCCTCTCCGATGAGCCTGATCACGCCCCGCACCCCGCCCGGAACGATGGAGCTGCTGCCGCGCCAGCAGGTGGCCTTCCAGCGCATGCTGGACACCATCCGCCGCGGTTACGAGCGGTTCGGCTTCGTCCCCGTCGAAACCCCGGTGTTCGAGACGGTCGACACGCTGCTGACCAAGTCGGGCGGCGAGACGGAGAAGCAGGTCTATTTCGTCCAGTCCACCGGCGCCATCCAGCAGGGCAACAAGCCGGAGCTGGCGCTGCGCTTCGACCTGACGGTGCCGCTCGCCCGCTATGTGGCGGAGCATGAGCGCGACCTCGCCTTCCCCTTCCGCCGCTACCAGATCCAGCGGGTCTATCGCGGCGAGCGGGCGCAGCGCGGGCGCTTCCGCGAATTCTACCAGTGCGACATCGACGTGATCGGCAAGGACAGCCTGTCCGCCCATTACGACGCCGAGATCCCGGCGGTCATCCACCATGTCTTCACCGAGCTGAATTTCGGCGGCTTCACCATCAATGTGAACAACCGCAAGATCCTGCTGGGCCTGCTCGACGGGCTGGGCGTCGCCGACGCCGACACCCGCGTGCTGGTGCTGCGCGAGATCGACAAGCTGGACAAGATCGGCCAGGACAAGGTGCGCGCCAGCCTGCTCGGCCTCGGCGTGACCGAGCATGCCGCCGACACCATCCTGTCGCTGATCGCCATGAAGGGCACCAATGCCGAAACGCTGGCGGCGCTCGGCGCGCTCGACATCGAGAATGCCATCTTCCGCGAGGGCGTCGGCGAACTGACCACCGTCATCGAGGGGCTGAACGCCTTCCAGGTGCCGGAGGGGACGGTGCGCATCAACCTCGCCATCGCGCGGGGCCTCGATTACTACACCGGCACCGTCTACGAGACCTTCCTGAACGACCATCCCGGCATCGGCTCGGTCTGCTCGGGCGGGCGCTACGAGAATCTCGCCAGCCACTACACCAAGTCGAAGCTGCCGGGCGTCGGCATCTCCATCGGCGCCACCCGCCTGTTCTACCAGCTGATGGAAGCCGGCCTGATCAAGGACGCCGCCCCCACCGCCCAGCTGCTGGTGACGCAGATGGACCCGGCCCTGTCCGCCGATTACTTCCGCATGGCGAGCGAGCTGCGCGCCGCCGGCATCAACACGGAAATCCAGCTGGACGGCGGCAAGATCGCCAAGCAGATGAAATACGCCGACCGCGCCGGCATCCCCGTCGTCCTGCTGATGGGCTCCGACGAGAAGGCCCGCGGCACCGCGACCCTGAAGCATCTGGTCAAGGGCGAGCAGGTCGAGGTCCCGCTGGCGGAACTGGCCGCGCGCGCGAAGGCACTGCTGGAGGGGTGAGGACGGTCCGTCCTTAAACCCCCCGTTAACCATGACTCCCCTACCGTTCCGGCCGACACCGATCATGTGGGTCGGGCGGCAGGGGACACGCATCCGGTATGGCTAAGGCGTGGGTGCAGGCGGGGCGCTGGCTGCGGCGCGCGGTGATCGGGGTCGCCTTGACGACCACCGTCGCCGCCGCCGGCTATGCCGGCTGGCGCGAGATGGAAACGTCGCGGCTCCAGGCGCGGCTGCTGTCCGGCGTCGCCCAGTCGATGACCGTGTCCTTGCGCGAAGGCCCCAACCCGGCGGCGCGCTATCCCGCCCACGGCCCCTATAACGAGCGCCTCGGCTACACCGCCCTGCCCGGCCAGCTCGACCTGCTGACCCGCGACCTCTATGCGGTCGAACAGCAGGCGGTGCTGTCCCCGGCGCTCGACCGTTTCATGGCCGGCGGCGGCTTTCCGATCTACCGGGAAAAGACCCAGGCCGGCCTGACCCTGCTCGACCGCAACGGCGTGCCGATGTACGCCGCGCGCTATCCCGAACGGGTGTTCGACGGCTTCGACGACGTGCCGAAGCTGGTCGCCGACACCCTGCTGTTCATCGAGAACCGCGAATTGCTGAACGCGGACGAGCCGCGCCGCAACCCGGCGGTGGAGTGGGACCGTTTCGGCGCGGCGGTGGCGATGCTGCCCCTGCAGGTGATCCGGCCGGGCCAGCGCTCCCCCGGCGGCTCGACGCTCGCCACCCAGATCGAGAAATACCGGCATTCGCCGGACGGCCAGACCACCGGCGGCGTGGAGAAGCTGCGCCAGATGATGTCGGCCAGCATCCGCGCCTACCGCGACGGCGAGGACACCACCGAGGCGCGCCGGCGCGTGCTGGTCGATTACCTGAACTCCACCCCGCTGACCGCCAGGGCCGGCTTCGGCGAGGTGAACGGGCTGGGCGACGGGCTGTGGGCCTGGTTCGGCACCGACCTGTCGATCGCCAAGCGCGTGCTGGCCGAACCCGCTGCCGAACCGCGCGCCCTGCGGCTGAAGGCGCTGGCCTACAAGCAGGTGCTGGCGCTGCTGCTGGCCCAGCGGCGGCCGTCCTATTACCTGATCCAGGACCGCGCGGCGCTCGACCGGCTGGCCGATGCCCATCTGCGGGCGCTGGCCCAGGCCGGCGTCATCGACCCGGCGCTGCGCGACTCCGCGCTTGCCATCCGGCTGGCCTTCCGCGAGGAGGCGCCGTCGCCCCCCGCCACCTCCTTCATCGAACAGAAGGCGACCAACGCCGTCCGCGCCCGGCTGCTCGGCATGCTGGGGGTGCCCAGCCTCTACCAGCTCGACCGGCTCGACCTGACCGCGCAATCGACCCTGGATGCGGAAACCCAGGCCCGCGTGGTCGAGGTGCTGGGCAAGCTGAACGATCCCGACTCCGCCCGCAAGCTGGGGCTGACCGGCGAACGGCTGCTCGACGCCCGCAACAACGACCTGTCGAAGCTGGTCTATTCGATCACCCTGTACGAGCGCGGGCCGGAGGCCAATTACCTCCGCGTCCAGGCCGACAATCTCGACCAGCCGCTGGACATCAACGAAGGCGCCAAGCTCGATCTCGGCTCCACCGCCAAGCTGCGCACGCTGGTGACATATCTGCAGATCGTGGTGGAGCTGCACAGCCGCTACGCCCATCTGCCGAAGGATTTCCTCGCCGATGTCGAGGACGAGGCGTCGGACAACCTGACGCGCTGGGCGGCCTCCTGGCTGACGACCGCGCCCGACCGCCGGCTGCCGGCCATGCTGGATGCGGCGATGGAACGGCGCTATTCCGCCAGTCCGGGCGAGGTGTTCTTCACCGGCGGCGGCCAGCACAGCTTCGTGAACTTCAACAAGGACGACAACGGCCGCATCATGACCTTGCAGGAAGCGCTGCGCAGCAGCGTCAACCTGCCCTTCATCCGGCTGATGCGCGACATCGTCCAGTTCTACATGGACGAGGGGGCCGACGATGGCGCCGATATCCTGCGCACCCCCGATCACCCCGCCCGTCAGGCCTATCTGGCCCGCTTCGCCGACCGCGAGGGCTCGGACTTCCTCAACCGCTTCTACAACGACTACCGCAGGCGGACCCCGGACGAGGCGCTGGCCCGGCTGGCGGCGCGGTCGCGCCCGGTGCCCTACCGGCTGGCGGTGGTCTTCCGCACCGTGCGGCCCAAGGCCGGGCTCGCCGAGTTTTCCGCCTTCCTGCGCGCCCGGCTGCCGGGAAGCACGCTGTCCGACGGCGAGCTTTCGGCGCTCTACGCCAAATACGGGCCGGACCGCTTCCCGCTGAACGACCTCGGCTATCTCGCCCGCGTCCATCCGCTGGAACTGTGGCTGGTCGCGCATCTCCAGAACAATCCGAACGCCACCAGGGCCGAGATTCTGGCCGCCAGCGCCGACGAACGCCAGGAAAGCTACCGCTGGCTGTTCAAGAAGGGCATGGCCGCCCAGAACACCCGCATCCGCATCGGGCTGGAGGAGGAGGCGTTCAAGCGCATCACCGCCCAATGGCGCAGCGTCGGCTACCCCTTCGACACGCTGGTGCCGTCGCTGGCGACCTCCATCGGCAGCTCCGCAGACCGTCCGGCGGCGCTGGCCGAGCTGATGGGGCTGATCCTGAACGACGGGGTGCGCCAGCCGACCGTGCGGATCCGCTCGCTGCATTTCGCCGCCGGCACGCCCTATGAGACGAAGCTGGGGCTGGGGCCGCTGAAGGGCGAGCGCGTGCTGCATCCGGAGGTCTGCGCAACCTTGCGCCGTGCCCTGATGGACGTGGCGCAGAACGGCACCGCCAAGCGGGTGTGGGGCTCCTTCAAGGATCCGTCGGGGGCCGTGATCCCGATGGGCGGCAAGACCGGCACCGGCGACCACCGGCTCGACCGGTGGGGGCCGGGCGGCGTGCTGCTGGAATCGAAGGCGGTCGCCCGCACCGCCACCTTCGTCTTCTACATTGGCGACCGCTTCTTCGGCACCATGACCGCCTTCGTCCAGGGGCCGGAGGCCGACGACTACCGCTTCACCAGCGCCTTGCCGGCCCAGTTGCTGAAGAGCCTCGCTCCCGCGCTCCAGCCGCTGATCGACCAGAACGCCACCCGCACCGCCGACACGCGGACGGCCCCGGCCGGCCTGTGAGGTGTGGCGCCTTTCGCCGACGGGCCTTCTGCCGCTCCCGTCGCCCATGCTAGGATGGGCTGGCCCGGTCCGCCCCTTGGACGGCGGCGGGACGTGGAACATTGGACAGGGTCGCGAAACCTGTTTCATGATGTTCCAAACGTTCCATCCGCCGCGGTTTCCGGCGAAATTCCGCCGCGCCCCTTGACGCGCCCCCCCGATTGCCGTATGCACGCCGCGCACGCGTCGGCACCCCTGGAGGCCGGCGCCCTTTTCGTTTTGGAGCATCGTCATGACCAAGATCATTCCGCTCGGCGCTGAGACGCGCGAACGGGCCGGCAAGGGGACCGCCCGCCAGACCCGCCGTGACGGCCGTATTCCGGCCGTCATCTACGGTGGTAAGCAGGCTCCCCTGACCATTTCGCTCGAGAAGTTCGAGTTCACCCGCGTCCTGCATCAGCCGGGCTTCTTCACGCACCTGTTCGACGTCACCGTCGACGGCACCGCCCATCGCGTCCTGCCGCGCGACGTGCAGTTCCACCCGGTGACCGACGTCCCGCTGCATGTCGACTTCCTGCGCGTTTCGTCCGACACCCGCATCAACGTGCAGGTTCCGGTCGAGTTCGCCGACCAGGACAAGTCGGCCGGCCTGAAGCGCGGCGGTGTGCTGAACATCGTCCGTCACGAGCTGGAGCTGAGCTGCCCGGCCGACAACATCCCCGAGCACATCACCATCTCGTGCGAGGGCTTCGACGTCGGCGACTCGATCCACATCTCCTCGGTCAAGCTGCCGGAGGGTGTGACCTCGACGATCACCGACCGCGATTTCACCATCGCGACCATCGTTGCCCCGTCGGGCCTGAAGTCGGAAGAAGCCGCTTCCTGATCCGAAGCGCTCATCCGCCAGGGATGGTTACAGTGGGGGGCTTCGGCCCCCCGCTTCGTTTTGTGGAGTTGCCTTTCAAAGGGTGAGGGACATGCTGCTTCTGGTCGGACTGGGCAACCCCGGCAACGAGTATGCCCGCAACCGCCACAACATCGGCTTCATGGCGGTGGAAACCATCGCCCAACGCCATCGCTTCACCCCATGGAAGAAGCGCTTCCAGGGCCAGACCGCCGAGGGCACCGTCGCCGGCGACAAGGTTCTGGCGCTGGAACCCGCCACCTTCATGAACCTGTCCGGCCAGTCGGTGGTGGCGGCCCTGCAGTTCTACAAGCTGAAGCCCGAGAATGTCGTCGTCATCCATGACGAGCTGGACCTGCCGCCCGGCAAGATCCGGGTGAAGAAGGGCGGCGGCCACGGCGGCCACAACGGCCTGCGCTCCATCGACGCCCATATCGGCAAGGACTACTGGCGCATCCGGCTGGGCATCGGCCATCCCGGCAACAAGGATCTGGTCAGCGGCTATGTCCTGCACGACTTCGCCAAGGCCGACCAGGGCTGGATCGACCCGCTGCTCGACGCCGTCTCCGACAACCTGCCCCTGATGGTGGAAGGCCAGCCGGAGCTGTTCATGAACAAGGTGACGGTGGCGACGCAGGCGCGATAAGCCGCGGCCTGCCCGTCCCCTCTCCCACTTCGCGTTTGCGCTTTGCCCCCCTTCGTAGGATAAAGCGCAACAATTCCAGCATTTCCGACGGCGAGCACCCACCCATGGGCTTCAATTGCGGCATCGTCGGCCTGCCGAACGTCGGCAAGTCGACCCTTTTCAACGCGCTGACCGCCACCCAGGCGGCGGAGGCGGCGAATTTTCCCTTCTGCACCAAGGAGCCGAACGTCGGCCGCGTCAGCGTGCCCGACCCGCGGCAGGACAAGCTGGCGGAAATCGCCAAGTCGCAGAAGGTCATCCCGACCCAGTTGGAGTTCGTGGACATCGCCGGCCTGATCCGCGGCGCGTCGAAGGGTGAAGGGCTGGGCAACCAGTTCCTCGCCAACATCCGCGAGGTGGACGCCATCGTCCATGTGCTGCGCTGCTTCGAGGACGACGACATCACCCATGTCGAGGGCAATGTCGATCCGCTGCGCGACGCAGAGGTGGTCGAGACCGAGCTGATGCTCGCCGACATGGAAAGCCTGGAACGTCAGCTGACCAGCCTTCAGAAGAAGGCCAAGGGCGGCGACAAGGACAGCAAGATCAAGGCCGACCTGATGGAGCGCGCCCTGAAGGTGCTGCAGGACGGCAAGCCGGCCCGCGTGGTCGAGGTTTCCGAGGAAGAGAAGCCGGTGTTCAAGCAGTTCATGCTGCTGACCTCCAAGCCGGTGCTCTATGTCTGCAACGTCGAGGAGGCGTCGGCCGCCACCGGCAACAGCTTCTCGGCCAAGGTCGCCGAGAAGGCCAAGGCCGAGAATGCCGAGGTCGTCGTCATCTCCGCCGCCATCGAGTCCGAAGTCGCCCAGCTCACCGACCCGGCCGAGAAGGCGGAGTTCCTGGAATCGATGGGGCTGGAGGAAACCGGCCTGAACAAGCTGATCCGCGCCGGCTTCAAGCTGCTGGACCTGATCACCTTCTTCACCGTCGGCCCCAAGGAGACGCGGGCCTGGACCGTGCGCCGCCACGCCAAGGCCCCGGAAGCGGCGGGCGTCATCCATACCGATTTCGAACGCGGCTTCATCCGCGCCGAAACCATCGACTATACCAGCTACGTCACGCTTGGTGGCGAGCAGGGGGCGAAGGACGCCGGCAAGATGCGCCAGGAAGGCAAGGAATATGTCGTCCAGGACGGCGACATCTTCCACTTCCGCTTCAACGTCTGACCTGTAAAGCCCCCGCAAGAGAAGCGGGGGCTTTTTTTGTGACCGTGAACGCCTGATAGCGCCCGGCACCCGGACATCCTGCACGACCTGCGCCGCATCGACGCCCATCTGGTCGCCGCCGCCTACCCGGTGCTCGATCAATCGGGCGAGTTGCTGCCCAGCCGGCTCAAGCATGGGGCAGCCCATGGGTGACAATCCTGCCCAAAGACGGGGTGCGGCGAGGCCCGCGCTTCGCCCTTTTCTTGTCACCAACCCAGCAACGTTAACTCTTTCGTAACCATATAAAATTCGCCAAGCTCTTTCGCGACATGGTTAACAAATCATTGCCGTGGTTGTTATGCCAGGGAGAGCCGGGCAGCGGCCGGCGATGGTTGGCGGAATGGAGCGGACGGTGGCGAACACGCACGCGACGTCGAACGGGTCCGACACACCGGGGACAACCGACGCCGGATTCGTCGAACGGGTCCGCGACGCCATCGACCGGAAGGAGCTGTCGCTGGTCTTCCAACCGCAGGCCGACGTCTTCACCAACCGCCTGACCGGGTTCGAGGCGCTGTCGCGCTGGCGCCTGTCGGATGGAACCATGCTGCCCCCCGACGTCTTCGTGCCGATGGCCGAACAGGGGGAGGCGATCCACCTGCTGGGCGAATGGACGCTGCATGCCGCCTGCGCGGCAGCAGCCGGCTGGCTGCGCGCCGGCATCGTCGATGTTCCGGTATCGGTGAACCTGTCGGCCCGTCAGCTCGACGATCCCGGACTGGTGCTGAAGCTGCTGGGGATCCTGGCCGAAACCGGCCTGCCCGCCGCCAATCTCAAGCTGGAGCTGACAGAAACCGCGATGTTCAGCCAGAGCGCGGACGCGCGGGAGGCTCTGCTCCAGTTGCGCGGCGCCGGGATCCGGATGGTGCTGGACGATTTCGGCACCGGCTGGTCGTCGCTGGCCACCCTGCGCCGGGTACCGGTGGAGGCGCTGAAGATCGACAAGCAGTTCGTCCAGGCGATGGTTGACGACCGCGACGCCGCCGCCATCGTGCAGGCCGTGGTGGCGCTTGCCCACGCCCTCGACCTCGGCGTGGTGGCGGAAGGGGTGGAGACGGCCGAACAGCGCCTGTATCTCCAGGCCTACCGCTGCGACACGCTGCAGGGCTACTGGCTGTCGCGCCCGCTGACCGCCGACGGAGTGGCAGAGTTCCTGGCCGAGCGCAGCGTCATCGTCAGCTTGAAGCCGGGCGGGCCTTCCGCTGCTCCGCAGACATCAGGATGACCCGCCGGGTCTCGTCCCACTCCGTCAGTTCGCCGGCCTCGTCTGCGGTGGCCCAGCAGGCTTCCAGCGCATCGTCGGCGCAGATCGGATCGCCCTCCGCACTGTCCGCCGCCACCTCCACCAGCGTGTAGTGGTAATGGACGCGGCCCTCGGCATCCGGGGTGATGGCGTCCACCACGGTGACGATGCCGGTCGGCACCACCTCAAGCCCGGCTTCCTCCCGCACCTCGCGGATCGCCGTCTCGAACACGGTCTCGCCCACCGACTGCGCCCCGCCCGGCAGGCTCCATTGCCCCAGCCGCGGCGCCTTGCCCCGCCGGATCAGCAGGACCCTGTCCCCGCGCCAGACGACGACCCCCACCCCCACCCAGGGACGGTCGGGATATTCGCGGCTGGAACGGTCGGGCGGAACAGTGGTCATGATCGACTCCCCATCGATGGCTTGACCCGACGGTAACGCGATCCGACACTGGCACACCAGACGCGAAGATGCATCGCCGCGTTCTGTCGGCCCCCGGACCTCAAGGCCTCGCCATGAAGCTCAACGAAATCCGCACCTTCATCGCCGTGGCCGATGCGCAGTCGGTGCAGGAGGCCGGCAACCGGCTGGGGCTGACGCAGTCGGCGGTCTCGCGGCTGATCCAGCGGCTGGAGGCGGAACTGGGCGTCGTGCTGTTCGACCGGCAGACCAAGCCGCTGGCGCTGACCCGCGACGGGGAGCTGGCGCTTGCCCATGCGCGGCGCATCCTGGCAGCGGCCAGCGACTTCGCCGACGCTTTCGCCGGGTCCGCCGAACCGCGCGGGCTGCTGCGGCTGGGCGTGGCGCATGTGCTGACCGCGCTTGCCGCCGGACGGCCGCTGGACGATCTGCGCGCCGGCTTTCCGGGCCTGACGCTGCGGCTGCATTCCGACTGGAGCAACCCGCTGATCGAACAGGTCCGCGCCGGCACGCTCGATGGCGGGCTGATCCTGATGTGCGAGGAGCAGACGCCGCCCGACGACCTGCCCGCCCGCCGGATCGGGACCGAGGATGTCAGCATCGTCGCCTCCCCCGACCGGTCGGCCGGCGCCGATCTGGCCTCGATGAACGAGCATGGTTGGGTGCTGCAGCCCAACGGCTGCCGGTATCGC
Source organism: Azospirillum humicireducens (assembly GCF_001639105.2). Lineage (NCBI taxonomy): Bacteria > Pseudomonadati > Pseudomonadota > Alphaproteobacteria > Rhodospirillales > Azospirillaceae > Azospirillum > Azospirillum humicireducens. The sequence goes on from NZ_CP015285.1 coordinate 1,767,957, forward strand.
GAGGCGCTCCACCAGGCGCTGGCCCCGCTCGGGCTGCAGCCGAACGTGACGGTGGAGGCCTACGACCAGAGCCTGCTGGTGTCGCTGGTCGCGCGCGGAGTCGGGTTCGGGCTGGCACCGATGGGTCTGATCGCGCCGATCCCCGGTGCCGCCCTGGTGCGGCCGGTCGATCTGCCCGGCTTCCGGATGTCGGTGACCATCTGGCTGATCCAATCGCGGACGACCGGACGCATCGCCCCGGTGTTCGACCGGCTGGAGGAGGCGCTGCGACGCGAGTTGGCCGCCGGCCAGACGGTGAACCAGGCGATGGAACGGATCGCCTTCCTGCATTCCGCTGCGGAATGACCCGGTTACCGATTATGAATTTGCCGAACTGTTGATGCCTGCCTATCGTCGGAGGCGACACAACGCCACGATGCGCATTGCCCTTCCGCGCTGCTGTGCCGGATAGGCACGCATCGGCACCCGACCCCGGAGGACGCCTTGACCACCGCCCCGCCCGCACCGGCGCCCTCCTGGAGGACGCCAGCCCTCGTCATCGTCTGCGGCTGCCTGATCTCGATGCTGGCCTTCGGGCCGCGGTCGAGCATGGGCCTGTTCATCGGCCCGCTTTCGGAAACCCGCGGCTGGGGCCGCGATGTCTTCGCGCTGGCGATGGCGATCCAGAACATCCTGTGGGGGGCCGGCGGCCCCTTCGCCGGGGCGCTGACCGACCGCTTCGGCCCGGCCCCGGTGCTGGCCGGCGGCGGCCTGCTCTATGCCGCCGGGCTGGCGCTGATGCCCTATGCGACGACCAGCGTCGAGCTGTACCTGACGGCCGGCGTGCTGATCGGGCTTGGGCTGTCCGGCGCCTCCTTCGGCATCATCATCGCCGGCTTCACCCGGCTGCTTCCGCCGGAACAGCGCAGCTGGTCGGTCGGCATCGCCACGGCGGCCGGGTCGATGGGCCAGTTCCTGTTCGCGCCGATGGGTCAGGCCTTCATCGCCGGGTTCGGCTGGCAGACCGCCCTGCTCCTGCTGGCCGCGTCGATGATCGCGGTGCCGCTGCTGGCCGGCGTCTTCCCCGGACCGAAGGGCATGACGGCGAGCGGCACCCCGGCGGTGACAGGCGCCAACATCGGCTACATCGCTGCGGTGCGGCAGGCCTTCCAGCACCGCAGCTATGTGCTGCTGGTCGCCGGCTTCTTCGTCTGCGGCTTCCAGCTGGCCTTCATCACAACCCATCTGCCGCCCTACCTGACCGAGGCCGGCATCAGCGCGTCGCTCGCCGCCTGGGCGCTGGCGCTGATCGGACTGTTCAACGTCATCGGCTCCTATGCGTCCGGCGTGCTGGCCGGCAAGGTCAGCAAGCGCTACCTGCTGTGCGCCAACTATTTCTCGCGCGGCGTCGCCACGGCGATCTTCATCCTGCTGCCGATCTCGTCGGTGACGGTGATCGTCTACGCCGCGGTGATGGGCCTGCTGTGGCTGTCCACCGTGCCGCCGACCTCCGGCCTCGTTGCGTTGATGTTCGGCACCCGCTACATGGGCACGCTCTACGGCTTCGCCTTCTTCAGCCATCAGGTCGGCGGCTTCCTGGGCGTCTGGCTGGGCGGCGTTCTCTATGAGCGTACGGGCTCCTACGACGTCGTCTGGTGGCTGGGTGTGGCGCTGGCCATGTTCGCGACCATCGTCCACTGGCCGATCTCCGAGAAGCCCGCCCCGTCGCTGGCGGCGGCCGAGGCGAAGGCGTAAAGTAAACCCCATGAGCGACGGTCCCGCCCCCTCCTCTTCCGGTCTCCCCATCGGCCACGGCCTTGCCGCGGCACTGTTCGGTGGCATTCTGCTGGTGTGGGCGGGGCTGATGGGACTGTCGCTGCAGCGCGCCGCCCTGCCGGATGCGACCGACGGCATGATGCTGGCGGTCTTCTCCCCCGGCACCAGCGACGCCGAGGCAATGACGGCGATGGTGCGGGCGGGGGGAGAGCCGGTGCGCTCCACCTGGCTCGGATTCGCCTGGGTCGCCCGCGGGACGGGGCCTGGATTCGTCGGCCGGCTGAAGGCGGAGGGCGCTATCGCGGCGTTCGGCGAGCTTCCGGTCGGCCCAACGCTGGGCGGCTGTACCGCGACCCCGGTCGATACTGCGAAGATCGCCGCGACCCGCCTGCAATAGGCCCCGCTTTCCACCCTGTGGAGCAGCTTGGGCCGTACCAACGGTGGACGCGCGTCCCTTGCGGTGTCATAGTGCGGCCCGCATTCGACCAGCCCCGTGTCCGCGGGGCCAGACTCCGGAATTCGTGAGCGACGATGAGCGAGCCGATCTCCCTGTTCACCAAACTGGCGAACATCCACATCCGTTACGTCACGTGGCGTCGGGGCGCCAAGGTCGGCAGCGACCGCTTCGGCAACGTCTATTACCGCAGCAAGGACACCCAGCCCGGCACGCGTGAGCGCCGCTGGGTCCTGTATGCCGGTGAGCCCGACGCCTCCAAGATCCCGCCGGAATGGCACGGCTGGCTGCACCACACCACCAAGGAACCGCTGCCCGAGGGGTCGAGCGCCTTCCACAAGCCCTGGCAGAAGGAACATCTGCCCAACATGTCGGGCTCGGTCCAGGCCTATCGCCCGCCCGGCCACGTTCTGGCCGGCGGCAAGCGCGTGCCTGCCACCGGGGATTACGAGCCCTGGACGCCGAGCTGATCCCTGCCAAGGACTGACCCTCACGTCAGAGCGGAAAGCCCGGCCCCTTTCGGGCCGGGTTTCGTTTCTGGAATTCGCAGCAGGAAAGCTCTATGCGCCGGAATGTGATCGAAACCGTGCTGGGCGGCGTCGTGCTCGCCGTGGCCGCCGTGTTCCTTGCCTTCGCCTACAAAAGCGCCGATCTGCGCAAGGTGCAGGGCTATGACATCACCGCCAACTTCACCAGCATCACAGGCCTGCAGGGCGGTGCCGACGTCCGCATCAGCGGCGTGAAGGTCGGCACCGTCACCGGACTGTCGCTCGACCCCACCAGCTATCAGGCTGTGGTTCATCTGTCTGTCGACAATTCGGTGAAGCTGCCGAAGGACACCGCGGCGGTCATCGCGTCTGAAAGCCTGCTGGGCGGCAAGTTCCTGTCGCTGGAGCCGGGCGGCGATTCCGACATGATCAAGCCCAACGGCAAGATCGAGTTCACGCAGAGCACGCCGGGCCTGGAACAGCTGCTGGGTCAGGTCATCTTCTCGCTGCAGAGCATGAGCAAGCCGGGCGACTCGTCGAACGGCCAGGCTTCCCAGGCGCCGGGCCAGGCACCCGCCCAACCGCCGAAGCTCTGACAAGAAGCAGTGGCGTGGCCGGAACCAGCGGCCGCGCTCGAGCGTTCCTCCCGGTATCCGGATGGCGGCCGCCAAGCGGGCGCCCCCGGATCACCAAGCAGGAGGAACTGAGATGCGTCTCCCCCACATGGCCGTGTTCGGTCTGGCCCTGGCGACCGCCGCCTGTGGCGCCGACATGGAAGAGAAATCCGCCAGCGGCGGGCTCGGCGGCGCTGCCGCGGGAGCCGTTGTCGGCGGGCCGGTGGGCGCGGTCGTCGGTGCCGCGGCTGGGGCCGGGGCCGGGGCGGCGACCCAGAAGATCCAAGACCGTAACGATGCGCAGAGCGGCAGCGGCTCCACCCACAGCGCCCCTGCGTCGCGCAGCAGCGTTACCACGCGCTGAACCATCACCCACGCACAACCCATCCCGGCGTCCCCACCACTGGACGCTGCCCCTGCTTCCGGGCTAGAACGCGGTGCGCCCCCGGCAGAACCAACACCGATAGGCAGGTCCCGGCCGCGAGGGCGCCGTCCGCAACAACGGAAGCGATCCGACGTGACGCGACTCTCGAGATGTTTGCGGCCAGCCGCCCGGCTGATGGGTGCCGCTGCGGTCCTGGTCCCGCTGGCGGTTCAGGCCGCCCCGATCCCGAACCAGATGCTGGAGCGGCCGGCGGCAAAACTGCAATGGCTGGACAAGGTGACCGCGCGAACTTCCACCTTCACCATGAAGGTGGGGGAGACGAAGGCGATGAGCAGCCTTCGCATCACGCTGCGCGCCTGCCGCGAGAACCCGCCGATCGAAACGCCGGAGTCCGCCGCCTTCCTGGAGGTAACGGAGATCAAGCCCGGCGAGCAGGCGGAACAGGTCTTCAGTGGCTGGATGTTCGCCTCCAGCCCCGCCCTGTCGGCGATGGAAAACCCGATCTACGACGTGTGGGTTCTGGGCTGCGAGCAGTGAGGTGTGGGGGGAGGGTCGGGCTTATTGCCCCCTCCCCATCCCTCCCCCGCTTTGCGGTGGAGGGGGCAGGAACTTTGCGAGAGTGTGACGCTGTCACCATGCGGCGGCAGTTCCCTCTCCCTCGAAGCTCTCGCACAAAGCTAGCTTTGTGCTGACGCGACAGGCGGACCATAGGTCCGCTGAGAGCGGGGGAGGGTTAGGGAGGGGGCATCCGCCGCGGAACCTCCCCTTTACTCCGCCACCGCCGCGATCGGGTTGCCCAGCGCCTTGTCCAGATAGTCGTCGACCTGCGTCGCAAGATCGTCGGTTCGATTGACGAAGAAGTGGCTGGCACCGGGGACCACGCGGTGGTCGATGCGGATGTCCTTCTGGTGCGACAGCTTGGTCACCAGCTTGGTCACTGCAGCCTGGGGCACCACCTCGTCCTTGTCGCCATGGATGATCAGGCCGGAGGACGGGCACGGCGCCAGGAAGGAGAAGTCGAACAGGTTGGCCGGCGGCGAGACCGAGACGAAGCCGTCGATCTCCGGACGGCGCATCAGCAGCTGCATGCCGATCCAGGCGCCGAACGACACGCCTCCGATCCAGCAGACCGGCGCGTTGGGATTGTGGGTCTGCAGCCAGTCCAGCGCCGCCGCGGCGTCGGCCAGTTCCCCCTCCCCCTTGTCGTAGGTGCCCTGGCTGCGCCCGACACCGCGGAAATTGAAGCGGAGCGCCGAATAACCGCGCTTGGTGAAGGACTGGAACAGGGTGAAGACCACCTTGTTGTTCATCGTCCCATTGTGCTGCGGGTGCGGGTGCAACAGCAGCGCGACCGGGGCGTTCGGCTGCTTGCCATGGGTGTAACGGCCTTCCAGGCGACCGGCGGGACCGTTGAAGAGCACTTCAGGCATGGGAACGACGTTCCTGACGCAGACAAAGGGTTATTGGAACCGCCGCGGCGACCAACCGGAGATGAACCGGCCTGCCGCCCCGACGCAGGGGGCCTTACGAGCCCGTCACGGATTTTCCCGCATTGGAGTGGGGTTTTTCGCACACAATTCTTGACCGTTTTGCTTGGTCATCATATATGCGTCGTAACGTCCTCCGGGGCAACCCGCCTGACCCACCCGATCGGCCCAGCGCCAGCAGGACCGGCCGGAAAACCGGGTCCATGCCGGCCGGATCCGCAGGGTTCCGGACCCGAAGGTCCCGAACCGCCAGGTTCCGACAGGCCGAAGCCGGGCGCGGGCGGCCGATGAGAGCGGCGGACTATACCACGGCGGGTGATGGCGTGTTCAAGCATCTTCGCGAAGAGATCGACGGGATCATGGCGCGCGACCCCGCGGCGCGGTCCCGGATCGAGGTCGCGCTCTGCTACCCTGGATTTCATGCGATCGTGCTCCACCGCATTGCCCGGCGTGCCCGCGACGCCGGCTGGCACCTGACCGCCCGCCTCGTCTCGCAGATCGCCCGCTCGCTGACGGGCATCGAAATCCATCCCGGCGCCACCATCGGCCGCCGCTTCTTCATCGACCATGGCATGGGCGTCGTGATCGGCGAAACGGCGGAAATCGGCGACGATGTCATGCTCTATCATGGGGTGACGCTGGGCGGCACCTCGCTCAATCAGGGCAAGCGCCATCCGACACTGGGCGACGGCGTGATCGTCGGCGCCGGCGCCAAGATCCTGGGCGCCATCACCATCGGGCGCGGCGCGCGCATCGGCGCCAATGCCGTTGTGGTGGCCGACGTGCCGGCCGACACCGCGGTCGTCGGCATCCCGGCCAAGCCCGTCGCTCCGCGTGACCGGGCGGAAACGCGCAAATTCATGCCTTACGGCACCCCCTGCGGCGAGATCCCCGATCCGGTTGCCCGCGCGCTGTCCGGCCTGCTCGATCAGGTGACGGCGCTGCAAAGCCGTATCGGCGAACTGGAGGCGGCGAACCCGCCATCGACCGCCGCCGTACTTTCCCGTTCAACACCCACACCGCTGGAAGCGGTGGCGTCCCACCCCGTCGGGATGCAAGATGCCCAAGGAGATCCGCGATGAGACTCAGCACCAAGGGACGCTATGCCGTGATGGCGATGGTCGATCTGGCCGCCACCAGCCAGGGCAGCCCGGTCGCGCTGGCGGACATCGCGGAACGGCAGGAGATCTCGCTGTCCTACCTGGAGCAGCTGTTCGCCAAGCTGCGCAAGGGCGGGCTGGTCAAGAGCGTGCGCGGTCCCGGCGGCGGCTATCTGCTGGCCCATCCGGCCGATGCCACGCGGGTGTCCGACATCATCCTGGCGGTGGACGAGCCGATCCGCACCACCCGCTGCGCCAATGGCACGCCGCAGGGCTGCCGCACCAACCGCTCGCGGTGCCTGACCCACGACCTGTGGGAGGAGCTGGGCAACCAGATCCATATGTATCTCAGCTCCGTCACCGTAGCCGACGTGGTGGAACGGCGCATCATCGGCACCAGCGGACTGACCCTGCTGCGTCCGGCCCCGGCCGCCGACAGCGCCGCGGCGGCGGCAGCCGAGTGAAGACGACCCTTTCCGGACGCGAGCACGCCTGAAAAGTGACCATTCTGCCCGTCACCCCGTTCCGGCGGACCGGAGTCTATCTCGACCACAACGCCACCGCCCCGCTGAAGCCGGAGGTGAAGGCGGCGATGGGTCAGGCAATGGATCTGGTCGGCAACCCGTCGTCCGTGCATGCCTTCGGTCGCAGCGCCCGGCGCGCGGTGGAGGAGGCGCGCACCGCCGTTGCCGCGCTCGCCGGAGTCAAGCCGGCACAGGTGCTGTTCACCGGCAGCGGAACGGAGGCCAGCAACTTCGCGCTGCGCGGCTTCGCCGGCCGCCGGGTGGTGACCTCGGTCATCGAGCATGAATCGGTGTTGGCCGCCCGCCCCGACGCGGAGCGTTTCGGCGCAACCCGCGACGGCGTGGCCGACCTGGAGGAGTTGGAGCACAGGCTGGCCGGCGCGACCGGACCCGCGCTGGTCTCGCTGATGCTCGTCAACAACGAGACCGGGGTGATCCAGCCGGTGGCGGATGCCGCCCGGATCGCCCATGCCCATGGCGCACTGGTCCATTGCGACGCGGTGCAGGCGGCAGGCCGGTTGCCCTTGTCGCTGTCCGGCCTCGGCGTGGACCTGATGACGCTGTCGGCCCACAAGCTGGGCGGCCCGACCGGCGTCGGCGCCCTGATCCTCGCCGAAGGGTTGGAGCCCGACGCGCTGATCCGCGGCGGCGGGCAGGAGCGGCGCAAGCGGGCCGGCACCGAGAACCTCTTGGGCATCGTCGGCTTCGGCGCCGCTGCCCGTCTTGCGCTCGACGGGCTGGCGGATGCCGCCGATCTCGCGGTTCTGCGCGACAGGCTTGAGCGGGAAGCGCTGGCCGCCATGCCGCGCGCCCGCGTGATGGGCGCCGGTGCGGCGCGCGTCGCCAACACCAGCTGCCTGATGCTGCCCGGCCTGCCCGGAGAAACCCAGGTGATGACGCTCGACCTCGCCGGAGTGGCGGTCAGCGCCGGCTCGGCCTGCTCCAGCGGCAAGGTGAGGCCGTCCCATGTGCTGGCCGCGATGGGCGAGGATGACCGGTCCGCCGCCAGCGCAATCCGCGTCAGTCTGGGCTGGACCACCGACGACGAGGCGGTCGACCGCTTCCTGACGGCCTGGACTGCAATGGCACGACGAAGCGCTCCCGCAGATGACTGACAGTCCCCCGACCGCAGCATGGCTGCGCGACCATCTGTCTCCCATCCGGAAAGCCTGCATTCGCGCATTGCGCCGGATGCGGCTTCTGGGTATGACGCCGCGGAAGGCCTCTATGATGTCGGGCCGGATGGCGGCGGGGGCATGATGTCGGGTACACCATCCTATCGGCCGAGCCTTTCGGCGTTTTGACGGACAGCGCGCATGACCCGTTCCAAATCCGGCCCGCCCGGCAACAGCAGCGGCGGAATTTCCGGCGCCATCGCCGGCGATCTGGAGCCCTGCGGCACCTGCGGCCGCTCGGTGGCGCCGCGCGCCCTGTTCTGCCACGCCTGCGGTGCGGCACAGCCGCCGCGGCCTCTCGACCCCTTCACCCGGCTGGGGATGGAGCGGCGTTTCGACATCGATCTGGAACAGCTGTCGAAGCAGCACGCCGGCTTCACCCGCGCCATGGATCCCGAGCGCTTCGCGGCCCGCGGCCCGCGCCAGCAGGCCAACGCCAAGGCCCAGGTCGATGCCCTGCGCGAGGCCTACGAGGTGCTGCGCGATCCCATCCGCCGCGCCCATGCGCTGCTGTCGCTGTTGGGTGGCACGCCGGCCGCGAGCGATGAAGCCGGGAATGGCGATGAGGAGATCGCGGACCTCGCCGTCCGCCTGAGCCGCGCGGAAGACGCGCTGGAGTTGGACCGCATCGGTCTGGATCTCGGCCAGCGGATCGAAGCCTGCATCAAGTATCTCGCCCCCGCCTTCCGCAAGGCCCAGACGGCCTCCGGCCCGGACAGCCCGCCGGCCACCGACGGCGCCGCCCGCATCCTGGCCCGGCTGGAGCGGCTGGAGGCGCTGGCCGCCGACGTCCGCAGCCGCCGCGCCGCCCGGACGCCACCGCGCCCCTGACCCAGCCCACTCAACCAACACCCGCTAGGCAACCTTAGAAGAACGAGGACCCCATGCCCAAGATGACCTTCATCGAGCCCGATGGCAGCCGCCGCGAGGTGGACGCCCCGCTCGGCCTGTCCGTGCTGGAGATCGCGCACAAGAACAGCCTGGACCTGGAAGGCGCCTGCGAGGGCTCGCTGGCCTGCTCCACCTGCCATGTCGTCATCGAGCCGGAATGGTTCGATGTCCTGCCGGAAGCGCAGGAGGACGAGGAGGACATGCTGGACCTCGCCTTCGGCCTGACCAAGACCTCGCGGCTCGGCTGCCAGATCATCATGACCGAAGAGTTGGACGGCCTGGTCGTCCGCCTGCCGGGCGGCAGCAACAACGCGATGAAGTAACGGCACGGGGAAACCCTGTTCCGGCCGCCGGGGACGGCGTCAGACGACGCAAGACCCGGCGGCCCCTTTCCCCGCCCCTGTTTCGATTTCCTACTTTCCCGGGCGCCTGCCCGTACCATATAGGGCGCCATGAACTCCCTCGGTCTATCGAAGCGCCCCCAGGACACCCGCGTCGTCGTCGCGATGTCCGGCGGGGTTGATTCCTCCGTCACCGCCGCCGTGCTGCGGGAGGAGGGCTATGACGTCGTCGGCATCACGCTGCAGCTTTACGACCACGGCCTCGCCTTGCAAAAGCCGGGCGCCTGCTGCGCCGGCCAGGACATCTACGACGCCCGTCAGGTCGCCGACCGCATCGGCATCCCGCATTACGTCCTGGATTACGAGGGCCGCTTCAGCCAGGACGTGATGGACGATTTCGCCGACAGCTATCTGCGCGGCGAGACGCCGATCCCCTGCGTTCGCTGCAACCAGCGTGTCAAGTTCCGCGACCTGCTGAACACCGCCCGCGACCTGGGCGCCGACGCACTCGCCACCGGCCACTACGTCCGCCGCATCGCCGGACCGCAGGGCGCCGAATTGCACCGCGCCGTCGATCCAGCCAAGGACCAGAGCTATTTCCTGTTCGCCACCACGCGCGAACAGCTGGAGTTCCTGCGCTTCCCGCTGGGCGGCCTGACCAAGCCGGAGACCCGCGCCTTGGCCGAGCGCCACGGGTTGGAGGTGGCGGCCAAACCCGACAGCCAGGACATCTGTTTCGTCCCCAACGGCAATTATGCCGAGGTTGTGGCGAAGCTGCGCCCCGGCTCCGTCGAGCCCGGCGACATCGTCCATGTCGACGGCCGCGTCCTGGGCCGCCACAAGGGCGTCGTCCACTACACGGTCGGCCAGCGCAAGGGGCTGGGCATCGGCGGCATCCGCGGCCAGGAGGAGGAGGCGCTCTACGTCGTCCGCCTGGAGCCCGCCCGCCGCCGCGTCGTCGTCGGCCCGCGCCGCGACCTCGCCCGCTCGCTGGTGATGGTGCGCGACGTGAACTGGCTCGGTCCCGATCTCGCCGACGGGGCTGGGATCGAGGTGGCGGTGAAGCTGCGGTCTGCCCAGCCGGCGGCCCCCGCTGTATGGCGCGCCGGTCCCGACGGCACCGCGCGGGTCGAGTTGCAGGCGCCCCAGCATGGCATCGCCCCCGGTCAGGCCTGCGTCGTCTACCAGGGCGACCGCGTGCTGGGCGGCGGCTGGATTTCTGGTACCGCCGGAGGTGTGGCCGAGGGCACTGAGGTGGGTGAAACGGTGGCTTGAATCAGGGGGTTATGCGGTTTTCTGCCGACCGGTCGAAAAAAAACGCACCCCCCGAAAATTCCGCGTTGACAGGCCAAGTCGCCCTATCCTATATAGCGGCTCCCGGCGGCAACGACGGGACACGATGGTAGCCACGGCGGCGGAAACGCCAACAACGGCGAACACGATGGCAGCGTAGCTCAGTGGTAGAGCAGGGGAATCATAATCCCTTGGTCGGGGGTTCAAATCCCTCCGCTGCTACCATCATTCAAAAAGCCCACCAAGCCACTCGCTTGGTGGGCTTTTTCAATTTCGGTACTTCGTCCGCTGTTGGCGGCGAAAATGACTGCTCGGCATGAGCTATCGACAGGCGATGAGCGAGAACGGCCATGATCCCAGATTTCAGCGAAGAGGAAGCGTCTTTCCGCGCCGCGCTGGCAGCCGATCCCGGGAATGACGAAGCCCGGCTGAATCTGGGCAATGCCTTGTTCTACCAAGGCCGCTTCACCGAGGCCGAGCCGCTCTTCGACGCCGTCGCACGCCGTCATCCCGACCATCCCATGGTTCTGCTCAACTACACCGGGCTGCTGGGGATGATCGGTCGCCGCAACGAGGGATTGACCCTGGCGCGCAAGAGTGCGCGCCACTTCGCCCAGCGGGCGGATCTTGCGCTCACGCACGCCTCCAATCTCCTGACCCTTGGCGCCTTCGAGGAGGCTGAGGCCTTCTGCACGCGCGTCCTGGCGCGTTTTCCGGCCGCGCGCGGACTGTTGCACGACAGGGGAACCGCCCGCCTTTATCTCGGCAAGTGGGTGGCGGCATGGCGTGACCTTGAAAACAGACCGGACGGTCCGCACGCCCGGCCCATGCCCGAGGGGTTCAGCAGCTGGACGGGGCAGCGCACCACCCAGCCCCTGGTGATCGAAATGGAGCAGGGTCTGGGAGATGGGGTTCTGTTCCTGCGCTATCTTGCCGATGTCGCCGGACGCGCCGACGACGTGACGGTGATCGCGCGGCCCGCCCTGCACCGGCTTGTCAGGAAGGCTCTGCCTTCGGCGCGCACGATCACCTTCGACGACGCGCTCGTCGGAGGTGGGCTTTATGCCCGCAGCGGCAGCCTCCCCCATCTTCTGGGACAGGCGAAGCCCGTTTCCGCCCCCTACCTCACATTCACCGCCGAAGACGTGGCCGAAGGACTCGGCAGCCTGAAGCTGGGCGCCGCCAACCCGGTGTTCGGCGTGGCGTGGTCCACGCGCTCGTCCACCACGACATCGGCACTTCGCTCGCTCCCGATCTCCTCGCTCAGACCACTTGTCGCGGCGGGAATCACGCTGGTCGCGCTTCAACTCACGGATCCGGCCGAGGCTGCGGAGTTGGAGGAGATGGGGATACATCGCCTGCCGCCGGGCTCCGATCTTCTCGATGTGGCGACCGTGACCGCCGGCCTTACCGGCGTGATCAGTATCGATACGGTCCATGCACATATTGCAGGCGCCGTGGGCACGCCACTGATCCTGTCGCACGGCCCCCAATTGGACTGGCGTTGGCCTCCCGGCCGGGAGAACACCTGGTATCAGGCGGTCACCATATTCCGGGCTGCGGGATGGCCCCAATACGCGAAACAGTTCCAGACCATCGCTGACCGGCTTTGACGCTCCCCTACCCAGCCATCGACTTCGGCAGTGCGATCTGCGGTTCGACCTCAACCCGGTTGCGGCCGGCGTTCTTGGCGCGGTAGAGCGCGGTGTCGGCGCGGGCCAGCAGGGATTCGATGCCGGTGTCGGTCGCGTTCAGCCAGCTTAGTCCAAGACTGACGGTCAGGTGCAGTTCACCGCCGTCCTCTCGCTGAACCGGTTGGGCGGCGATCGCCTGACGCAGGCGCTGGGCAGCAGCGAAGGCGTTGACCGGCGGGGTTTCGGGCATCACCACGGCGAATTCCTCGCCACCCAGGCGGCCGATGAGGTCACAGGACCGCAGGGTGTCCTTGCAGGCGCGCACGGTGCTGCGGATCGCCTCGTCGCCGGTGGCGTGGCCATGGGTGTCGTTGACCCGCTTGAAATGGTCGATGTCCAGCATCACCACCGACAGCGGGCGCTCGTATCGTCGCGAGCGGACAACCTCTTCGGCCCCCCTCTCCAGAAAGCGGCGGCGGTTCATGGCACCGGTCAGGGCGTCGGTGGTCGCCAGCCGCTCCAGGTCGCGCTGCATCGCCACCACACGCGAGGCTGCCAGCAGGCGGGCCGCCGTCCATTTCCAGTCCAGGGGCTTGCGCAGGAACTCGTCGGCGCCGGCCTCCACCAACTCATGGAACTGGTCGGTCATGCTGCCGGGAATCATCAGGATCAGGTAGAGATGGCGAAGGCCCTGGGCGGTGCGCAGATGCCAGCACAGTTCAATTCCCGTCATGTCGGCCAGACGGATGTCGGCCATCACCACGTCGAACCGCTCACTCGCCATCGCTTCGATGGCGGCAGCCCCACTGTGGACCACGCTGGTGGCATAGCCGAGCTTGTTCAGCTCATACACCATCATGGTCAGGTGGCGCGGCGAATCGTCGACTATCAGAATCCGCAAGTCGGGTGCTCCCGGCGATCACATCCCGTTTATGGAGCATGAAGCCGGACGTGTGCAAATCTCCTTAACATCATGTCGCCGGCCGATAACGAAACTCCAATGCGTCATACGCAAATATGCCGGCCTCCGGACCGATCCATGCGCCGCGGGCCCGGCGTCATGCTTTTGCACATGTTGCTTATGGAGGCGCCCGGTTGGTACTGTCCCTTCCAATTATGTTCGCAGGACAAGCGGACGAATTCTGCGGGAGGCACGACCATGGACAGCGCACGCGCGGCCCACATCGATGAACTCGTCCGTGTCTCCGCAGGCGTGCCGTCAGTCCGCGACGCGATCATCGAAAGCTCCTGGCGCCGCTGCGTCATCGACCACAAGCTGGACCCCACCATCGGGCGCGAGGCGCACATCCTGCCGCAGGAGCGGCTGCGCGAGCATCGCGACGCGATGGACGAATTCCTGCGCATGGCCCGCTTCGGGCTGGAGGCGCTGTACCGGCAGGTGGCCGGCATGGGCTATGTCCTGCTGCTGACCGACAGCAACGGCGTCACGGTCGACTTCATCGGCGATCCGACCTTCGACAACCATCTGCGCCGGGCCGGGCTGTATCTCGGGTCCGACTGGAACGAGGGGCATGCCGGCACATGCGCGGTCGGCACCTGCATCGCGACGGCCCAGGCACTGACCGTGCACCAGACCGACCATTTCGACGCCACCCACATCCCGCTGACCTGCACCGCCGCGCCCGTGTTCGACAGCGGGGGAGAACTGGCGGCCGTGCTGGACATCTCCGCCCTGCATTCGCCGGAACCGAAGATCAGCCAATATCTGGCGCTGCAGATGGTGAAGGCCTATGTCCACAAGATCGAAACTGCCAACCTTTACAACAACTTCCGCCGCGACTGGGTGGTGAAGCTGTCGGCATCGCAGGAGTTCGCGGAGGTCGATCCCGACTTCGTCCTTGCGCTGGACGGCGGCGGCCGGGTGGTCGGCTTCAACCACAAGGCCCATGATCTGCTGGCGGAGGACGGCGTGTCGCCGCTCGGCCGCTCCTTCGCCGATCTGTTCGACTGCGAGGTTGACGATCTGGTCCGCTTCGTCCGCGCCCTGCCGACCGAACAGCGCACGCTGCGCCTGCGCCGCACGGGCCTGCCGCTGTTCGCCCAGGCGATGCCGCCGCCTGCCATCTCCCTGCCCCGCAACCACCCCCACGACCACGGGAACGATCCGCTGCCGGAGCCGCTGCGCGTGGTATCCGGCGGCGACCCGGCGCTTAAGGCGGTGCTGACGCGGGCGGCCAAGCTGGTCAACACCCGGATGAGCCTGCTGATCCATGGCGAGACCGGCACCGGCAAGGAACATCTGGCCAAGGCCCTGCACAAGTCCAGCATCCGCCGCAACAAGCCCTTCGTCGCCGTCAACTGTGCCGCCTTGCCGGAAAACCTGATCGAGAGCGAGCTGTTCGGCTACGAGCCCGGCTCCTTCACCGGGGCGACGGCCCGCGGCAAGAAAGGGCTGATCCTGGAGGCCGATGGCGGCACCCTGTTCCTGGACGAGATCGGCGACATGCCGCTGTCGTCACAGACCCGCCTGCTGCGCGTCCTGGCCGAGCGGGAGGTGACACCGATCGGCAGGACCAAGGCGGTCTCGGTTGATGTCCGCGTCATCGGCGCCACCCACCGCGATCTGGTCGATCTGGTCAAGGCCGGCAAATTCCGCGACGACCTGTACTTTCGTCTCAATGGCGCGGTGTTCACCGTGCCGCCGCTCCGCCAGCGCGGCGACCTCGACTGGCTGATCGAACGGCTGCTGGCCGAGCGGGCGGAGCGTGACGGCGTCGGCTATCGCCTGACTCCGGCGGCGCTCGCGGCTCTGCGCGGCCACGGTTGGCCCGGCAATGTGCGCGAACTGGTGAACGCGCTGGACTATGCCTGCGCGGTCAGCGACGGCGGGTTGATCGACCTCGCCGACCTTCCGGAGCCCGTGCAGCACAACGGCCTGTTCCGGGCCTGGCCGGAGGAGGAGGCGGAGGCAGCGGAAATGGCGGTGGCAAAAGAGGATCCCGCCGCGCGGCTGCGCGAGACGCTGCGGCGGCACCATTGGAACGTGTCGGCGACGGCGCGGGCACTGGGAGTCGACCGGTCGACCGTCCACCGGCAGATGCACCGCTTCGGCATCGTGGCGCCGCATCGGGCGGAGTGAGGGGGCGGTAGCGGTTGCCCCCTCCCCATCCCTCCCCATCCCTCCCCCGCTTCGCGGGAGAGGGGGTTGGACGCTTGTAGAGCTTCAGCAAAGGACGGCGGCAGTCCCCTCTCCCGCCATAGCGGGGGAGGGTTAGGGAGGGGGCATAACGCTCCTAACGCTCCCAATCACCCTACTATCCCACCGCCCCATATCCGCCGCCGCCCGGCGTCTCCACCACCAGGGCGTCGCCCGGCCGCATCGCGGTGCTGTCCTGGGAGGCCAGCTCCTGCACGCTGCCGTCGGTGCGCTGGACCCAGGTCCGGCCGACGGCACCATCGGCACCGCCCTTCAAGCCGAAGGGAGCGATCTTGCGGTGGTTGGCCAGGATGGCGGCGGTCATCGGCTCCAGGAAGCGCAGGCGGCGGATCACGCCGTCGCCGCCGCGCCAGCGCCCTGCCCCTCCCGAGCCGCGGCGGATGCGGAAGCTCTCCACCAGCACCGGGAAGCGCCATTCCAGCACTTCCGGATCGGTCAGGCGCGAGTTGGTCATGTGGGTCTGCACCGCATCGGTGCCGCTGAAGCCGCTGCCGGCTCCCGACCCGCCGCAGACCGTCTCGTAATACTGGTGCCACTCGTTGCCGAAGGTGGTGTTGTTCATCGTCCCCTGGGCAGAGGCCATCACCCCCAATGCGCCGAACAGCGCATCGACGATGCACTGGCTGGTCTCCACATTGCCGGCCACGACCGCGGCGGGCGGGTTGGGCGACAGCATGGAGCCCGGCGGAATGACGATCTCGATGGGGCGCAGGCAGCCCTCGTTCATCGGGATCTCGTCATCCACCAGGCAGCGGAAGACATACAGCACCGCAGCCCGGCAGACCGCCGAGGGGGCATTGAAGTTGTTGGTCAGCTGTGTGCTGGTCCCGGAGAAATCGACCATCGCCGAGCGGGCGGCATGGTCGATCGACACCCGCAGCTTGATGACCGCGCCGTTGTCCAAGGTCACTGCGAAATCGCCGTCGCTCAGCACGCCGATGGCGCGGCGGACCTGCTCCTCGGCATTGTCCTGGACGTGACGCATATAGGCGGCGACGGTGGACAGGCCGTGCAGGCGGACGACGCGGTGCAGCTCGCGGGTCCCCTGCTCGTTCGCCGCGACCTGCGCCTTCAGGTCGCCGATGTTCTGCGCCGGGTTGCGCGCCGGATGCGGGCCGGAACGCAGCAGTTCAAGCATGGCCTCTTCGCGGAACTGGCCGTTCTCGACCAGCGGCACGCAGTCCAGCAGCACGCCCTCGTCGGCGATGATCTTGCTGTCCGGCGGCATGGAGCCGGGGGTGATGCCGCCGACGTCGGCATGATGGCCGCGCGAAGCGACGAAGAACAGCAGGTCCTTGCCGGCCTCGTCGAACACCGGCGAGACGACGGTGATGTCCGGCAGATGCGTGCCGCCGTGATAGGGATCGTTCAGCGCGAAGCTCTCGCCAGCGGTGAATTTGCCGTCACGGCGCTGGATGACCGCGCGCACGCTCTCGCCCATCGAACCCAGATGGACGGGCATGTGGGGAGCGTTGGCGATCAGCCCGCCCTCGCGGTCGAACAGGGCGCAGGAAAAGTCGAGCCGCTCCTTGATGTTCACCGAGCGGGCGGTCTTCTCCAATGTCACGCCCATCCGTTCGGCAATGGACATGAACAGGTTGTTGAAGACCTCCAGCATCACCGGATCGACCTTCGCTCCGCCCTTGATGCCGGCCGCCTGACGCTGGGCCGCCGGCTCCAGCCGGGTCAGCACCAGATGGTTCTTGCGGGTGACTTCCGCCATCCAGCCGGGCTCGACCACGGTGGTGGAGACCGCTTCGGCCAGGATCGCCGGACCGACCACACGGTTGCCGGGCTGAAGCTGCCGGCGGTCGTAGAGCGGCGCCTCGCGGCGCTGACCAGCGCTGTGGATGGCGACGGTGGCGAGCCGGCGCGGCAGCACCGCGGTGGTGGCGGGACGCTCCGGATCCTCCAGCACGTCGGTCAGGCCGACCGCTTCCAGCGTCACGGATTCGACCTCCAGCGCGGTGCCGGGGGTGAGGAAGCCGTAGCGGCGGCGGTGCGCCTCCTCGAACGCCTTGGTCATCGCCACCTTCGACCCGAAGGCGACGGTCAGGGTGGTGTCGGACCCGGCGGCCTTCAGATGGACGCGGCGGTTGATCGCCTGCCGGCCGGCCTCGACGCCCTGGCGGGCCAGCTCCGCCCGTCCCTCGGTCTCCAGGTCGGTGAACAGCATGGTCAGCCGGTCGA
This sequence comes from Azospirillum humicireducens, assembly GCF_001639105.2. Lineage (NCBI taxonomy): Bacteria > Pseudomonadati > Pseudomonadota > Alphaproteobacteria > Rhodospirillales > Azospirillaceae > Azospirillum > Azospirillum humicireducens. The sequence continues at coordinate 1,785,466 of NZ_CP015285.1, forward strand.
CCACGGCATCGCTCAAGGGGCCTTCCACCGCGCGCTCGCGGATGGCGACGGTATCGGCCAGACCGATGCCATAGGCGGACAGCACGCCGGCCTGCGGGTGCAGGAACACCCGCGTCATGCCGAGCGCATCGGCGACGGCGCAGACATGCTGGCCCGCTGCCCCGCCGAAGCCGTTCAGCGTGTAGCCGGTGACGTCATAGCCGCGCTCGACCGAAATCTTCTTGATCGCATTGGCCATATTATCGACGGCGATGCGCAGGAAGCCTTCGGCGACCTCCTGCGGGGTCATCGTCGTGCCGAGCTTGGCGTTGACGGTGGCCGCGAGTTCGGTGAAGCGGGCCTTCACCACCTCGGCATCCAGCGGCTGGTCGCCGTTGGGGCCGAAGACATGGGGGAAGAAGCGCGGCTGGATCTTGCCGACCATCACGTTGCAGTCGGTGACGGTCAGCGGCCCGCCGCGGCGGTAGCAGGCCGGACCGGGATTGGCGCCGGCGCTGTCCGGCCCGACGCGGAAGCGGGTGCCGTCGAAGACGCAGAGCGAACCGCCGCCGGCCGCCACCGTGTGGATGTGCATCATCGGCGCCCGCACCCGCACGCCGGCCACCACCGCGTCGAAGGCGCGCTCATACTCGCCGGCATAGTGCGACACGTCGGTCGAGGTGCCGCCCATGTCGAAGCCGATGACCCGGTCGAAGCCGGCCATGCCGGCGGTGCGCACAGCCCCCACCACGCCGCCGGCCGGGCCGGAGAGGATGGCGTCCTTGCCCTGGAAGCGACGGGCGTCGGTCAGACCGCCGTTGGACTGCATGAACATCAGCGGCACCGGCGTGCCGTCGACACTGAGGTCGTTGGCGACCCGGTCGACATAGCGGCGCAGCACCGGTGACAGATAGGCGTCGGCCACCGTGGTGTCGCCGCGGCCGACCAGCTTCATCAGCGGGCTGACCAGATGGCTGACCGAGACCTGGGTGAAGCCGACGGCACGGGCCAGCGAGGCGACCTGCCGCTCATGCTCCGGATAGCGGTAACCGTGCATCAACACGATGGCGGCGGCGCGGAAACCCTTGCGGTAGGCCTCTTCCAGACCGCGGCGGACGGCATGCAGATCGACCGGCTTCAACACGCGGCCATCGGCCATCACCCGTTCCGGCACCTCCACCACATGGGAATAGAGCTGGTCGGGAAGATGAATCTGGCGGGCGAAGATCTTCGGGCGGGCCTGGTGGCCGATGCGCAGCTGATCGCCCAGCCCTTCGGTGATCAGCAGGACGGTCGGCTCGCCCTTGCGTTCCAGCAGGGCGTTGGTGGCAACGGTGGTGCCCATCTTCACCACCTCCACCGTGTCAGGCGGAATCGGCTGGCCGGGCTTCAGGCCCAGCAGCTCGCGGATGCCCTGGACGGCTGCGTCGGCATAGCGCTCCGGATTTTCCGACAGCAGCTTGTGTGTGACGACCGACCCGTCCGGCCGCCGGCCGACGATGTCGGTGAAGGTGCCGCCGCGATCGATCCAGAACTGCCATCGGGCGGGTTTGACCTCCGCCGCCCCGCCCACCGCCGCGCCTTGAGTCTCAGCCATCGTCGTCGCACCCGCCCAATCCCCGCGCGGCAACCGCACCGCGCGTGGGCCGGAGTTTCGCGATCCGGCAGCGAATTTCAACCGCCAGCGTGCCCCGCGCCCTTCCGGCGAACCAACAAGACAGGCGGACGCGGCGGAAAGAACACAGGATCATCGGTGAAGCGGCTCGGCGGTCGAGCGGCGAGCCGCTGTCCTTTCGGTCAGGCGGCGAGCCGCTCCGGCCGGACGCCGGGCAGGCGGCTCAGGATGGCGTTGCCGGACAGGATGCTGTTGAAGGCTCCGCTGCCGTCCTCCAGCGCTTCCAGAGCGAGGGAGAACTGGTTGGGCGGCGGCAGCTCGAACAGTGCCGCGACCTCACCGCTGTCCAACGCCAGCCGCCCACCGAACCGGCGGGCCAGGGCACGCATGCGGACATTCCCCGCCAGACACATCATGTGGACATGGCGGATGCCGCGGTTGCGGGCGACGGTCAGGATGCGGCGGACCAGCGTGCTGCCGACGCCCTTGCCCTGCAGTCCCGATTCGACGCTGATGCCGAACTCGGCCTGATCGGGCCAGAGGATACGGTCGCCGCACAGCTCCACGGCTCCGCGCAGGACGCCGTCCTCGAACGCCCCCAGCAGCACCGTCCGGCCCCAGTCGATGGCCGCGCAATGGCGCTCCACCGCCTCGTCCGACAGCGTGCCGGTGAAGCGGGCATGGCGGTCGCCACGGTCCAGACGGAGGAGATGCGCCCGGTACTGCGGCAACTCGGTCGGCATGATCTTGCGGATGACAGGCATGGCTCTGCTCACGGTTCTCGAAATCCGAAAACGCATTCGCGCAGAACGTTTTTCCCCAGAACCCGGCGCCGCACCCCGTGACAAGCGTTTGGCGGTCGCCGTTGTTATCCAAACCGGCGCTCTCTGCGGCGCCCTATATTGCAGTGCAACATGGCGTTCTCGGCGGAATTCGCAAGCGCTTATTAGAAATTCGCAATGCGAACAATGCTGGTATGTTGCGGGCGCGCCACAGTTGGACGATAACCATACGGCGGCTATGCTGCCGGCCGATGGGATGACGGGCGAGCGGAACGCGGAAGGCGAAGCATGAGCATCTGGGGCAGGATCCTGAGCAGCGCGGCCGGCCTGTTCAGCGGCGGGCCGCTGGGCAGCCTTCTCGGCGGGCTTGCCGGGCAGGCGGTGGACCTGTGGTCTCCCTGCGGCCCCGGCGACCAGCGCAAGGCCATGACCGATACGGAGGCCGAGGAGGCCAAGCAGACCGTCGCCTTCACCATCGGCGTGATCGCGCTTGCCGCCAAGATGGCGCGGGCCGACGGCGTGGTGAAGCGGGTGGAGGTCGACACCTTCAAGCGGCTGTTCCGCGTCCCGGCCGACGAACTCGCCAATGTGGGCCGCGTCTTCGACCTTGCCCGCCGCGACACCCATGGCTTCGAGGAGTATGCCCGCCAGATCGCCAACCTGTTCGAGGACAGGCACGCGGTGCTGGAAGAGCTGCTCGACAGCCTGCTGCTGATCGCCGAAGCCGACGACGAGCTGCATGAGACGGAGGTGGAGTATCTGCGCGCCATCGCCGTGATCTTCGGATTCGACGAGGCGGAATTCCGCCGCATCGTCGCCGGACACCACATCGCCGGCGGCCCGATGGACTCGGACCCCTATGCGGTGCTGGGCGTGCCGCGCACGGCCGGTGACGAGGCGATCAAGGCCGCCCACCGTGCGCTGGTGCGCGAACACCATCCCGACCGGCTGATCGCCCAGGGCATGCCGCAGGAATTCGTGAATCTGGCCACACAGAAGCTCGCGCTGGTCAACGCCGCCTATGACCGCATCCGCCGCCAACGGGAAGGTAGCGCCGCCCTGCTCTAGCATGTCGCGATTCGTCACCAGATGACCATATTTTAAATTGCTTTTCCGTGGTCTTCGTCCCGTTTCTTGACCTATCGTTCCCGGTTGGGGCGGGTGACCGGTTGCCCGCATGCTTTGGGAACGACGCGACATGCAACGCACGATCATCCGAACGATCTTCGCTGCAGCTTTGGGAACCACACTGGCGGCAGGAACGCTCAGCGTCGCTCAGGCGCAGACCACATCCATCGACAGCCCGGTGGTTCTGGGCCAGCCGCTGGCGCTGAACATGGGAGCGCCGCCGTCCGGCACCGACTGCCCGACCCAGGCCGCGGCATTGAACGCGCAAGCGCTGGTCCTGGTCGTCAACGGCCAGACCATCCCCGGCGCCCGCGCCAGCTTCGGCTGCTCGGCCAAGGGCGAACTGGTCGGCACCGCTTCCACCTCCATCGCCGGCAACGGTGACGACGCAGCCCAGCGGCGGGCGGCATGGCAAACCGCCTTCAGCGGCTTCTTCAGCCTCGCCGGAACCAAGACCCTGCCGGTCGCCTTCGGTCCGGCCACCGGCGGCATCAGCACCGCACCGAAGCTGGTCGCCATCAAGGGAGCCAGCGACCGCGACCTCGGGCTGGCCGGCCTGTGGTTCGCCCTGGTGGCGGCGGGGTTCCTGTTCGCCTTCTTCCGCCATTTCGGCCGCATGGACTCGATCACCCCGGTGGAGGGCGTACCGATGCCGGTCAACTACCGGCCGCCCTACAGCCTCGCCCGCTTCCAGCTTCTGTGGTGGAGCGGGATCGTCACCGCCTCCTACGTCGCCATCCTGACCATCACCGGATCGATGGACACCGTCACCACCGGCACCATGGCACTGATGGGAATCGTCGGCGGCACCTCCGTGCTGGCCGCCTTCCAGGACCGCCGGCCGGGTGACGACGAGACCCGGCGCCAGCAACATGCCGCCGCCTATCGCGCCGCTGCAGCGGCCACCCCGCCCGATCAGGCGACGATGGCCGCCAGCCTGAACGAGGTCTATCCGCCAACGCAGGGATGGCTGGCCGACCTGCTGAGCGACGCCGCCGGCTACAACATCCACCGGCTGCAACTGCTGGCCTGGACCATGGTGCTGGGCATCACCTTCCTCTACGAGGTCACCCGCACGCTGGGCATGCCGGAGCTGTCGGCCAACCTGCTGGCCCTGACCGGCATCAGCAACGGCACCTACTTCGGCTTCAAGATGCAGGAGCAGCAGGTCGCGACGCCGACGGCGCCGGTTCCGGCGGCCGGCTGAGGAATGGTCGCGCCCGGCTCTGCCGGACGCAACCCGCCCACCCGTTTTTCCGGGTCGCGGTGAAGGGGGACTGCGCGCTATAACCCTCCCCTTCCCTCGATTTTCCGGCGCACGAACGGTCCATGGCTCCTCCCGCACCCATCACGGCGCTCCAGGGCGTCTCCGTCACCTTCGGCGGCCGTCCGCTGTTCGACGGCATCGACCTGTCCATCGCCCGCGGCGACCGCGCCTGTCTGGTCGGCCGCAACGGGTCGGGCAAGTCGACGCTGATGAAGGTGCTGGCCGGGATGATCCACCCCGACGGCGGCACCGTCTTCGTCCAGCCGGGCGCCCGCATCGCCTATCTGCCGCAGGAGCCGGACTTCACCGGCTGCGCCACCGTCCACGACTATGTCGTGCAGGGCCTGCCCGCCGACGAGCAGGACGAGGCGCACCGGGTCGACGCGGTGCTGGACCGGCTGCAGGTGGACGGCAGCCTCGACCCCCGCACCCTGTCGGGCGGCGAATCGCGCCGCACGGCGCTGGCCCGAACGCTGGTCGGCAACCCCGACGTCATGCTGCTGGACGAGCCGACCAACCACCTCGACCTCCCCACCATCGAGTGGCTGGAGGAGGAACTGCTGTCCTTCCGCGGCGGGCTGCTGCTGATCAGCCACGACCGCGCCTTCCTGAACCGGCTGGCCAAGCGCACGCTGTGGCTGGACCGCGGCACGGTGCGCGCCACCGACCGCGGCTTCGCCGAGTTCGAGAGCTGGCAGGCGGAGGTGTTCGAGGCGGAGGAGGCCGCGGCCCACAAGCTGGACCGCAAGATCGAAAGCGAGATGAAGTGGCTGCGCGAGGGCATTTCCGCCCGGCGCACCCGCAACATGGGGCGCGTGCGCAACCTGCTGGACCTGCGCGCCGGGCGGGCGGAGCAGATCAAGGGCGGCCAGCAGGCCAAGCTCGCCATCGCCGAGGCGGAGCGCGGCGGCCGGCTGGTGATCGAGGCGACCGGAATCGCCAAGGGCTTCGACACGCCCGACGGCCGCAAGACCATCGTGAAGAACTTCTCCACCCGCATCCTGCGCGGCGACCGGGTGGGTCTGATCGGGCCGAACGGCGCCGGCAAGTCCACACTGCTGAAGATGCTGACCGGGCAGCTCGACCCCGACGAGGGCACGGTGAGGCTCGGCACCAACCTCGACACCGCCTATTTCGACCAGCGGCGCGAGGGGCTGGACCCGGAGGACACCATCCGCAAGGTGCTGTGCCCCTTCGGCGGCGACGCGGTGATGGTCAACGGCGTGTCGCGCCATGTCGCCGGCTACATCAAGGACTTCCTGTTCGACACCCGGCAGCTGGACAGCCCGGTGAAGGCGCTGTCGGGCGGCGAGCGCAACCGGTTGCTGCTGGCCCGGCTGTTCGCCAAGCCCAGCAACATGATGATCCTCGACGAGCCGACCAACGACCTCGACATGGACACGCTGGACCTGCTCGAGGACGTGCTGGGCGACTATCAGGGCACGCTGCTGCTGGTCAGCCACGACCGCGATTTCCTCGACCGGCTGGTGACCGCCACCATCGCGCTGGAAGGCGACGGCACCGCCACCGAATATGCCGGCGGCTATTCGGACTATCTGGTGCAGCGCCCGGCCAAGGCGGCCCCCGTCGCCGTAGCCAAGCCGAAGCCTGCCGCCACGCCGACCGCCGTCGCCAAGCCGCGCGGCAAGCTGAGCTACAAGGACCAGCGCGAACTGGACGAGCTGCCGGCCCGCATGGATGGGCTGGGGGCGGAGATCGCCAAGCTGGAGAAGGCGCTGGCCGACCCCGATCTGTTCACCCGCGATCCCGCCAAATTCCAGAAGACCAGCGAGCAGCTGCATGCCAGGCAGGCCGACCTCGCCGCGGCGGAGGAGCGCTGGCTGGAGTTGGAAGCGATGCGCGAGGAGTTGGAAGGCGGCCGGGCATGAGTTTCGCCCACACGCTCCAGGCGCTGGTGGTGATGGCGCTGTGGGGGCTGAACTTCGTCGTGGCGAAATGGGCACTGGCGGAATTTCCGCCGCTGTTCGTCATGGTCCTGCGCTTTGCCCTGGTGGCGGTGCTGATCATCCCCTTCTTCCGCATGCCGCGCGACAAGCTGTGGAAGATCGCGCTCTTGTCGGTGACGCTCGGCAGCATCCATTTCCCGATGATGTTCACCGGGCTGCAGGGGATCGACGCCGCCACCGCCTCGCTGGCGGCGCAGGCGCAAGTGCCTTTCTCCTCGCTGCTGGCAGCGGTGGTGTTCAAGGACAAGCTGGGCTGGCGCCGCGGCATCGGCATGGCCGCCGCCTTCGCCGGTGTGGCGGTGATCGCGGGCGAGCCGAGGCTGGGCGAGTCGCTCTATTCGCTGCTGCTGATCCTGGCGGCGAGCTTCGCCTTCGCGGTGGCGAGCGTGCAGATGAAGCTGATCGGCGCGGTGAACGGATTCGCCGTCAACGGCTGGATGGCTCTCTTCGCCATGCCGCAGCTGCTGGTCCTGTCGCTGCTGCTGGAGCATGGGCAGATGGAGGCGCTCGCCAATTCCACCTGGGTGGGGTGGGCGTCGATCCTCTACATGGCCGTCGCCGTCACCATCATCGCCTATGGGCTGTGGTATCCGCTGCTCGGCCGCTACTCCGTCAACCAGACCATGCCATACCTGCTCACCGTGCCGGTCTTCGGCGTCGCGTCGGGCGCGCTGCTGATGGGGGATCCGCTGACGATCAATCTCGCCATCGGCGGACTGCTGACCATCGGCGGAGTCGCGGTGATCGTCCGGCGCGGGCCGAAGGCTGTCAACGAGACCGTGACGAATCCGACATGAGCGCCTTCCGCCGGATCGACCTCCCCTCTCCCAACCACGGCCCGCGGGCCGATGGCGCACGGGCGGAGCTGCTGATCCTGCACTACACCGGCATGCCGACCGCGGCCGACGCGCTGAACCGGCTGTGCGACCCGGCGGCCCAGGTCAGCGCCCATTACACGGTGGACGAGGACGGCACCGTCTACGCCCATGTGCCGGAGGATCGGCGCGCCTGGCATGCCGGCCGGTCGAGCTGGCGCGGGGCGGAGGACGTCAACAGCCGCTCCATCGGCGTCGAGATCGTCAACCCCGGCCACGAGTTCGGCTACCGCCCCTTCCCGCCCGCGCAGATGGCGGCGGTGGCGGAGCTGTGCCGAGGCATCCTGGAGCGCCACGGGATCGCCCCTGCCGATGTGCTGGGCCACAGCGACGTGGCGCCCGCCCGCAAGGAGGATCCGGGCGAACTGTTCGACTGGCCGGGCCTTGCCACCCAGGGGATCGGGCTCTGGCCCACGCCGTCCCAAGCCGACGACGGTCCCTTCAGCGATGCCCCCGTCACCAACGCCGAAATCGGCGCCCTGCTGGGACGCTATGGGTACGACCCGGCCGAACCGCGGGCGCTGCTGGCCTTCCAGCGCCATTTCCATCCCGACTGTCTGACCGGCACCCCGGATGCCGAGACGGTGCGGCGCCTGCGCGCGCTGCTGCGGCTGACGGGGCGGTGATGGCACCCGCGGTTCCTCCGATCGATTGAACCGCCGCTTGATTTGGGATTTGCCCCCACCGCCGCTTCTCTATATGAACGGTCGCGCCAGATGGCCGGATGGCCGCCTTCGGTTTCGACCGGGGGAGGAAAGTCCGGGCTCCACGGAAACACGGTGCCGGCTAACGGCCGGCGGGGGCGACCCTAGGGAAAGTGCCACAGAAAGCAAACCGCCGGCGTTTCGACGCAGGTAAGGGTGAAAGGGTGCGGTAAGAGCGCACCGCGGACCCGGCAACGGGGACGGCACGGTAAACCCCACCGGGAGCAAGACCGAATAGGAGCGGCCCGACCACCGTCCCCGCAACGGGACGGGCGTGGGTCAAGCGCGTTTCCGCGCCGCCGCTCGGGTTGGTCGCGCGAGGCGTCCGGGCAACCGGCGTCCCAGACGAATGGCCATCGCCTGCCCCTCGGGGCGGGATACAAAACCCGGCTTACAGGCCATCTGGCGCTTTTCCCATCGCATTTCCCGGTCCATCCCGGTTCGGGCCGCCGTCCTGGGCGCATGAATCCCATGGCGCCCCATGGCGGGACCCTTTTGCCCCCGCACCGCCCGGTCGCCCGCCCGGTCGGTTGATCCCGCATGGGACGGCATGGGCGCTTTCCAACCTCATCCACAGGCCTGACACAGGGTGGGCGTCATCCGTCATCCCCCGCATCCCTCGGTTCGCCGGGCTTTCTCGCGGCCATCCCCAGGATGTGCACGGGCCCATCCACATTTTCCCCAGACTAATCCACAGCCGGTGGATAACTGTGGGGTGATTTCCCATGCCGTCCCATGCCCGACCGGCCTTTCCCACCCAAGGTCCTATGCCGTCGGAGGGGGTCGATTCGAGGGAACGCGAAACTATGGATCGGAGACATTTTCTTAAAATTTTGGAACGTTCGAGGAACGTGTGTGGATAACTTTATCCACATTGCTCGAGTCCAGCATAATACTGCGATGATTCAGAAATTTCGTACACCAACTTGCTCCAATGTCACAGCATGACTCGAAAGTCTTGACACCCCCGTCTGAATACTCGGGGGAGCGTTGACGCCCATGCCGTCCCATGCTATCCCAAGAATGCCCATTTAAGGGGGGCTCTTACCCATTCTGGTTAACACCGGGGGCGGGAGCTGAATGGGCCAAGCGGGGCTAGCGCGGAGCACCCGACCGCGCACGGGGGATAGCAGGGGGGATCGCCGGGCCTATGGCCGTTTTCCTGTCCACATACGTCAACAAGGTTGACAGGAAAGGGCGTGTGTCGATCCCGGCGCAGTTCAGGCAGTCGCTTGCCAAGACGTCGGCACCCAGCACCGTCTATCTCTGGCCATCGCTGAACCACCAGGCGCTGGAAGGCGCCGACCAGGACTATCTCGACGTCCTCTCCGAAAGCCTCGAATCCCCTGACCTCGATGCCGACGAGCGCGACATGATCGAGACCTTCATCTTCGGAAAGCTGATCCCCGTCTCTTCCGACGCCGAAGGCCGCATCGTCCTGCCCAAGGAGCTGGCGGAATTCGCCGGCATCACCGAGGAGGCCGCCTTCATCGGCCGCCGCAAGACCTTCCAGATCTGGGAACCCGACGCGCTGAAGGCCCACGAGGCCGCGCTCCGTGAGCAGGTCGTGCGCAAGGACATCTCCCTCAGCCAGATCGTCGCCAAGGCCTCCCGCGGCGCCGCCAACCGAAGCGGGGAGGGCGCCTGATGACCGGAAACACCCCCATCCACATTCCCGTCCTGCTGGACGAGGTGATCGCGGCATTGGCCCCGCGCGACGGCGGCCTCTATGTCGACGGCACCTTCGGCGCCGGCGGCTACAGCCGCGCCCTTCTGCGGTCCGCCTCCTGCCGCGTGATCGGCATCGACCGCGATCCCGCCGCGATCGAGCGCGGCCGCGCACTGGCCCTGGAGTTCCCCGGACGGCTGGAGGTGATCGAGGGCCGGTTCGGCGATATGGACCGGCTGCTGGCCGACCATGGCGTCGGGACGGTCGACGGCGTGGCGCTCGACGTCGGCGTCTCCTCCCCCCAGATCGACGAGCCCGAACGCGGATTCTCCTTCCGCTTCGACGGCCCGCTCGACATGCGGATGGGACGGGATGGGCCGACGGCCGCCGACGTGGTCAACGGCGCCGACGAGGCGGAGCTGGCCGACATCTTCTATCACCTGGGCGAGGAACGGATGGCGCGCCGCGTCGCCCGCGCCATCGTCGCCGCCCGCCGCGAGGCGCCGATCGAGCGCACGGCGCGGCTTGCCGACATCATCCGCTCCGTGGTGCCGAAGGGGAAGGGCGATGGGATCGACCCGGCCACCCGCAGCTTCCAGGCCCTGCGCATCCATGTGAACGACGAGCTGGGCGAACTGCGGCGCGGCCTGTCCGCCGCCGAGTCGCTGCTGGCGCCCGGCGGGCGTCTCGCCGTCGTCTCCTTCCATTCGCTGGAGGACCGCGAGGTCAAGGCATTCCTGCGGGAACGCTCCTCGCCGCCCTCCTCCCCGTCCCGCCACACGCCCGTGACCGCGGTCGCGGCGCATCACCCATCCTTCCGCCTGCTCTCCCGGAAACCCGTGGACCCGAGCGAGGCCGAAGCCCGTAACAATCCCCGCGCCCGGTCCGCCCGGTTGCGCGCGGCAGAGCGTACCGAGGCGCCCGCATTCGCGGCGCCCGGCAAGGAGGCAGCATGAAAGGCAAGACCTGGCTGTTCTGGGGCGGCCTGATCGCGGCCGCCGGTGGCGTGCTGTTCCAGACCAGCTACGACGTCCAGGATCTGGAGGAGAAGCTCGCCGGGCTGAACCGCAAGATCATCCATGAGCAGGAGTCCATCCAGGTCCTGAAGGCCGAGTGGAGCTACCTGAACGATCCGACCAAGCTGGAACAGATGGCCCAGTCCTATCTGGCGCTGCAGCCGACGGAGCCGCGCCAGTATCTGGCGATGGACCGGATTCCCATGCGTCCGGCCGACGCCGTTCCGCCGCCCGCCCCTGCCCTGCCCGGCCAGCCCGGTGCCGCTCCGCTGCCGCCGATGGTGCGCGCACCCGGCGCCGGAACCTCCCAGGTCGCTTCCGCCCGCGCGCCCGCCGTTCCCAACAACAGTGCCGCCGGAATCATTCCGGTCAGCGTGCCGGCGGCTGCGAAGCCGCTGCCGATGGACAAGGCGCTTGAACGCGCGGCGGTCGTCGTACCCGCCTCGCTGCCGTCGGGCGGCGGCCTTGCCGACCCGGCTCCCCGCGTCAAGCCCTCCGCCCTGGTGCCGGGTGCGGCCCGCGCGCCGGTGGAGAAGACTCCTGAGAAGGCGGCGCCCGACCGCGCCGCCGGCAAACTCGCTCCGAACGCCCCGACCGCGCCCAATCGGGCGACCGAGGTGGCGACCCGGCCGATTCCGCCCGCCGCGGCAGCGGCTCCCAAGGCCGCGGCGGCGGCCCAGCAGCAGCCCTACCAGCCCAAGCCGACCGACAGCCTGGGCCTGCTCGTCGCCCGGCTGGGGGTCAATCGATGAACGGTTACGACCACGGCGGCCCGGCCGGTTACGGCCAGCCCGGCGGCGGATCAGGTGGCGGCGTGCCCGGCAGCCCGGGCAGCACCTATGTCCCGCCGCCTGCGCCCTCGCCCTACCAGCAGCAGCCCCAGCAGCCCTCCGCCAAGCCGCGGACGTCCCTGGCGGTCGCACTGGAGCAGAGCCGCTACCGCCTGCTGGTGACGGCTGCCGTGGTCACGACGGTCTTCACCGCGATCAGCGTCAAGCTGGCGATGGCGACGCTGTTCGCCGGCGGCGGCGAGCCGCGCCAGCATGTGGCGCTGGAGGTGGACAACACCACCACCAACCGGGCCGACATCGTCGACCGCAACGGCAATCTGCTGGCGACTTCGCTGGTCACCCAGTCGCTTTTCGCCGATCCCAAGCTGGTCTCGCGCCCGGAAGAGGCCGCGCAGAAGCTGGTCAGCGTCCTGCCGGAACTGGACTACAAGGATTTGGTTGGCAAGCTCAGCGGCGACCGACGGTTCGTCTGGCTGAAGCGCAACCTGACGCCGAAGCAGCAGGCCGCCGTCCACCGGCTCGGCATTCCCGGCATCGCCTTCGAGCGGGAGGAGCGGCGCTTCTATCCGGCCGGCCCGCTGACCTCGCATGTGGTCGGCTTCACCGGCATCGACAACAACGGCCTCGCCGGCATGGAGCAGGGCTTCAACAAGCGCCTGACCGAAGATCCCGGCACGCCCCTGCAGCTGTCCCTCGACCTGCGGCTGCAGCATGTCCTGAAGAAGGAACTGGCCGCGACGGTTCAGGAGTTCAGCGCCATCGGCGCCGCCGGCATCGTCTTCGACGTGCGCACAGGCGAAGTGCTGGCGATGGTCTCGCTGCCCGACTTCGACCCGCAAGATCCGACCGGCCTCAACCCCGACACGCTGTTCAACCGGGCGACGCTCGGCGTGTACGAAATGGGTTCAACTTTCAAGATATTCAATTCTGCATTGGCGTTCGACACCGGTAGGATCCGTCCGTCCGACCTGTTCGACGCCAAGAATCCGGTCAAGGTCGGCCGATTCACCATCAACGACTACCACAGCCTGCATCGCGCCCTGACCGTGGCGGAAGTGTTCCAGCACTCCTCCAACCTCGGCTCCGTGCGCATGGTGCAGCAGGTGGGCATCGCGGCACAGAAGGCTTTCATGACCAGGATGGGCTTCACCAAGCCCACCGGTCTGGAGTTGCCGGAAAGCGGCTGGCCGCTGGTGCCCAACCCATGGCGCGAGGTCAACAGCTACACCATCTCCTTCGGCCACGGCATTTCGGTCAGTCCGATGCACACGGTTGCCGCCGCCGCATCCGTCATCAATGGCGGCCTCTTCCACAAGCCGACCCTGTTGAAGCGCAATTCGGACGCCGAAATTCCGACTGAACAGGTCGTGTCGCGACAGACCTCCGATTTGATGCGGCGCATGTTCCGCTTCGTCGTCACCGAAGGAACCGGCAAGTCAGCCGATGTAAAGGGCTATGTCGTCGGCGGCAAGACCGGAACCGCCGACAAGCAGAAGGGACGGCATTACCAGAAGAACTCGCGCATGTCGTCGTTCCTGGGCGCCTTCCCCATGCATGACCCGCGCTATGTCGTCTATGTGCTGGTCGACGAGCCGAAGGCCACGGCCAAGACTTACGGCTACGCCACCGGCGGCTGGGTCGCCGCTCCGGCCGCCGGCCGCATCATCAAGCAGATCGGCCCGTTGCTGAACGTGCCGACGGTGGACGAGAGTTCGCCCGAGATCCTGAACTCCACCTTCCTGAACGCCGCCGGCTCCACAAATTGGCAGCAATCCCTGCCACCGGTTTCCGCACCACCCCCATCGAAGGGAAGCACCGTTGCGTCTTTCCCAACTCAGACCAAGCCACGCTGACGCCGCTTCCGGCGCGGCCGACCCCGACATCGCCGGGCTGACCGCCGACAGCCGTGCGGTCAGGCCCGGCTTCGTCTTTGCCGCCCTGCCCGGCGTCAAGGCCGACGGTCGCGCCTTCATCGCCAACGCGCTCGACAAGGGTGCCGTTGCGGTGCTGGCCCCCGAGGGCACGGAGCTGCCCGCCGGCTCGACCGCCATCCTGCTGACCGATCCCCAGCCCCGCCTCGCCTTCGCGCGCATGGCCGCCGCCTTCCATGGCGGGCGCCAGCCAGAGACGGTTGTGGCGGTGACGGGCACCAACGGCAAGACCTCCACCGTCCAGTTCGCCGCCCAGATCTGGACCCGCATGGGGCTGCCAGCCGGCAGCCTCGGCACCCTGGGTCTGCTCGGCCCCGGCCTGCACGGGTATGGCGGAATGACGACGCCCGATCCGGTGTCGCTTCATCGCGACCTCGCCGCCACCAAGGATGCCGGGATCGATCATCTGGCGATGGAGGCGTCGAGCCATGGGCTGGACCAGTTCCGGTTGGACGGTGTGGCGATCCGGGCAGCCGGCTTCACCAACCTGACGCTGGACCATCTGGACTATCATGTCACGATGGACGCCTATCGCGACGCGAAGGCGATGCTGTTCCAGCGTATACTACCCTCAGGATGCACGGCCGTTCTGAATGCGGACAGTGACGACTTCCGTTTTTTTGCCGCAATTTGTAACGAACGTGGCCACCGGATCCTGTCCTATGGTCTCGACGGAACCGAGCTTCGGGTGATCGGGGTTGAACCGCGGGCCCATGGCCAACGCCTCTCCCTGTCGGTGTTCGGCCGCGACGTGACGGTGGACCTGCCGCTGGCGGGTCGCTTCCAGGCCTGGAACGTGCTCTGCGCACTGGGTCTGGTCATCGGATCCGGCGGCGACGCCGAGCGGGCGCTCGCCACCCTTCCCCTGCTGGAAGGCGTGCCGGGCCGGCTGCAGCATGTCGCGACCCACCCCAACGGGGCGACGGTCTACGTCGATTTCGCCCACACGCCCGACGCGCTGGAAACGGTGCTTCTGGCGCTGCGGTCGCATGCCTCGCGCCATCTGGTGACGGTGTTCGGCTGCGGCGGCGACCGTGACCGCAGCAAGCGGCCGCTGATGGGGGCGCTGGCGGCCAGGCTGGCCGACCGCGCCATCGTCACCGACGACAACCCGCGGACCGAGGATCCCGCCTTCGTGCGGGGTCAGGTGCTGGCCGGTGCCGCCGGGGAGCTGGCCGGCAGGCTGGAGGAGATCGGCGACCGGGCCGAGGCGATCCGCACCGCGGTGCGGCAGCTTCAGCCCGGCGACGTCCTGGTCATCGCCGGCAAGGGGCACGAGCAGGGACAGACGATCGGCACCGAGGTGCGTCCGTTCGACGATGCGGACGAGGCCCGGAAAGCCGTAGCGGAGGTTGGAGCATGAGCGACGAGACGGATAAGGCGATCCTCTGGACTGCGGCGGAAGCGGCAGCCGCCACCGGCGGGCGTCTGGCCGGCTCATCCGCCTGGACCGCCACCGGCGTGACCATCGACAGCCGCAAGGTTGCGCCCGGCGACCTGTTCGTCGCCATCCGCGGACCGAATTTCGACGGCCATGCCTTCGTCGCCGCCGCGCTGGCCGCCGGGGCCGCCGCGGCGCTGGTCGACCATCTCCCGGACGGGTTGCCGGCCAATTCGATTGAAGCCGCGCCGCTTCTGATCACGCCGGTCGATACGCTGGAGGCGATGGCGGCGCTGGGTGCCGCCGGGCGTGCCCGCTGCGGCGCGCGGGTCGTCGGCGTCACCGGATCCGTCGGCAAGACCGGCACAAAGGAAACGCTGCGCCATGTCCTGTCGGCCCAAGGGCCCACCTATGCCACCGAAGGCAGCCTGAACAACCATTGGGGCGTGCCGCTGTCGCTCGCCCGCCTGCCGGCATCCAGCACCTTCGGTGTGTTCGAACTGGGGATGAACCATGCCGGGGAGATCGGTCCGCTGTCGCGGCAGGTCAAACCGCATGTCGCCATCATCACCACGGTGGAAGCGGCGCATCTGGAGTTCTTCTCCGGTGTCGAGGCCATCGCGGATGCCAAGGCCGAGATCTTCGAAGGGCTGGATGCCGACGGCGTTGCCGTGCTGAACCGCGACAACGAGCAGTATGCCCGGCTGGCCGCCGCCGCAGGCCGCCACGGTCTGACCAATATCTGGAGCTTCGGCGCGCATGAGGAGGCGGACGCCCGCCTGATCGACTGCTCGCTGCACGCCACCTGCAGCGCGGTGACCGCGGTCATCCGCGGCGAGCGGCTGCAATATTGCCTGTCGCAGCCCGGCCGGCACTGGGTGATGAACAGCCTCGCGGTGCTTCTGGGGGTGAAGGCGCTGGGCGGCGACGTCGCCGCGGCGGCGCGCTCCCTGTCCAGCCTGCAGCCGGTCAAGGGCCGCGGCACCCGCAAGCGCATCAAGCTGCCCCAGGGCGCCTTCACCCTGATCGACGAGAGCTACAATGCCAGCCCCGCCGCCGTGGCCGCGACCCTGGAGGTGCTGGGCAAGATCGATCCCGGCGCCGGTGGACGCCGCATCGCCGTGTTGGGCGACATGCGCGAGCTTGGCGAGCGTGCCGATACGCTGCACATCGCATTGGCCGATCCTTTGCGCGCCGCGCAGGTCGATACCGTCTTCGCCTGCGGCCCGCACATGAAGGCGCTGTTCGACCGGTTGCCGGAAACCATGCGCGGCGCCTGGGCCGAAACCAGCGTGGAGTTGGCACCCATCGTGACCGCGGCCGTAAAAGGCGGCGACGTTATCATGGTCAAGGGGTCATTGGGCAGTCGTACAGGTCTGGTCGTCGATGCGCTCGCAGCACTCGACAGCGGACGCGAAAGCGAGGACAAAGCCGCCTCCCAACCCACCAACCAGCCGCAGGCGGCCGCGCAAGGCCCGCGAGGCTGACGGACCCAAATGCTCTACAACCTCCTCTTCGGACTGGCCGACGTCTTCACGCCGTTCAACCTGTTCCGCTACCTGACCTTCCGCACCGGCGGCGCCGTGATCACGTCGCTGGTCATCAGCTTCGTGTTCTTTCCGCGCCTGATCGCCTGGCTGAAGCGCAAGCAGGGCGAAGGACAGCCCATCCGCGCCGACGGGCCGGAGAGCCATTTCAAGAAGAAGGGCACGCCCACCATGGGCGGCCTGATGATCCTGATCGCCATGACGGTCAGCACCCTGCTGTGGGCCGACCTGACCAACGCCTATATCTGGATCGTCCTGCTGGTGACCATCGGCTACGGCCTGATCGGATTCGGCGACGATTACCTGAAGCTGACCAAGCGCAACACCAAGGGACTGTCCGGCCGCTTCCGCCTGGGATGGGAGATCGCCATCGGGCTGGTGGC